>NZ_ATUP01000001.1:1966031-2293703 GCF_000420265.1 Oceanicaulis alexandrii DSM 11625
TCCAGTTCCTGCTGGCGGGCGATGGCGATGACGCCACGCCCTTCGCCTACACTCGCTATGGCTCGACCCGGCAGCCGGACCTTCTGGCGCTGACAGGCGCGCTTTTGACCGGCGGGCTGACGTCTGACGGCGCTGACGCGACCAGCAGCACGGATGTGAACTTGCGCAATCTGGCGCTGTCCTCGCTGGTGAACGCCCGCGGCGGCGCGTTCGGATTTGGCGGCGAGCTGAATGACGGCTCGCTGTTTGGCGTCATCGTCAATGCGCTCGATACGGATTCAGATTCCAACGTCCTCTCAAAGCCCCAGCTGATGGTGCTCGATAACGAGGAAGCTAATCTGATGGTGGGCCAGGAAATCCCGATCACGACCGGTGAGACGCTGGGCTCTAACAATTCCAATCCCTTCCGTCAGATCGAACGCGAAAGCGTCGGCGTGCAGCTCTATGTCCGCCCCCAGATCAATGACGGCAACGCCATCCGGCTGCAGATCCGCCAGGAGGTCTCCTCTGTGGCCGGACCGGTCAGCGCCGATTTCGTCGAGCTGATCACCAATCAGCGCAAGATCGAGACGACCGTGCTGGCCGATGATGGTGAAATCATCGTGCTGGGCGGTCTGATCGAGACCGATGAACAGGAAGCGGAAAGCGGCGTGCCGGGGCTGAGCCGCATTCCGGGCGCCGGGCGTCTGTTCCGCAATGACAGCCGCTCCACCACGCGCCGCAATCTCATGGTGTTCATCCGTCCGACCATAGTGCGGGACGCGGCCAGCATGCGCGACGTCACCCGGACGAGCTATGATTATGCGGTCGGCCAGCAGCGTGACGCCACGGGCGGCGCGTCGAGCCTTGAATCTATCGTCGACATGATGATGGGCGGCGGCGATCCTTTCGCCCGTCCGCTGCCGGACGCGGATGCGGGGCAGGAGTAAGTCTTGAAGCCTCTGAACTACGGGTTTGCGCGCGAGCGCGGCGTGGCGCTCCAGACCGGGGACGTCCCGGTCTTCCTGCTGCGCGAGGATTTTGATCCCCTCGCGCTTCTGGAGGCGCGTCGGGCGGCGGGCGCCGCGCTTGAGATGCGCACCCTGGACGCGCGCGCCTTTGATCGCGCCCTGTCAGAGATTTACGCCTTTGACGGTCTCGCTCACTCCATGTCCGATACGGCCGAGGATGCGGCGGGCGAGAGCCTGTCTGACATCATCAACGACATCCCCAAGACCGCGGATCTGCTCGACAGCGCCTCGGATGCGCCGATCATTCGTCTGATCAACGGGCTGATCGCCGAGGCCGTGCGCTCGGGGGCTTCGGACGTGCATGTGGAGCCGTTTGAGGACCGGGTGTCGGTGCGGCTGCGCGTCGATGGCGTCTTGCGCGAGATGGTGTCGCTGAGCGGGCGGCTCGCCCCGCCGCTGACCAGCCGCATCAAGGTGATGGCGCGTCTCGACATCGCTGAAAAACGCGTGCCCCAGGATGGCCGCCTGACGCTGACGCTGGCGGGCAAGGGCGTGGATGTGCGCGTGTCGACCCTGCCGTCTCGCTATGGCGAACGGGTGGTGTTGCGCCTTCTGGACAAGGACAGCGCGCGCTTCACCCTCGATCAGCTGGGTATGTCCCCGGCCCAGCTCAGCGATTTCCAGACCGTGCTGGCCCAGCCCAATGGCGTGGTGCTAGTGACCGGTCCCACAGGCGCGGGCAAGACGACCACGCTTTATGCCGGGCTCAATCTTCTCAATGACCAGACCCGCAATATCCTCACCGTGGAAGACCCGGTGGAGTATGCTGTTGAGGGCGTGGGACAGACCCAGGTCAACACCAAGGTCGGGATGACGTTTGCGGCCGGGTTGCGGGCGATCCTGCGTCAGGACCCCGATGTGGTGATGGTGGGCGAGATCCGCGATGTGGAGACCGCCGAGATCGCTGTGCAGGCTTCCCTCACGGGGCACCTCGTTCTGTCGACCGTGCACACCAATTCCGCCGCCGCCGCGGTGACGCGCCTTCGCGATATGGGCGTTGAGAGTTATTTGCTGGCCACCACAATCAAGGCTGTAGTGGCCCAACGCCTGGTGCGCCGGCTGTGCCCGTCCTGCAAAGAGGCCTATGAACCGGATGCGGGCGAGCGCCGCATGATGGAACTTGGCGAGGACGAACGCGCGATCCTCTATCGGCCCAAAGGCTGCGATGCCTGTGGCGGCTCTGGCTTTTCCGGGCGTCGGGGCGTGTACGAGCTTCTGGTGGTGGATGACGCCATCGCCTCGATGATCCACGAGGATGCGCGCGAGAACGAAATTGCGCGCCACGCCTTTAAGACCCGCCATACGCTGTGGCGGTCCGGCGTTGAACTGGCCAGGGCTGGCGAAACCAGCCTGGCCGAAGTGATGCGGGTGTGCCGCGAGGATGGCGAGCGCGATGGCGGCGTTTGAATACGAAGCCCTGGACGCGGCCGGCAAGCGCACCAAAGGGCTGTTGTCTGCGGACTCCGAGGCCGCCGCGCGCAAGGAGCTGCGCCGCCGGCGGCTGGCGCCTCTGTCCGTGGCGCGCGCCAGCGAGCGCTCTGAGAGCGGCGTCTTAAAAGCGCTGGTCAAGCCCAAAGGCTTGTCTGAAGAGGATCTGACCGGCGTCACGCGCCAGCTCGCCACCCTGATCGACGCCGGCATGCCGATTGAAGAAGCGGTCGGACTGATTGGCGGTCAGGCTGACAAGGCCCCGGTGGAACGCGTTCTGATGGGGGTGCGCGAGAAGGTCACGGAAGGCGAACGCCTGTCAGAGGCCATGGCCGCCTATCCCGACAGCTTCCCCGGCGTGTATCGCGCCATGGTCGCGGCCGGTGAAGGCGCGGGCGGTCTGGGCCGCGTGCTCGACCGGCTGGCGGAGTATCTGGAAAAGGCAGGCGCGTTGAAGCGCCGGGTCGGCGCGGCGCTGATCTATCCCGGCGTTCTGGGGGCCGTGGCGCTGCTGGTGGTCTGCGTGCTGCTGGTGGCCATCGTGCCCAAGATCGCCGAGCAGTTTGACACCATGAACATGACCCTGCCGTTGCTGACGCGGGTCATGATCACGCTGTCCAATGGCTTGCAGGCGAGCTGGCCGGTCCTGTTGCTGCTGCTCCTGGGCGCCGGGCTGGCTTATGCCGTAGCGATTCGTCGCGATCCTGTGAAGCGCGCGGTGCAGAGCACGCAGCTGGGCATGCCGGGGTTGGGCGGGTTCGCCCGCAAGGTCGAGGCGGCGCGGTTTGCGCGCACCATGGCGATCCTGATCAATGCTGGCGCGGTGCTACCCGAGGCTTTGCGCGCGTCGCGCCGGGCGTCTGACAACCTGCCCTTTCAGGATATGATGAGCAGCGTGATCGACAAGGTGGAGACGGGCAAAGGGCTGGCGGATGCGCTTCGTCAGGCGCGCTGGTTCCCGCCGCTCATGGTCTACATGGTCGCCGCCGGGGAACGCTCGGGCCGGCTGGCGGAGATGTTTGAGCGCGCCGCCGAACATATGGAAGCGGATGTGGACGGCGCCATCACGGTGGGTTTGAGCCTTCTGGAGCCGGGGATCATCATCGCCATGGCCGTGGTGGTGGTCGGGATCGTGCTGTCGATCCTGCTGCCGATCCTGCAACTGAACACCGCTGCGCTGGGATAGCGCAGCCAGCAAGGAGACACAGAGACATGCTGCTCACGAAGAATGACGCGCGCCGTCTCGAGGATGACGAAGCCGGGCTGAGCTTGGTTGAAGTCATGGTGGTGGTGGTGATCATCGGGCTTCTGGCCACTATCATCACCATGAATGTGCTGCCCATGCTGGGCCAGGCGAACTCCTCGACCGCCACGACTCAGATCAGCCAGCTCGAACAGGCGCTGGAGACCTATCGTCTGCGCATGGGGCGCTATCCCGGCACGGATGAAGGGCTGGAGGCGCTGGTGACCCCGCCGTCTGACGCACGTCTGGCGACCCGGTTTCCCGAAGGCGGCTTCATCAACAATCTGCCGACTGACCCCTGGGGCAATGAATTCCTCTACCTCTATCCCGGCGAGCATGGCCGGTTTGACGTCTGGACCTATGGCGCAGACGGTCGTGAAGGCGGCGAGGGCGAGGACGCTGATATCGGCAACTGGACTGAAGAGGCGTAGTGATCCGGACTGCCCCCCGATCCTGTCAGGCGGGCGTCTCGCTGGTGGAGACGCTGGCGGCGCTGGCGATCATCGCGCTGGTGACGGGCGTAGCCGTGGTGATGCTGCGCCCTGAAGACGCGCCTGAACAGATTGAGGGCGAGGCGCTGGTGCGTGCGCTGAATGAGGCGCGTCAGGATGCGCTGGTGACGGGGCGGCATGTGGGCTTTGCGGCGCGCCAGGACGGGCGCGGGTATCAGTTCTTCCAGTTTGAGGACGGCTTCTGGCGCGTGCGCACAGACCATCCGGCCTTTGACGCGCATCGCTTTGAAGACCCTGATCTGGTGCTGAGCGTTCAGTCCGGCGCGATCGCAAGGCGGGGCGAGTCCGGTCTGTCCACCGGCGCTCCGGACGTTCCCGCGCCTGAGGTCTGGTTTGATCCGACGGGCTTTGACCACCCCTTCGCTTATGAATTGCGCAGCGCGCAGGGGGGGCGCCGCATTGCGCGTGACGGGCAGGGCCATCTGAGCCTTGTTGACCCTGAAACGCCGGGGACGGCGTCATGACCGGGCGTCTGCAAGCGGGGTTCTCTCTGATTGAAATGCTGGCGGCGCTGACGATTCTGGCGCTGGCGGGCGTGGCGTTGATGAACGCGCTGACCACGTCCACGCGATCGGCCACACTGGCGCGGGAGATGACGCTGGCGCAGATCGCTGCGCAGAATCTGCTCAGTGAGCAGATCCTCGACACGGATCCCGGCCAGATGCGCGAACGGACGGGCGAATATGCGCTGGGCGGGCTGAACTTCTCCTGGAGGCTGGAGATTGAAGCGACCGGCCAGCCTGATCTTGTGCGCTTGCGTCTGGTGGTCTCCGATCCGGAGACCGAGGCGGTCTATCAAGCGCTTGAAACCCTGCGGAGGACGTCATGAGCGGGCGGCGTGAAGCGGGGTTCTCACTGGTCGAAGTGCTAGCCGCAGTGATGGTTTTTGCGTTGATCAGTTCGATCAGCGTCGGCCTTCTGACCACGTCTTTGCGTGCGAAGGAGACGTCTGAAGCCGTACTGTCCGATCTGGCGGCGGTGCAGCGCATTCATGCCCTGATGGCCGAGGATGTTGGCCAGATGGTGATGCGCACGGCGCGCGATGAAGACGGCCTGACCGATCCGCGCCTGTTCGCGCTGGATGTCCAAGGCGCCGATCCGCTAGCGCCCGCGCGCGAGGGCGAGGCGCGAGAAATTCTGGTGCTGACGCGCACGGGCTGGGCCAATCCGGGCGGCGTTCAGCCGCGCTCGGGATTGCAGCGCGTGGCCTGGATCTATGACGGCGAGCAACTCTGGCGCGAAGCGGGCGCCTATCCCGATCAGGCGCGCGGAACGGCGCCGGTGCGCCAGCTGATCGCGTCCGGCGTTTCCGATTTACGCCTGTCGGCGCTGATGGGCGGGGTATGGACCGACATCGTCCAGGTTCGGCCTGTCCCGAACAGCGAAGGGGGAAGTCAGGGGCCGCGCGCGCTGCGTGTTTTCTATACGCAGGCCGAGCTCGGTCCGATGGAGCATGTGGTGCTGTCGCCCACAGCGGAGCGAGGCGCATGAGCACGCAGCAGACAAACCGAAGCTCAGAGCGCGGCACGGCTCTGGTCGCTGCGTTATTACTGGTCGCGCTGATGGCGGCGGTCGCGGTGCAGCTGATGGATGTGACGCGCTTTGCGGCCTTCAGGACCGCCCAGATCGATCAGCGCGCCCAGGCCCTGTGGACGGCGCGCGGCGCACGGGAGTTGGCCGAAGCGGCCTTCCTGAACGCGGGTGAGCCCGGCCGCGCCGTCATGCGCGCTGACGAGGCTTGGCTGGCGGGGCCTGTGGTGTTCCCGCTCGAGAACGGTCAGGTGGTCGGGCAGGTGTCTGATCACAATAACTGTCTGAACATCAACGCTCTGGTGCGGCCTGAAGTCTCGGGCGAAGACCGGCTCGGAACAGAGGCGGCGCAGCTGGAAGTCGAGCGTTTGCGTCAGGGCTTTTTGCGTCTGTCCGCTGAAATCGGCGTTCGGCCGGGCGAGGCGGAAAGCGTGCTCGCGCAGATCATAGACTGGATGGATCTGGATGGATCCGCCGAGCCGGGCGGCGCGGAAGATCGCGCCTACGCCGCGTTCACGCCGCCGTATCGGGCCGCCAATCAGCGCTTTGTCGAGCTGGAGGAATTGCGCGCCCTGCCGGTGATGACGCCAGAGCTATATGCGCGTTATCAGCCTTTTTTGTGCGTTCTTCCCATTGCTGAGCAGCCGCCGCTGAACATCAACACCGTAGCGCTTGACCGGGCCATGCTGCTGGCGGTGCTGCTGGATGAAGACCTGACTCCGGGCGACGCCGAGACAGTGCTGTTCCGTCGTCCGCCCGCCGGGTATGAGAGCCTGGAGGAAGTCTGGGCTGACCCCCTGATCGCCGCGCTTGAGCTGAGCGATGAGGCGAAGATGCGGCTGGGCTTGCGCAGCCGCTGGTTCGAGATGGAGGTGAGCGTGCGTCTCACCGATACGCAATTTCAACTTGAGCAGCTGGCCGAGCTGCGCGACAGCAATGATCTGCGCCGCCGCAACCAGCGCTTTGGAGCGTTTTGATGACTGACGTGCTGATCCTTCAGCCGCCCCGCGCCAGTGCGGAACAGACCGGACTTGGCTGGAGCGTGGTCCGCTTGGGGGCGGTGATCGCTGAAGGCGTTCTGTCGCCAGGCGACATGCTGGAGCCGCCCCAGACGGTGCAGATCGACCATGCCGTCGTGTTGCTGCCGGCTGAAGATGTATTCGTGCGTCGCTTGCCCGTGCCGGGCCAGTCTGAACGCGATGCGCGCCGGGCGGCGCCGTTCCTGATTGAAGATCATCTCGCGCAGTCTCTTGAAGACGTGCAAGTCGCCTTGGGGCCTGTCGGCGCTGATGGTGCGCGCTGGCTGACGGCGGTGGACCGCACGCGGCTCAAGGCATGGCGTGAGATGCTTGCGGGGGTTTTGGTCAAGCCGGTTTACGCGCTAAGCGACGCCCTGGCGCTTGAGGGTCAAGACGCGGATCTGGCGGTCATGAGCTATGGCGACCGTATCGTTTTCAAGACGCGGACAGGCGATCTGGCCGAGGCCGGGAGCGCGCCGGCGCGTGATCTCGATGCGGCGCTGTCTGATCCGGTTTGCGGCGCCATTGAGCCGCATCTTCTGACTCCGGTCCTGTCCGGCGTCGGACACCGTCTTGCTCCACGTCGTATTCTGATCAGCCCGGATCTGGACCTCTCGGCGCTGGCGCAGGGCGAGGCGGCCGTCTCCGCCACGCGCATCGCGGCGCCGGATCTGCGCCTTGAGGCGGCCGCTCTGACCGTCTCGCACCTGGAAAGCCTGCCGCGCGTTCTGGGCGACGAGTTCGCCACGAGCCTGGATTGGGCGGGGCTGCTCAAACCCTGGCGCTGGGCGGCGGGGCTGGCGCTGACCGCCTTGATCAGCGCGACCGCATTGATGGCGGTGCAGGCGGCCTATCTGGAGGACCGCGCCGAACGTTATGACGCGGCGCAGGCTGAGGCGTTTCGCACGCTGTTTCCGGATGCGCGCATCGTCAATGTGCCGGCCCAGATGCGTCAGGCGCTCAATACCGTACGCGGCGGCGCAGAGGGCGGGGCTGGTTTTCTGCCGCTGGCGTCCGCTCTGGCCGAGATTGTTCGCGAAGTGGACGATGTGCGGGTGGACTCGGTGCGCTTTGACGCCAGCCGCGGCGAGTTGTCGGTGAGCGCGCTCTATTCCGGCTTTGGCGATTTCGAGCGATTGCGCCGCGCGGCTGAAGCCCGCGGCGTGGTGCTGGAAGATGG
Organism: Oceanicaulis alexandrii DSM 11625; assembly: GCF_000420265.1. Classification (NCBI taxonomy): domain Bacteria; kingdom Pseudomonadati; phylum Pseudomonadota; class Alphaproteobacteria; order Maricaulales; family Maricaulaceae; genus Oceanicaulis; species Oceanicaulis alexandrii. The sequence goes on from NZ_ATUP01000001.1 coordinate 1,973,954, forward strand.
CGGCGCCCGTCAAAGCGCGGCGGGCGTATCGGCTGAATTTACGGTGAGGCTGCCATGAGGGGGCAAGATATTTTGACGCCCGTGCGGCGGGCCTTTCTGGCGCGGACCGTGCGGGAGCAGATCCTGCTGGCGGGGCTGGCGGCCTTGCTGGCTTTGACCCTGATCTGGTTCGGGGTTCTGGGTCCGGTGATCAGCTGGCGTTCTGACGCCTTGCGGGCCTTCTCCCGCTCGGCGGAAGGCTATGAAACCCTGCTGGTGCAGATCGAGGAGTATCGCGCGCTGGCCGCTCAGATCACGGCGCCTGAGGATCAAGAACCCTTGCGCACCCTGGCGGATCGCACCGCGCGCGAGCGCGCATTGGCGATCAGTCGCGTTCAGCCTCTGGAAGACGGCCGTCTGGGCGTCTGGATGGAGCAGGCGGACGCCAATGCCGTGCTGGCCTGGCTGGACGCTTTGGCGCGCGAGCAGGGCGTCGTTGTGGAGCGGATCAGCCTGGATCGCGAGGCCGATGAACGGGTGCGGGCGCAATTGACGCTGCGCCGTGTGAGCGAGGCGAATTGATGCGCGTTTTTCTGGGTGTGCTGTTCGTCATCGCCTTGATCGCCGGGCTGGTGATGTCTGCTCCGGCGCGCCTGGTTTATGACGCGCTTGCCTCCTCCGGCGTGCAAGCGGGACTGGTGCAGGGCACGATCTGGAACGGGCAGGCGCTGCGGGTGCGCCGTGGCGATATTGAGCTTCAGCGTGTGGAGACCACGCTTGATCCCGGCTCGATTATGTCGGGCCGGATGCGTGTGCAGACCGAGATCGTGGATTCGCGCGTTCAGGGTCGGGCTGTCATCGGTGTGACTTCAAATGGGATCGACATCCGGGACGCGCAGGGCGTCGTCGCGCTGTCCGCTTGGCCGGGCCTGGCCGCGATCCCTGCCTTCGATCTGGCTGGCGACGCCGTCGTCCAGCTGGATGGGGTGTCTGTGAGCCTTGACCCTGAGGGGCGATGTCTGTCGGCGGAGGGCGCAATGATGAGCCCGGCGCTCGCCGATCTGGGCGTGCGCTATGATGTGGATCTGCCGATCGTGGACATGACGCTGTCTTGCGCAGGCGAGCATGTGGCGCTCAGTCTGTCAGGATCAGGTCCGACGCTGGATCTGGAGGGCAGGATCGTGCTGGGCGCGCCGCAGCCGTCTTACCGGCTGCGGGCCACGCCGCATGACCCGGCGGCGGGGCCGGTGCTATCACTGTTGGGCTTTCAGCCTGAAGGCGCGGACTGGGTCGCCGAGAGCGGCGCGATGGGAGAGAGTTGAGCATGCGGTGGATTATTGCAGGTTTGAGCGCGCTGGCGTTGAGCGCTTGCGCTGCGACCGGCCTCCAGCCCGGCCCGGCGCCTGCGCCGGCTCAAAGCGCTCCAGAGCGCGTGACCAGTCTGCCGCCGCAATCGTTGCCGGACGGCTCATGCGGCGTCTTCCTGTTTGGCGTGGGGGAGCGTCATCCGTTTGTGGTGTTTGAGGACGAACGCGCGCGACGCGCCCTGATTGTCCATGACGGCGCGGTGCACGAGCTGGAGGTGGCGGCTCAATCGGGCGCCTTCGTGATGGGGCAAAGCTTTTCCCGGGTGTATGCCGGCCCCACCCGCGATCAGACTTTCACGCTGACCGGGGAGGTGGACGAGGAGACCGGGTCGGGGCCCAGATTGACCAATGTCCTGTTGCGGGTGCGCGAGAGCGATGGCTCTGAAACCGTGCGGCCTTTGGGCGGCGTGTATTCGTGCCGCCAAGGCGCGGATCGTCTCGCAGCGTCGCGGCTCTAGAACCCGGCGGGACCAGACAGGCCGCTTTGCTGCAACAGCCAGACAAGAGCGATCCCGAAGGCCAGAAACGGGCCAAAGGCGATCATGCTGTCGGCCGTGACAGGCTTGCGCAGGATCAGCTTCAAAGTGAGCGCGTATACCAGCGCCGCCAGGCTTGAAAACAACAGGACTGCGGGCAAGGCCAACGCGCCGCACCAGGTGCCTGCGGCGGCGAACAATTTGGCGTCGCCCCGGCCCAGCCCGGGCCGTCCGCGCAGGCGCTCATAGCTCTTCTCGATCAGAACCAGCGCGGAATACCCGGCGATGCCTCCCAAAGCATGCAGCCAGACCGGGGCGCCCAGAAGGGCCGCCGCGATCACCCCGCCCGCAATCAGCGGCAAGGTGATCCGGTCGGGCAGAATGAACCGCCGGGCGTCAATCACCGACAGGGTGATCAAGGCGCCCAACAGGATCAAGGTCAGAAGGGGGCTGAGGACAGCGGACATATCGCCTTATCCCCTTCTGACGCGCTTTCGCCAAGTTTCGGCGACAGGTCAACGTGCCTCCGGCTCTGGCAAAACCGCGAACGCCTGGGCGATCACCTCCAGAAACACAGGGTTGTGCGTACGTCTGTACGCGTCCAGCACCGCCTCGGTCAGCTTGATCATGTGATCGTCGCCATGGCGGGCGGCGCGCCGGGCGGGATCGCCGGGCGCCAGGGGCTTGCGCGGGGCTTCGCTTTGTAGAGCGAGTGGCGTGAACGCCGTCTTCAGCGCTGCGCCATGTTCAAAGGCTCTGAACAGGAGTTGCCGGCCTACGGCGTCAGGCACGATCTGTGACAGGGTCCGGGCGGCGGCGGTTCCGGTCACCGCATGGGTGAAGACAATGACGGTGTAGGGCGTGCGCGCCAGCGACAGAAAGAGTTTCGCCATCACCGCCATGAGCGCGTCAAACCGGGCGTTCAGATCGCCGGACAGATCCACAAGGCTCACCTCCTCGGCGAAACCTGGCGCGTGGACCAGTTGGGCGTATCCGGCGGTGATCGCGCCTTCGCCCGGCGCATGCTTATCGCTTAACGGCTGGATCCGGCTCAGAGCCGCCTGAAAATCCAGAACGCCCTGGTTTGGCTGGTCCTTGATGGGCAGCGAGCTATGGCGGCTCGCCCATCCCGCCAGCGCGTTCGCGAGGGCGCGCAAGCGTGCGGGCGTCGCGTCAGATTGCAAGGCGCGGACAGCATGGGCGGTCTGAAGCACGCCATGGGCGGCCGAGCTTGAAAAGCCGAATGTCAGCCGGTTCACCCAGATGGCGGCGACTTCACGCCAGGGCTGGGTCTCAAGGGCGTCCTGAAAATAAGCGCGCCAGTCAGCATAGCGGCCGCGGGCGGCGATCAGCTCGCGCCAATCATCGGGATCGATAGGGCCGGTCCGGGCGTCCACCGGGGTGAAGCTGTCCTGTTCGCGGTCCAGCCAGGCCAGAGCTTCGCGCCCTTGTCCCATGGCGCTCAGGGCCTCCACCACCATGGGCGCGTGATTGTAATAGCCATTGGTCAGAACCGGTGAAAGCGCGTCCAGATGTTCGAGCGCGACGTCATGATGGCGATAATCAGGGCGGGTTTTCAGCGCGCTTCCGGCGGCTTGGGACAGGGCGCGATCCGCATGCCAGTTGCGGACATGCGGTTGAGGGCAATCAAGGGCGGCGGTCATGGGGAACTCCAACACTCAAACTCGTGATGTTGGCAAGCGTAGTTTCTCAAGCTAACTTGAGGTCAAGGTTTTAAAATCAAGGAAAAACAATCTGATGGCGCCGCGTCAAAAACTTCTCACCATTGGAGAGCTGTCTGCGCGGACGGGAGTCGCGGTTTCAGCGATCCGCTATTACGCCGATGGCGGGCTGGTGCACGCCTATCGCACCAATGCCGGTCAGCGCCGGTTCGCGCGCGCCGACATCAGGCGCGTCTCTTTCATCCTGATTGCGCAGCAATTGGGCCTGAGTCTCGAGGAGATACGCAGCACGCTCGATCAACTGCCCGAAGGCCGGACCCCGAACAAGGCGGACTGGGCGCGTATCTCGACGGGCATCAAGGCGCGCGTGGACGCGCGCATGGCGGAGCTGGAGCGGATCAGGTCCCGGCTTGACGGCTGTATCGGCTGTGGCTGCCTGTCGCTGGAAACCTGCCAGCTCTACAATCCCGGAGACAAAATGGGCAAACAGGGCAGCGGCCCCAGACGCTTGCTGGCGGACTGACCCTGCATCGAACAGAGCCAGTCGCGCCATGCGGGATTAAAGTGGGTAATCGCGTTCTGGATCCACGCCAGCCGTTTCGAGAAATTTGCGCATCTGCCGGACTTCATCCTTGGGCAGGGCGTGAGAGGCGTGATGGAAATTGGCGGTATGACCGCCCAGAGAGACAGCGAACTTGGCGCCGGACCGCTCACTGATCTCGGCCCCCAGCTCCACCAGAACATGCTCCACATCGGCGGGCGCAAGGTTGGCGGGTTCAGGATGAGCGAACAGGGCGTGCAGGGTTTTGCGGTGCTTGTGATTCATTTCAATGTCTCTTTCAGAGGATGTTTTCCTACCTTGTCAGGCTCTGTGTGATGGGGGAATGCGACCCTCTGTCTCGTTTGCGGCCTGCAGCAAGAGACTGAAAACAAGATCGTATTGAGACTGTTCACGCTAAAGTCGTAGATGCGCTTGGACACTTTCTGTCTTTCCGTTAACATTTTCGGGAAATGGAAAGTGAGACTGTGGGTTCCCCATGCATCAGCCTCTGAGCGGTCTTCGAATTCTCACCCTCGAACAGTACGGCGCGGGGCCATATGGCACGCAATTGTTGGCCTCACTGGGGGCTGACGTGATCAAGATCGAGAACCCGTCGGTCGGCGGCGACAGCGCGCGCCTCGCGGGGCCTTATTTTCTTGGCGATCATGACAGCGAGTTTTTCCAGACCTTCAACCGCGGAAAGCGCTCCATGTCGCTGGATCTCAAGGATCGCGGCGATCGCAGGATCTTTGACCGGCTGGTGATGAGCGCGGACGCTTGCGCCAACAATCTGCGCGGTGACCAGGCCTCAGAACTGAAAGTGGATTACCCCCATCTCAGCGCGGTGAAGCCGGACATCGTCTGCGCACATCTGTCCGCTTATGGCCGGCAGGGCGAGCGCAAGCATTGGCCAGGATATGACTATCTGATGCAGGCTGAAGCGGGCTTGATGGCGATGACCGGAGAGCCGGACACGCCGCCCACGCGTTTTGGCATGTCGATGATTGATTATATGGGCGGCACGATGATGGCGCTGGGACTGGTGTCGGCGGTGCTGGGCGCCAAACGCACGGGCCGGGGCTGTGATGTGGATGTGTCGCTGTTTGATGCGGCCCTGCATCAGCTCTCCTATTCAGCGACCTGGTTCCTTAACGAGGGCAAATGCGCCGAGCGCCTTGAACGCTCGGCCCATCCTTCGGTGGCGCCCAGCCAGCTGTTCCGGACCGCGGATGGCTGGCTCTTCGTGATGTGCCAGTTGCCGAAATTCTGGGGCGCGTTCTGCAAGGCGGTGGGGCGGCCGGATCTTCTGGACAATCCGCACTATGCCGACATGGCGGCGCGCCGGGCGAACAGGGCGAAGCTGCAGGATGAGCTGGATGCGTTTTTGTCCACGCGCTCTACAGCGGAATGGATGACGGTGCTGGGGGGCGTGACGCCAGTGGCGCCGGTCAATTCAATGGCGTGTGCGCTCGCCTCGCCCCAGGCGCGGCACATGATCGAGACGGTGCCTCATCCAGACAAGCCCGACGGGCTGAAAATGGTGCGCGATCCATTCCGCATCAACGGCGCGCCGACGCCGACGCGCCGCGCGCCGAAGCTGGGCGAGGATACGCGCGCCATTCTCGATGAAATGCTGTCTGAATCCCATGAAGACCGGGCGGCGGAATAGGCTAGTCCACTTCGCGCTGCATGGTCATTTCATAGGTGAAGCGATCCGCCGGATGCACAGTGTCGGACAGGGCGATGATGCGTCCGCCCTTGTCATAGTAGCGCCGCATGGTGCGCAGCACCGCGGTGCCGGCTTCCGCATCCAGCGCTTCCGCTTCGGTATCGGTCAGAAGTCCGCCTGAAATCGTCTGTTCGATCCGGGCCGTGGGCGCGCCGCGTTCGGTCGCCATCCATTCGGTGACGCCGCCATTCAGTTCCACGAACACGTCCACCGGCGGCGCCAGGTCGGACCGGATATACATGTCGGTCAGAGCCAGGGGCGCCCGATCGGGCTGGCCGCGCAGGCCATGCACATGCAGATAGTCGCTGCCGGGCGCCACGCCGAAGGCGCGCGCCACTGCAGGGTCCAGCGGGCCCGTATGCTGACGGATCGGTTTCAGACGCGCCGCACGCGTGTACTGCATCAGGTCATCCACGCTGCCCAGACGCTGGGCGAAACCCGCGCGCGCCTCGGAGGCGACGACGACGGTGCCGGCGCCGCGGCGGCGCGCGATCAGCCCCGCCTCTGCGAGCAGGCGCAGCGCTTCACGCACGGTATGACGCGAGACGCCGTATTGTTCGGTGAGAGCATGCTCGGTGGGTAACAGCTCGCCGACCGCCGGATGGCCGGATGCGATCCCGGAGCGAAGGGTTTCCGCCAGCGTCATATAGCGCGGCGCACTGGAAATCGGTTCTACGCCTGAATGATCGGACACAGGATCCTCCCGCCTGAAAGTCGCGCTAACATAATCGCTGCATCCAGGAATGCGAGGCGCGCCTGCATGGTGCAGGGCAACACGAGGATCAGGGCTTGGGGAAGTCCGGACGCCGTTTGTCCAGAAAGGCTTTGTAACCCTCCTGGAAATGTTCGCCGGAAAACGCTTCCAGGAACAGCGCCCGTGTCTGTTCGCAGTCCTGATCCTGCCCGGCCTCGATCAACGCAATCATCTGTTTGGTGATTTTTGCGGTGTGGCTGGAGGCGCGGGTGATATGGCTGACATATTCGTTGACGCTTTCCTTGAGGATTCCCGGAGGCGTCAGCCGATTGATCAGGCCGATCTGCAGGGCGGTCTCTGCATCAATCAAACGCGCGGTGAACAGCAAATCCTTGGCGGCTGCAGACCCGACCGCGTTCACCAGTCTGCGCGTATCGTTGAAAGGGTACACAAGCCCCAACCGTGCCGGGGTGACGCCAAAGCGTGCGCCCTGGGCGGCGAAACGCAGATCACAGGCCAAGGCGAGCGCGCAGCCGCCGCCCACGCACGCGCCTTCAATGGATGCGATCGTGGGTTTGGGAAAGTCCGCGAGACCATCCAGCGCGGCGCCGATAGCGCGCGAATAGGCTTCCGCACGCTCGGGCGTGGCGTAGACGTCCTCAAATTCAGAGATGTCCGCGCCCGCCGCAAATGCGCCGCCTTTGCCGCGGACAATGAGAACCTGGATATCGCTGTCCGCTTCGGCTTCCGCCAAAAGCTCCGAAATCTCCAGCCACATCGCTTCAGTGAGCGCATTGTGCTTGGCGGGCCGGTTGAGCACCAGGGACGCGACCGCGTCGTGTCGGGTGAGATAGACCGGTTCATCGTGCATGGTTTTGCCCTGGAACGTCTTCCAAACTGATTTGTTTCTTGCGCCAGATTGCAGTGAATCGTCAAGAAATTAGGGGTGAGGCGTAATGTCTCCGGTGCGAAAAAATTGTCCGTGTCCTGTCAAAAAACTTGACACCCCGATCGGAAAGTGACAGTTTTATAACGGTGAGCAATCATAGGAGGTCCGCATGTCTCATTTTGTTGGTGTGGGTCTGATCGCCGCCTGGTTGGCTTTTGCTGTGTTGGCGCCGCGTCTGGCGTCTGCAGAAGTGACAAGCCTACTGGCCCTGGTCGGCATGGCGCTGACCCTGGTCGTCCTGTTCGCCACTGGCCGGCTCACTCGGCCGGATCCGCTGGCGTTGAACTTGACAGGACGGCGTCCGTACTGGGAAACGCGCACTTAAGCGTTTCACCTCAGATAGACCCAAGACAAAAAAACCCCGGCGCTTCGGCGCCGGGGTTTTTTGTTGTGATGGCGAGGGTGGATCAGGAAAACGCCTGAAGCCCGGTCATGGCGCGGCCCAGGATCAGGGCGTGCACGTCATGAGTGCCTTCATAGGTGTTCACCGTCTCCAGATTAATGGCGTGGCGCAGGATATGGTATTCCTCGGCGATGCCGTTGCCGCCATGGATGTCGCGCGCCTCGCGGGCGATGGCCAGGGCCTTGCCGCAATTGTTGCGCTTCATCATGGAGATGGCTTCAGGCAGCCAGGCGCCCTGGTCCATCAGACGCCCGAGCTGCAGCGCGCCTTGATAACCCAGCGCGATCTCGGTCTGCATGTCGGCGAGTTTCTTCTGCACCAGCTGGGTGCCGGCGATCGGCTTGCCGAACACGACGCGGTCCATGGCGTAGTCGCGGGCCGCGTGCAGGCAGAATTCAGCCGCGCCCATGGCGCCCCAGGCGATGCCGTAGCGCGCCTTGTTCAGGCAAGAGAACGGCCCGCGCAGGCCTTTGACGTGCGGCAGCAGGTTCTCTTCAGGCACAAACGCGTCACTAAGCGAGATCGAGCCGGTGATTGACGCACGCAGGCTGAGCTTGCCTTCGATCTTGGGGCAATCAAAACCGTCCGTGCCCTTGTCGACGATGAAGCCGCGGATTTCGCCGTCGAGCTTGGCCCAGACCACCGCCAGGTCAGAGATCGGCGAATTGGTGATCCACATCTTCGCGCCGTTGAGCACATAGCCGCCATCGACCTTTTTGGCGGTGGTGCGCATGGCGCCCGGATCTGAGCCGCCATCGGGTTCAGTCAGGCCGAAACAGCCCACATATTCGCCGCTGGCGAGCTTGGGCAGGTATTTGTGTTTCTGTTCTTCGGTGCCGAACGCCTCGATCGGATACATGACGAGCGAGGATTGCACGCTCATCGCCGAGCGATAGCCGGAATCAATGGCTTCCACTTCGCGCGCGATCAGCCCGTAAGCGACATGGGACAGGCCCGCGCCGCCATATTCCTCGGCCACGGTGGCCCCCAGAAGGCCCATCTCGCCCATCTCGGTCATGATGGCGCGATCAAAGCTTTCCTCGCGATAGGCGTCGACCACGCGGGGCAACAGCTTCTCGCGGCAATAACTGCGGGCGCTGTCGGCGATCATGCGTTCGTCTTCGCTCAGCTGCTGCTGCAGATGCAGCGGGTCTTCCCAGGAAAAGCTGAGGCCGGTGTCTTTCGCCGCCATGGGGATATCCTTCTTCGTCTCTTGAAGCCTTATATGGCCCGTCACTGGTCCCAAGGCCAGCCGGGCCGACGGCCTGTCTTTGTCCACGCGGAGGGTGGTAGCGGAGTGAAGGACGTGCGGGCAAGCGAGCCGTAGGGGCTGGGCTGAGATTTTCAGCCGTTAACACAGGCGTGAAGAGGAGCGCCGCCGCGGCCATCTGGACCTTTACCCTTGAAAGGCGCAGGTTTGGGGCTGTTTTGACGCCTGAGTCCGGAGCGCCTTGATGAAACGCCCAATCCTGCCTGACAGCACTGACATTGCGGATACGGCGACGCCTTACGCTTCGGCGCCTGATCCCAGGGGCGCGCTTGGCAACGCCGAATACGCCGCCCGCTCGGGCAAGCGGGTGCTGGCGGTGTTCGGCGCGGACTGGTGCCCGGATGCGCGCCGCTTCGCCAGCGTTCTCGCCCTGCCGCAGCTGCAGGACTTTCTGAGCGAGCGCTATGAGGTCGTGCTGATTGACGTGGGCCGGTACGGCAAGAATCTCGACCTGGCCGCCAGCTATGGCCTGGACAAGGTTGAAGGCGCTCCCGCCATCATCGTGGCGGATTCTGATGGCCGCGTGATCAATCCTGGCGGCGCCTATGACTGGCGCACCGCCCGGTCTCGCCGCCCGCAGGAATTTGCGGACTTTCTCGCTGTCTACGCCGAGGCGCCCGCCCCATGACACGCCAGGTGGTGCTGGTCGGCGCGGGGCATGCCCATATGGAGGCTCTGAAGAAAGCGCGCCGCTTCGCCAACGCCGGTTTGTCTCTGACCCTGATCGATCCCGGCGCCTTCTGGTATTCTGGCGCTGCGACGGGAATGCTGTCGGGCGCGCTGGACCCGGACGCCGCTCGCCTGAACCCGTCCGACCTCGAAGGACCTTTCGATCATGTGCGCCAACGCGTCGTCTCGGTGGACCCGCAAGCGCGGACCGTCACCTTGCAGGATGGCGAGCGGCGCGCCTATGACGTCTTGTCCTTGAACACGGGTAGCCGCATCGCCGAGACGCCCTTGCTCGCGGCGGGCGCGATACCGGTCAAACCTGTCAGCGCGCTGGCGGGACTGCGCGCAACGCTGGAGGCCAATCTCGGTCAGTTGCGGCTTGCGGTGGCGGGCGCTGGCGCGACAGGCGTCGAGATCGCCTTGTCCATGGCCAGCCTGCAGAGACGCCTGGGCGCCCGCCCGCAAACCCTGCTCGCCGGGCCTGAGCTGATGCCGGGCTGGCCGGATCGGGCGCGGCGCCTGGCTCTGGAGGCGATGGCGCGCTGCGGCGTGGAGTATGTGCCCCATCGGGTCGAGGATCTGTCCATGGGGTTGGTGCATTTCGGGCAGCGCAAGGTCGCGCCCGTGGACATTCTGGTGGCGGCGACCGGGCTCAGCGCCAATGTGCCCGATGGATTGGAGGCGCCCGAGGAAGGTTTGCCGGTCAACGCGGATCTATCTTGGACCGGGGATCCCGCGGTGTTCGCAGCGGGCGATTGCGCTCGCATTGTGGACCATCCCCGGCCCAAGCTGGGCGTGTTCGGCGTGCGCGCGGCGCCGATCCTGATCCAGAACCTGATCAACGCCGCATTGGGTCAAAAGGCGCGCCGGCATTACACGCCGCAGTCAAGATGGCTGTCGATACTGGATGTGGGCGACGGGACGGGGCTGGCGCGCTATGGCGATCTGGCGTTTTCAGGTAAGCCGGCCTTGCACCTCAAACGCTGGCTCGATAGCCGTTTCCTGCAACGTTACAGGGTGGAGCACTGATGGAATTTCCCTACGCCGAGATGCATGCCTTTCCCGATGGCCACACTCCGCACACCGGCAATCCGGCAGGCGTGGTGCTGCTGCATCGCGACCTGCCCGACGCCGATCTTCTGGGCGTGGCGCAATCAAACAATCTGTCCGAGACCGCCTATCTGAAGGCCATGGGCGAGAAAGACCAGTGGGCGCTGCGCTGGTTCACGCCCGGACTGGAAGTGGAGCTGTGCGGGCATGCGACGCTCGCCTCGGCTGCCTGGTTGTTTGAAACCGGACGGGTAATGGGACCTGAAGCGCGCTTTCATACCCTGTCGGGATTATTGAAGGTCATCCGGCTGGACGATGGCCGCTATCAGATGGATTTCCCGCAGATCGGGTACACGCCGGGGCAGGCGGATGCGCCTGTGGTCGCGGCCATGGGCGGGACTGCGCCCGAAGCGGTTTATGAAATCGAGCGCGTGCACGGCAATCGCTACCAGATGCTGGTGTATGCGGATGAGGCTGTGGTGGTCGGTCTCAATCCCGACATCAAGGCGCTGGCCGCCACGCGCACCAATGTCATAGCAACCGCGCCAGGCCGGGCGACCGATTTCGTGTCGCGCTTCTTCGGTCCGGCCAGCGGCGTCGACGAAGATCCTGTGACAGGGTCGGCGCATTGCACGCTGGCGCCGTACTGGTTCGAGCGGTTAGGGGAAACGGCGCTCAAGGCCCGGCAAGTCGGCCCGCGCCCTGGCGCGCTGGAAGTGCGCGCCGGAGCGGCGGGCCGTGTGTTGCTGGTCGGATCCGCCAAACGGTATCTGGATGGCGTGATCCGGATCTAGCGGGGCCTAGTGACGGCTTCGGCCATGGCCCCGTCCGCGCCCGCGATCATGATGATCCCAATTCCGGTCGCGGCCCCTTGCATGATGATCCCGACCGTGACGGCCGCGCACCACCTGGACCGGCACCGGCCCCCAGCGGGTTTCCACAAAGAACTCGCCTGTGCGACGGTCCAGATACGCGCGATCCGGGCGCAGCCGTTCGCCGGTGCGGCCCTGGCGCAATTCACGGCGGCTGGGGACATACTCCCAGGATCGATCCGGGCAGTCGATGACGCGGCGGTCGCGTCGGTCTTCCCGGCGGTCGCGCCAGCCCGTGTCATAGCGACGGTCGCGGCGATCTTCGCGCAAATCCGGACAGGTTCTGGCGTAGACGATGAAATGACCCTCCGGGCCATTCCAGCGACCGCCGCGATGATGCGGTTCATATCCACGCTGGCGGCCGTAACCCTGAGCGGTCGCAGTCGCCGCCGTCGTGACGCTGGCGGTCGCCGTCTGGGCGACGGCAGGGGCTGCAGTGACGGCCAGTCCCGCGAAGGCGGCGGCCGCAGCAAGTTTGGCGAACATATGCATGGTGTCTCTCCTTCATCGAGGGCCTGGCGGCCTGATGGGATGACACTGCCAGTGCGCGCCTGAACGTGGGCTGGGTCAGGCTTTCATGTTCTATTCAACCAGATGAACGATACTATGGCTCAAAGGCGCACGGGGGCGCGCCGCAGATTCATTGGGGACCAGCTTATGATCAAATCCGTCTTGGCCGCTGCGGCGGGGCTCTTGCTGCTCGCGGGCGGCGCGCAGGCCCAGCAGCTTGATTGGCCGCAAGGCTCGACCGACGCGTTCTCCAGTCGCGATTACCAGCGCCTGCTGCATCAGGTGACCAAGCCGGGCGCAAATCCCGTGGCGGGCGCAAGCGCCGTCGCCGGGGATGACAGCTGTCGCTACGCCAATGACAATGAGTGCGATGAGCCAGGGCTGGGCACCGGCGCCTGCTCAGCGGGCACCGACCGGTCTGATTGCTGGCGATTGATGGCGGGGGTCGAGGATGATTCATGCCAGTGGGCCAATGATGGCGAGTGCGATGAACCGGGCTTTGGCACCGGCGCCTGCGTTCAGGCCACAGACCGCACCGATTGCGGCCCGTTGATTGAACTGCGCTTTCGCAACGATCAGTGCGACACGGCCTTTAACGGCATCTGTGAAGAGCCCGGCGTGGGTAATGGCGCCTGTGCGGAACGGTCTGATCGCGCCGATTGCATTGGCCGCGAACGTCCCATGTCCATCCAGGATCATTATTTCGGCAATGATGACAGGGTCTTGATGGACACTGGCGTGTTTCCTTGGAGCGTGGTCGGCTATATCGAGTTTGACGCAGGCGGAACCTGCACCGCGACCTTGATTGGCGAGGACGTGCTGGTCACGGCGGCGCATTGCATTTCCGAGGGCGGACGCATCGATGCGGCTGGCGTTTTCCGGACAGGCGAGAATTTGCCCGGCGGCGCGCGAACGGCGCGCGTGATCGACTATTTGATGGATGATGACTGGGACGAAGCGGCGTTCAGCGCAGGCGATACGCTGGACGGGACGGACTGGGCGCTCTTGCGTCTGGACCAGCCTCTGGGCGCCGAGCTGGGTCATGTGGGTTATGAAGCGCTGGTGGATGACCAGGGGCCGCGCGCGGCCTTGCGCGCCCCGATCCGTCAGGCGGGGTATTCTTGGGATACCGGGTCGAACCTGTCAGGCAATCTCGATTGCCGCATCATCGAGGTCTTTGACGACAATACGATGGCGCATAATTGCGACACCACACGGGGCGATTCAGGCTCGCCCTTCATGACCGAGCGCAATGGCGAATGGCGGATTGTGGCGACGGATTCAAACTTCCGCTCCAACCCGGACGGCCCCTTCATCTATATCGCCGCGCGGTCAGATCGCTGGGCGCCGATGGTTGAGGATTTTGCCGCGGGCCGGATCGGAAATGGCGGGTTGCGCGCCCAGGGCCCTGGCAAACCGGGCAAGCCTGAGCCGATCAAGAAATAGGTCGAGCGCCTAGAACTCCCGGATCAAAGCGAGGTCGGTGCGGCTGTCACCGGCCTCGAATCCGGGTTCCGGGTCAAACTCATAGCGATAGCGATAGCGCACCTCCAGGGACCATAAATCGCCCAGATCGGTGTTCAGGCGGAACAACTGGTCGGCGCGCGCGCTATTGGAGGCCAGAAGTCGCGTTTCAGATTCAAGGCGCATGGTGTCGCTGAGCTGCAGCTCCATGTCCGACAACAGATCGAACGCGCCCTCCAGATAGTCGCCATTATCCACTTCGCTGATATAGCGCAGGCCTGGCGCGGCGCGCAGCGTCCACTCGACAGCGTCTCTCTGCAGCGCGCGATAGCCGGCGCCGACGCCCAGAAACCCGGTCCAGTCAAAGCCCGATAATTGATCGCGCTCCCATTCAGTGTTGGCGAACAGGGTCCAGCGCTCCCCGGCTTCGCGTTCGCCGCGCGCTTTCACGATCAGCTCGTCGCGTCCCACATTGTCGTCGGTTTCCGAGTAGGAATAGATCGCGCTGGTCTCAAAGCCCCAGCCGACCAGCTCACGTTCTGCATCCAGGCCAAGGGTATAGTCCAGACGCTCAGTGTCGCCGCTATCTGCGCGCACGCCCAGACGAACCTTGCCCGTCCAGAGTTCAGAGTGCGCCCGGGTGATCAGCTCGACGGCGCTCGCCGGCGCCGCGATCCAGAACGGGTCGATTTTGGACGCCTGCGCCGCGTCCAGACCTGCGTCAGTTTCAACGGCGATTACGGCCGGCTCCGGCGCCGGGGTCACGGGCGCCACCGGCAGGCCGAGAATACGGCGGGCGATCACGCCATGGCTGTGTGAGATGCGCGCTGCGCCCGCTGCAATGCGCTCCGCGGACCGGGTCAGCGCCAGCACGGTCACTGCATTGGTGAAAATCGCGATGTCGTCTTCGGCCGCCGCCGCCATCAGCAAAGCCTGATAGGGCGGCTCTAGCCCCTCCGCCGGGGACAGGGCGAGCGCGGAGGCGGCGAGGGCGGGCAAGATCATCGGTGAGAGGCTCCAGACACGGGCGTAATATCAAACACATCAGACGAAATGTGACAAATCCCCGGGCGTGCAAAATGGCCCGGCGACTTGACGCTTGCGCAGGAAAGCGGCACGCCTTTGACCTGAATGGCGCCCAAACATGACGAGACCGTTTATGACCGACCCTGTCGCTGATCGCTACGCCCGCACCGAGCCTTTGTTTCCGGACTGGGCGGCGCCCATCTATCTGTGGGTGTCTGTGGCGGCCTCGGTGATTTATCTGGGCCTGGATCTGACCACCTATTCCATGCCGGGCCTGGCGCTGACCAAGGCGTTGGGGATCATCTTGCTCGGCGTATTCGCGCTTTTGAAGCGGGCGCCGGTGCTGGCTTTGGCGCTGATGCTGTCAGCAGGCGGCGATTATGCGCTGGCGATGAGCCCGCCCCAGCTGGAGGCCGGGATCGGCTTTTTCGGCGCGGCGCACCTGACATATATTTCGATTTTCGCCCTCATGGTCGTGAGCGGCGGTCTGAAGCGCGAAGGGCTGGTCCTGGCGGGCGGCCTGTTTGTCTTCGGCGTCGCCATGTGGTTGTGGCTCAGCCCCGGCATGGGCGCGCTGACCGTGCCTGTCAGCCTTTATCTGGGCATCATACTCGTCATGGCGATGGCGGCGGGCCTGGTCAAAGGTCCCAATCTGATCATCATCGGCGCGCTGTTGTTCGTGGTTTCAGATTCCGTCATCGCCATGCGCTGGTTCGGCGACGTGTTGGTCTTTGAAGACAGCCTCGATTGGGGCGGGGTGATCGTCTGGGTCACCTATTACGCGGCGCAGCTCTGCCTCACCCTGGGCGTGCTTCGCGCCAGGGCTGAGGCTAAAGCTCAAACCGTGGACACGGAAGTCTCCGCCTAGGCGGGCATCAGGCCGCGTTCTTCAGCCAGCCGCTTCATCTCGTTTTGCAGCTTTTCAAACGCGCGCACCTCGATCTGGCGGATGCGTTCGCGGCTGACGCCATAAACCTGCGCCAGATCTTCGAGGGTTTTCGGCTCTTCGGTCAGGCGACGTTCCTGAATGATGTTCTGCTCACGCTCGTTGAGCGCGCCCATGGCCTCCTGCAGCAGGGTCATGCGGGTGCTGAATTCATCAGATTCCGCCAGCTCTTCCTCGGCGTCGTCCGCATCATCGTCGGCCAGCCAGTCCTGCCATTCCGCTTCGCCGTCCGCGCGCATGGGCGCGTTGAGCGAGGCGTCAGGGCCGGACAGGCGCCGGTTCATCGAGATCACGTCGTCATCAGTGACGCCCAGCTTGGTGGCGATATGCTCGACCTGATCGGGGTGCAGATCGCCTTCGTCCAGCGCGCGCATCTGGCTTTTCATCCGGCGTAGATTGAAGAAGAGCTTCTTCTGAGCCGCCGTGGTGCCCATTTTCACCAGCGACCAGGAGCGCAGGATGTATTCCTGGATCGAGGCGCGGATCCACCACATGGCGTAGGTGGCCAGGCGGAACCCCTTGTCGGGATCAAACTTCTTCACTGCCTGCATCAGGCCCACATTGCCTTCGCTGATCACTTCCGCGATCGGCAGGCCATAGCCGCGATAGCCCATGGCGATCTTGGCGACGAGGCGCAAATGGGAGGTGACAAGCTGGTGGGCGGCGTCGGAATCTTCATGCTCCTGCCAGCGCTTGGCCAGCATGAACTCCTGATCTTTTTCCAACATGGGGAATTTGCGGATCTCCGCGAGATACCGCGACAGACCGGCTTCCGGCGACATTGTCAGCGCTGATTTCATATTCGCCATGTGTCACTCCCCAGTGAGCCCTTGGCGCCGACAGAATGAGCAGCGCCGCGTTCATTTAGGTAGCCCATTTCCAGATTAACAGGGGTCACAAGCCAGTGAGGCTGAAACACAATCCGTCAGGCCTTGAGATTAAAGCAAAAAACGGCGCCCGGATTAAGGCGTCTCACGGAAACAATGTATTGCCCTGACGGACGGGCCTCGTGAAAACTCCGCTTATGGATATCTCAGTACGACAGGCCCGTCCGGGCGATCAGGACGCCCTTGCCCTTGTGGGCGCGGCGACATTTCTGGAAAGCTATGCCGGCGTCGTGGACGGCGGCGCCATCATTCGTCATTGCGCTGAGCGGCATACGCCGGAGGTTTATGCGCAGGCGCTTGAAACGCCCGGCCAGGCGCTCTGGCTGGCCGAACAGGACCCTGGTGCGGCGCCCGTGGGGTATCTTCACCTGACCGAGCCCGATCTGCCGGTTGAAACACGCGCCGCCGATCTTGAGATCAAGCGTATCTATGTTCTTGCGAGCCTGCATCGCTCGGGCCTGGGACGGCGTTTTCTTGACGCGGCGCGTGATCATGCGGGCGCCGCAGGCGCCCGACGCCTCTTGCTGGGCGTCTATCAGGGCAACACCCGGGCGCTCGCCTTTTATGACCGTATGGGGTTTGAAAAAATCGGGACGCGCCAGTTTGATGTGGGTGGGCGCATCTATGACGACTGGGTGTTGGCGCTGACGGTGTGAGCGCCCCAGGGAACAGAAAAACCACAATTGAAATATGCCTTTATGCGCTCTCTTAAGCGCTTTAGGGTGTGGGCATGGATACTCTGTTCGCCCAAGTTCTGCTGCCGCTCGCCCTGGCCTTTATCATGTTCACCCTCGGGGTGGGGCTGACGGCGGCTGATTTCAAACGCATCGCGCTCCAGCCCAGGGCGTTTCTCGTGGGCACGGCGCTGCAATTCATCTCGCTGCCCTTGATCGCCATCGCGCTGGTGGCGTTTTTGCCGATCCCGCCGATTGTGAAAGTGGGCGTGGTATTGTTGGCGGCCTGTCCGGGCGGAACCACATCCAATCTGCTCACCCATATGGCGCGGGGCGATGTGGCGTTGTCGGTCTCTTTGACCGCGATCACGTCGCTGGCGTCTGTGGTGACCGTGCCGCTGGTTTTGATGGTGGCGCTGGCGCTGTTCATGGGGCCGGACGCGCCACAGGTGGGCATGGTGTCCACAGGCGTGGTGATTTTCGCGCTGACTGTGATCCCGGTCGCGCTGGGCATGGTGTTGCGCAAGTTGGCGCCTGGCGTTGCGCTGGGGCTGGAACGCAATTCACGCTTCATGTCAGCTTTGGTGTTCACCGCGGTCGTTCTGGCGACCATCATCAATGAAGGGCTGGGCGAAACCCTGCGCCGCCTGACCCAGGCAGGCGCGGTGTCACTGGCGCTGAATGTGGCCGCCATGGCGGTCGCGTTCGCTGTGTCGAGCTGGATGGCGTTCAAGATGCGCCAGCGGATCGCGCTGACGCTGGAGTGCGGCTTGCAGAACGCCACGCTCGCCATTGTGGTGGCGAGCTCGCTCCTGGGCGATATCGACTACGCCATGCCCGCAGCGATCTACGGCCTGATGATGTTCGCCACGGCGGGCGTATTCATCCTGTGGGCGCGGCGCTGGTCAAAGGCGGCGGTGCGCGCCCGGGCGATGGCGCGTTAGATCCGCTCCAGAAAGCCTTCCAGCCTTTGCATGTCCTTGGGCAGCTCGGTTTCAAATCTTACAGCTTCGCCTGTCACGGGGTGTTCAAAGCCCAGCACGGCGGCGTGCAGCGCCTGGCGGCGGAAATCCTTGAAGTCCTTGCCGCTGTCGAGTTTCGCCAGCGGGGTGGAGCGGCCCCGCCCATAGACCGGATCGCCCAGCAACGGGCAGCCGATATGGGCCATATGCACCCGGATCTGGTGGGTGCGCCCGGTTTCAAGACGGCAGCGTACCAAAGCGCACATGGGATGGCCCACAGACTTGCCCGGCTCCTGGCCAAAGGTTTTCAGCGTCTCGTAATTGGTGATGGCGTGTTTGCCGGCGTTCGACTCCGGTCTGTCTATCACCGCCATTTTCTTGCGGTCATGGCTGGAGCGCGCCAGCCGCGTTTCGATCCGCCCTGTGCGGGGTTGCGGTGCGGCGCGCGTGAAAGCCAGATAGGCGCGTTCGACCGTGTGGGCCGCGAATTGCTCGGACAGGCCCTGATGCGCCTTGTCGGTCTTGGCGGCCACCATGACGCCGGAGGTGTCCTTGTCCAGGCGATGCACGATGCCTGGGCGCTCCACCCCGCCAATGCCTGACAGCGATCCGGCGCAATGATACAGCAGGGCGTGCACCAGCGTGCCGGTCCAGTGTCCGGCGGCGGGATGCACCGCCATGCCCGCGGGCTTGTTGATGACGATCAGATGGTCGTCTTCAAACAGGACCTCCAGCGGAATGTCCTCAGGTGTCGGCGTCGCTTCCACAGGGGCGGGCACGTCGAGACGATACACTGCGCCTTCGCGCACTTTCGCAGACGGATCGGTCAGCGCTTCGCCATCCACACTCAGACAGCCCTGCTCGACCAACGCCTTGCAGCGCGAGCGGGAGAGGTCGTCCCACACTCCGGCCATCCAGCGGTCCAGGCGCGCGCCGGAATCTTCGGCGGCCGCAACCTGTTCTCTGGGCGTATTTTCGTTCAGTTTCAAATGAATGCGCCTATTCGTTTATGCATATTGAGTGGCTTTTGGGTGACGTCACCTGTATTAAGCCGAACCGTAACCATTCTTTGTCCGAGCCGTTAGCGAAGCGTCACACTTCGCCCCTAACAGCACCAGGTCAGCGTTCATTCCGGTGAACGCTATGTAACAAGTTCAGGGGTCCTTACAATGACGTTCAAAGCTCGCTTGTCTGCTTGCGCTGCGCTGATCGCGCTTGCGCCCGCCGCGCCCGCCTTCGCACAAGAGGTCAATTCCCAGGTCACTGATGTGATCACGGTGACCACGCAGTTCCGCGAACAGTCTCTGGCCGATGTGCCGATCAACGTCTCGGCGTTCAACGAAGAGCTGATCGAACGTCTCGACATCCGCAATCTTGAAGACATGGCCCTGTTCACCCCGGGTCTCGTCATTCAGGAGCAGAGCCCGAACAATACCGGCTACTCCCTGCGCGGCATCACCACCGATAGCGGCGTCGCCACCGCCGAAGCGCGCGTGGCCATGTTCCAGGACGGCCTGTCCATCTCGCGTTCGCGCGGCTCTTATGTGGAGCTGTTTGATATCGAGCGCCTGGAAGTCGCCAAAGGCCCGCAGCCGACCCTGTTTGGTCGCGGCGCGCTGATCGGCGGCATCAACATCATCCAGAACAAGGCCGAGTTTGAAAACTCCGCCAGCGCGTTTGCAGGCCTTGGCAATTTCAACGCCTATGAAGTCGGCGGCCATGTGAACTACGCCCTGGCTGACAATTATGGTCTGCGCTTCGCCGCGGTGAACCGTGTGCGCGAAGGTTATATCGACAATCTCGGCGACGGCGACGACCTGCAGGGCCGTGACGTCCTGGCGGGCCGTCTGGTTCTGTCGGGCGAGCCGATGAGCAATTTCAGCTTCGACCTGATCGCCAACTGGCAGCAGGACAGCGGTCCGGGCACCTCGTTCAAGTCCGGCGTTCTGGCGCCCGTGGGCGGCGACACCTCGCCCTACACGGCTGCGGACCTGCGCGTCATTGACGGCTTCCTGGGCGATGAAGGCCTGGGTCTGGACCGTTGGGTCTGGGGCGTCACTGCGCTCACCAGCTGGGACATCAACTCAAGCTGGAACCTCTCCACGGTCACCGGCTATCGCGCCTATGACTCTCTCGAGATCTTTGATCCGATCGGCGGCGGCATCGAATTCCTGAACTTTGCTGAGGACGCAACTGGTCGTCAGACCAGCCATGAAATGCGCCTCAGCTTTGACAATGGCGGCCCGCTCACCGCGTTCGGCGGCGTCACCTATTTCTACGAAGCCAACACCCAGCGTATTCCGGGCATCTACAACGAAGCCGCTGTGCAGGCCTTCTTCGTCGGCGCGGGCTCGTTCGGCGATCCGGCGGTTATCGCGGGCGCCCTGGGCGTGCCGGTTTCAGCCATCACGGATGTGACCAACCCGTTCCCGTACTCCATTGCGGCTCTGACCAGCGGCCTCGGCTTCGTGCCGCTGCGTCCGAACTATTACGAGGAATCCGCCAACGCCGGCTCGACCGAAGCACTGGATTTCTTCGCGGACGCATCCTACGCCGTCACGGATCGTCTGACCCTGACCGCGGGCGTGCGCTACACCGATGAGAGCAAGAGCTCGACCGGCTATGGCGGCACGGCCATGGGCCCGAACCGCGTGACCTTCGGTCCGGCCCTGATCCTGACGGCGACGCCGGGCGGCGCAGCCTTCACCGACACTGCCGATTTCGACGCCTGGACCTATCGTGTGAACGCGGCCTACACGCTGACCGACCGCATCAACACCTGGGTCAGCTATGCCCGCGGCCGCAGCCCCGACCTGCTGTCGCTCGACAGCAACTCGCCGACCCTGTTCTCGACCTCCCCGGCCGAGATTGTGGACTCGCTGGAAGCGGGCGCCTTCGTCACGCTTGATCGCGGCACGCTGACCGCCTCGGTTTATCGCTCCGAGTACGAAAACTTCCGCACCTCGGTCTTTGATCCGCTGACGGCGACCTTCACCCCGCAAAACAATGGTGAAGCCACCCAGACCGGCGCCGAGATCCAGGGCGATTTCCGCGTCACCGACACCTTCGACCTGATGGTCAGCTATTCCTACAACATGGCCAAGTTCAACGACACGTCGGGCGGCCAGCCGCAGGCGCTGGGCGGCAATCGCTTCCGCTACGCGCCGGAGCATTCGGTCGCTCTGGGCGGCCGTTGGGAAGTCGCGGCGGGCGATTGGGGCAATCTGACCGTGCTGCCGAGCTATTCCTGGCAGTCCCACGTCTTCACCGATAACGACAATGATCGTTTCGTCGGCGTGCGTCAGGACGCTTACGGCCTGCTGCGGGCGCGTGTGCGTTATGAGAGCGCGGACGCGGGCTATTACGCGGAAGTCTATGGCAACAACCTGACCGATGAGGAATACCTGATCGACGCCGGCAATACCGGCGCCGGCTTTGGTCTGCCGAGCTTCATCGCCGGTTCGCCGCTGACTTACGGCTTCCGCGTCGGCGCGACCTTCTAGGTCAGCCAGACGAAAAGGCTCGTCTGGGGGGACGGGGCTGTGGCCGGCGCAAGGAGAGGGGCCTTGCGCCGGCCTTCTTATTTGTTCTCTACTTTTCCGCGACTCGTCGTGGATGAGCGCAATCGGGGGGAAGACCATGTCGGATGAAATGAAACTCACGCGCCGGGCGGCGCTGGCGGGCGTCGCCGGACTGGGACTGGCGGCCACCGCCTGCAGCCGCGAGAGCGCCGCGCCCAGCTTTGCGCCGCGCCCGCCCGCAGACGGGCCTTTCAAGCACGGCGTCGCCAGCGGCGATCCCGATCAGAGCTCGATCATGCTGTGGACGGCGATCACCGCCGACAGCCTTGACGCTCCCGTGCGGGTTCAGCTGGCGGAAGACCCCGACTTCCAGTCCGTCCTGATCGACGCCGAGGCGGCGCCCGCCGCCGAAGCGGTGCGCGCCATGACGCCGTTCAAATTGCTGGCGGACGGGCTGCAGCCGGGCCGGACGTATTGGTACCGCTTCTCCTTTGGCGGCGAGCTGAGCGAAACGGGCCAGACCCGCACCCTGCCTGAAGGCGCGGTGGACAGCTTCAAGATCGCCGCGTTCTCATGCTCGAACTATCCGGCGGGCTTCTTCAACGCCTATCGCGCGGCCGCCGAGCGCGGCGATATCGATCTGGTCGTGCATCTGGGCGATTATCTCTACGAATATGGCCGCGGCGGATACGCCATGGACGACGATGAGCGTCTGGGCCGGGTGGTCGAACCCGCCCATGAGATCGTCAGCTATGAAGATTATGTGCTGCGTTACGCCCAGTATAACGCCGATCCGGACCTCAAGGCGCTGAAAGCCGCTGCGCCCTGGCTGACGATCTGGGACGATCACGAGACGGCGAACAACGCCCATCGCACGGGCGCGGAAAATCATGACCCCGATGAAGGCGAGGGGCCTTGGCCAGTGCGCGTGAACGACGCCATGCGCGCCTATTATGGCTGGCTGCCGGTGCGTGAGCCCGACAATCGCCTGGCGCGTTATGGCGCTCTGGAGATCGGCGATCTGGCCACGCTGATCTTCCTGGAAAGCCGGCTGCTGGCGCGGTCTCAGGAAATGACGATGGAGGGCTTCCCCATACCGCTCGATTCCGACCCTGAAGACCCCGAGGTGCAGGCGCAGGTACAAGCCTGGCTGGACGAGACGGTCGGCGGCGAGGACCGCACCTTGCTGGGCGCCGAGCAGTTTGATTTTGTCATTCGCACGCTCGAACAGTCAGTGGCCGCGGGCAAGCCGTGGCGCATCTTCGCCAATCAGGTGCTGATGGGGTCGGCCACCGCGCCGGATTATACGCGGGAGACACCGTTCTGGCTGCGCTGGGGCATGCGGATTGCGGGTGGCGACATCTGGGATTTTGCCCGTCAGACCCAGTTTGGCGTTCCCATGACGCTGGACACCTGGGACGGGTTCCCGGCGGAACGTGAGCGTCTGTTTGAAGCGGCCCGAAACGCCAACGCCGATTTCATCGTGCTGACCGGCGATAGCCATAATTTCTGGACGGTGGACCTGAAGACCGAAGCCGGAGAGCGTGTCGGCGTCGAATTTGGCGTCACCTCGGTGACCAGTCCGTCCGACTATGAATTCGTCAATGCGCCGAGCGTGGATTTCGGCCAGATGACCCTGCAGGCCAACCCGCACATCCTTCACCACAGCGTGTACGCCAAGGGCTTTGTCTTGTTGACCCTGACGCCGGACGAGGCGATCGCGGACTTTGTTACGGTCTCCACCATCAAGGATACGGCCTTTGAAGCCGGGCTCGACAGCCGTTGGCGCGTCACGCCCGCTGCTGGCGGGTCTGTGCCGACGGTCGAGCGACTGCCTGGCGCCTGACCGGGGGTTGCATCATTTTAAGGTTCATACGCCTAGACAGGGCCAGGGCCGTAGGCCAACGTGAACGTTCATTCGGGGGTGAAATAAGGGGTTCCCATGTCGTCTGACGAAAACATTGTGGCGCGCATCTGGCGCTATATCGGCGCCTTCCAGCACGGAATATTGCGCGTCTTCGGGATCTTCGTGATCGGGTTTTTCCTGATCGCCTTCATCGGCAGCCTGTTCTCCAGTGACGAGTTCGACATGGCCGATAGCGGCGTTCTGATCTTTGCGCCTGAAGGTCCGATCGTGGAAGAACCCACCACCCTGTCGCCCAATGACGCCTTCACCGCGTCCTTGCTGGGCGGCGGCCCGGGCGAGGAAGTGCTTCTTCGCGATGTTATCGATGGGTTCCGCCAGGCTGCCGAGGACGATGACGTCACCGCCATTGTGATGAACCTGGAGCGCTTTGGCGGCGGCTATCCCGCAGCCCTGCATGAGGTCGCTCACGAAATGGAGGCCTTCCGCGAGGCCGGCAAAGAGATCATCGTCTATGGCGATAATTTCTCGATGAGCGGCTATTTCCTGGCGGCGCACGCCAGCTCGGTCTATTTGCATGACATGGGCGGTGCGAGCGTCAACGGCTATGCGGTCTATCGCACCTTCTTCCGCTCCCTGCTGGATCGTCTGTATGTGACGCTCAACGTCTATCGCGTCGGCACCTTCAAATCCGCTCTTGAACCCTATCTGGGCAATGAGATGTCGGAACCGGCCGCCGAGGCGAACCTCTACGTCTTCGGCGATCTGTGGAACGCCTATCAGGAGCGTGTTGAAGCGGCTCGCGGTCTGTCTGACGGCGCCTTGCAGACCTATGCCGACACCTTCCCGGAGCTGCTTGTGGCCCAGAATGGCGACACCGCTGCCGTGTCGCTGAACGCTGGTCTCGTGGACCATGTGATCGGCCGCGGCGCGTATCGCGATCTACTGGCGGAACGCTATGGCCGTGATGATGAAACCGGCGGCATCGTCGCCAGCAATTTCTTTGACTATGTGGAAGCCAATCGCGAGTTCCAGCTGGTCCCTGCGGACAAGATCGTCGTGATCAAGGCTGTGGGCGGCATCGTCGACGGTGATGGCGATGGCGGCGTGATCGGTGGTGATCAGCATGCCGAGCTGGTGCGTCGGGCGCGTCTTGACGACAATGTTCGCGCCATTGTTCTGCGCATCGATTCAGGCGGCGGCTCGGCCTTCGCCTCCGAACTGATCCGCGAAGAGCTGGAAATGGCTCGTGTTGAAGGCAAGATCGTCATCGCCTCCATGGGCGGCGTGGCGGCTTCGGGCGGCTATTGGATCGCAACGCCGGCCCATGAGATCTGGGCGGAGCCGACCACCATCACCGGCTCGATCGGCATCTTCGGCTTCATCCCGACCTTTGAGAACTCTCTGGCCGAGATCGGCGTCTATGAGGACGGCGTCGCCACGACTGCGACCGCCCGTCAGCCGTCCCAGTTCGGTGGCGTGACCGAGGAATGGGACACCGTGCTGCAAAGCTCCATCGAGGCGGGGTATGAGCGCTTCCTGTCCATCGTGGCGGAGTCGCGCGATATGACCCGCGATGAAGTGGACGCCGTGGCTCAGGGTCGCATCTGGACCGGCCAGCAAGCGTTTGACCGGGGCCTTGTGGATTCTATCGGCGGCTATGACGACGCCATCGCCGCCGCCGCCGAGCGCGCGGGTCTGGAAGAGGGCGATTACCGGGTTGTGGAGTTCCGCGACGAGGTCGATCCCTTCGCGCAGATCCTGCAAATGCTGGGTCAGGACGCCCGTCTCGCCGTCTTCGGCGAAGGGCTCTTGGGTTCGGGCTGGCTGGGCGATATGGCCCGCGACGCGCAGGACGAGATCGAAACCATCAACATGATGAACGATCCCAACGGCGTTTACGCCAGCTGCGTGGAGTGCAACGCCTTCCGCATCAACCCATAGGCTGACGCATCTCTGAAACGAGAAGGCCCGGCTGGTTCAGCCGGGCCTTTTTTGTTGGGGGTCAGCCCCGAAACTGGGCGCGAAGCCAGCGCAGGAATTTGCGGACCTTGCCGGACTGAAGCGCTTCCTCCCGACCGGCGATCTTGTAGGCGGGGCCTTTCAGCCGCATGACAGGGCTCACAGGAACCAGCAAGCCGCGCTGGATGAGAAGGCTCAGCAAATGGGGGCTGCCCAAGAGCACGCCCTGTCCTGCGAGCGCGCACTGAACGGCGAACTGTTCATCCTCGAAGGCGCGGTCCTGCGCGATCTTGATCCGCGGGCCCGCCGGCTCTGACAGATCTCGCCATGTGGGGGCAGCGCCAATCGGCATCCGCCAGCTTGGGCTGAGCAGATCCACGCTGCGCCCGGCCAGCGCCTTGTCTCTGAGGGCGGGCGTGGCGAAGGCGCCAAATTCATCTTCCACGAGGATGTCCTCATCCCCACGGACCGGCCCATAGCGGATCGCGAGATCAATCTGGGTCGCGCGTTTCAGGTCGACAGGCGCATAGGAGGTTTCGATCCGGAGGCTCAAATCGGGAAGCTCCGCTTCGAGCTGGGCCAACCTGGGCGCCAGCCACAGGCTGGCGAAGGCGGGGGTCACGGCGAGGGTTATGCGTCCTGATTGGGGTTCGAGTTCGGACAGGGCGATGTCGATCTCCCTGAACGCGCCGGCCAGGCGTTCGGCCAATCGCCTGCCTTCAGCTGTGGCGGTCACGCCGCGAGATGAGCGGATGAGCAATGGCAGGCCCAGCTGAGCCTCCAGCGCCTTGATGGCGTGTGACAGCGCGGTTGGCGTCACCCCCAGCTCTTCGGCGGCGCGCGCCAGGGTTCCGTGTCGCGAAGCGGCCTCGAAAGCTCGCAGCGCGCGATGGGAGGTATGAGCGGACATGAGAAAATCTCATCTCTAATTGAAGTCATCTCTATAGCGCACTAGCGCGATATGCTGAAATTCATAAGCCTCTTTCAACCCTAAAAAGGATTAGAGGTGAAGAAAATGCATGTCTTGAGAGTGGATTCGAGTGTCCGGAAGGACGGCTCGTTGAGCCGGAAAATCGGAGACGCCTTCATGGAGGCGCTCCAGAAAACTCATCCCACGGTCAAACTGACCGAACGCGATGTGGGGCTGAACCCGCCCTCCATCATCACGTCCGACTGGGTGGCGGCGGCCTTCACGCCTGAGGCGGACAGAAGCGCCGCGCAAGCACAGCTTCTGGCGCACAGTGATCAGGCCATCGCCGAGCTTCGCGAGGCGGAGATCATCCTGATCACAGCCCCCATGTATAATTACGGCATGCCGGCGGGTCTCAAAGCCTGGGTGGACAGCGTCGTACGCAAGGACGAGACCTTCACCTTTGACCTGGCGCGTGGCGACTTTCCCTTGAAACCGGTCCTGTCAGGCAAGACGCTTGTTCTGGCGACGGCCTGGGGCGAGTTCGGCTTTGAGCCGGGCGGCGTGCGGGACGGGCAGGGCCATCTGGTGGGCCATGTGCAAGCGGTCTCGGGCTATCTGGGCGCGGACCGGGTCGAGCATGTGGGTGTGGAGTATCAGGAGTTCGCCGATGACCGCTTTCAGGCCTCCATGCAGGCGGCGCTGGAGCGAGCCAGCGCTCTGGGCGCAAGCCTTTGAAAAACAAAAAGCCCGGGAGCTGCGCTCCCGGGCTTTTTCCTGATTGCGGTGTTATCCGCGCCTAGCGCTTGGATTGCTCGCACAGATTCATGAAGCGCTGGCGAAGTTCGGCGTTCGCCTTGAACTCGCCGCGGAACATGGTGGTGATCGTTGAGACGTTGGGGTGGTGCACGCCGCGGGTGGTCATGCACTGGTGCTTGGCGTCCACGAAGATGGCGACGCCCAGCGGGCTCATGGCGTCTTCGATCGCATCGGCGATCTGGGCGGTCATGGTCTCTTGCGTCTGCAGGCGCTTGGAGAAGGCCTCGACCACCTTGGCGATCTTGGAGATGCCCACCACCGCGCGGTCGGGCAGATACGCAACGCACGCGGTGCCCAGGATCGGCGCCATGTGGTGCTCGCAATGGCTCTCCACGTCGATATTGGTCAGCATGACCATGTCGTCATAGCCCTGCACGTCCTCAAAGCGCTTGCCGAGGATCTTGTGCGGGTCTTCGTCATAGCCGCGGAACCAGTCGTTATAGGCGTTCACAACGCGCTTGGGCGTTTCCAGAAGGCCTTCGCGTCGTGGATCATCGCCGGCCCAGCGCAACAGGGTGCGCACGGCTTCTTCGGCTTCATCGCGGGTCGGGCGGACGACGCTGTCGTCGGTGACGTTCACCAGGTTTTTCTTATCAGTCATGGCGTCCATGAGTGGCGGATCCTTTCGTTGACGGGCGCCGCCGCATCAACACAGACACGACGACGAAGTACCGGTTTCCGGATCCAGCAAGGGCGTGACGGTCGGAGCCGCAGGCGCGTGCCGGGTCTAGATGGTTTCCTCCGGGAAGCGGTGATCACCGCGTCCAGCGCTTAGTTAGTTTCGGCATTTGAAATGTCCAATGCCGTAAGAAGTCTTTTTCCCAAGCGAGCGACGTTGTAGACCGGCGCACTGGTGCAACGCAAATCCCTGCGCTGCGCTCAGACTTTTGGAAAAGCTCAGATGACCGTCCTTCGACTGTATGACACCGCCGCTCGCAAAAAGCGCGACTTCGTCCCGATCAATCCAGAGCGGGTGACGATGTATGTGTGTGGTCCGACGGTGTATTCTGAAGCCCATATTGGAAATTTCCGCCCGCCAGTGGCGTTTGACGTGCTGTTCCGTCTGCTGCGACACATCTATGGCGCGGACCATGTGGTCTATGCGCGCAACATCACCGACGTGGACGACAAGATCAACAAGGCGGCGGCTGACGCCGGCGTTGATATTTCCGTGATCACGGACAAATACGCCGCAATCTATCGCGAAGACAGCGCCGCTCTGGCGATCCTGCCGCCTTCACTGGAACCGGCCGCCACCGCGCACATGCCGCAAATGATCGCGATGATCGAAAAACTGATGGCGGACGGCTTCGCCTACGCCGCCGAAGGGCATGTGCTGTTTTCCGTCAGCGCCTATGACAATTACGGCAAGCTCTCTGGGCGGGATCTGGAAGACATGATCGCGGGCGCGCGTGTGGAAGTCGCGCCCTATAAGCGTGACCCTGCTGATTTTGTTTTGTGGAAGCCCTCCAAAACGGGTGAGCCGGAATGGGACGCGCCTTTCGGGGCGGGACGTCCGGGCTGGCATCTTGAATGCTCGGCCATGATCGAGGCGACCTTGGGGGAAACCATCGACATTCATGGCGGCGGCGGAGACCTCGTCTTCCCGCACCATGAGAACGAAGTGGCCCAGTCTGTCTGCGCCCATGGCGGCGCGGCGCTGGCCAATTACTGGCTGCATAACGGCTTCCTCTCCATGGCGTCCGAGAAGATGTCCAAGTCTCTGGGCAATGTGATCAAGCCCAATGACCTGCTGCAGGCCGGGGTTAAGGGCGAGACCATTCGCTACGCCCTGATGACGGGCCATTACCGGGCGCCGCTGGACTGGAACGCCAAGCTTCTCGAGGTCACGCAGCGGTCGCTGGATCGTCTGTATGGCGTCCTGCGGCGGCTCAAGGATGTCGAGGCGGCTGAGGTGGACGTGCCCGCGGCAGTGCTGGAGGCGCTGCTCGATGATCTGAACACCCCCAAGGCGCTGGCCGCGCTGTTTGAGATCGCCGGTCGCGCCAACAAGGCCGAGAGCGAGCAAGAGCAGGCGCAAGCCAAGGGCGAACTGCTGGCGGCGGGACGCCTGCTTGGATTGTTTGAAGCGGACCCTGACGCCTGGTTTGGTCTCGATACGGTCGATGAAGCGCTGCGTGCGGAGATCGACCAATTGCTCGCAGAGCGTCTTGAAGCGCGCCAGGCCAAGGACTTCGCCAAGGCGGACTCCATCCGTGAAATCCTGACGTCGAAAAACGTTCAGGTGGATGATGGTCCGGAAGGCGCCACCTGGCGGCTGAAGGGCTGAGGCCTTGAAATCGACCGCTTGGGAGCGGACATAACGCTCATGAGCGACATCTATTCCAACGACCTGCTCGAACTGGCGGCTGATATCCCGCATATCGGCCGCCTGAGCGCTCCCCATGGCAGCGCCCACAAGGTCTCCCGGATTTGCGGGTCCGAGCTGACGCTGGACCTCAAACTGGATGAAGGGCGTATTTCCGAAATCGGGCTTGAGCTGCAAGCCTGTGCGCTGGGCCAGGCCAGCGCCAGCGTGTTCGCCCGGTCGGCGATCGGGGCTGACCTGGACGAAATTCGCGCCGCGCGGGAAGCGCTACGGGCGATGCTGAAAGAGGGTGCGCCGCCGCCAGGCGGCCGGTTTTCCGCCCTGGTCGCGCTTCAGCCCGCCGCCGCCTATCGCCAGCGTCATGGGTCTATACTGCTGGCGTTTGACGCGGCGCTGGAGGCTTTTGAGGCGGCGCTCGCTCAAACTCAGGCCTAATAGGGGACTCGGAACGAGTTTTGGATTGATCACGTGCGGAACTGGGCTTCTAATGTGTAGACGAGCTGGACTTGCACGCTTGCCGACTCGCGTTGGACTGGTATTGCTGCGCGCTTATCAAATCGGACTGTCTCCGATCCTTTACGCGTTTGGCGTGCGTTGCCGACATCAGCCCAGTTGTTCGAACTACGCAACCGATTG
Source organism: Oceanicaulis alexandrii DSM 11625 (assembly GCF_000420265.1). Classification (NCBI taxonomy): domain Bacteria; kingdom Pseudomonadati; phylum Pseudomonadota; class Alphaproteobacteria; order Maricaulales; family Maricaulaceae; genus Oceanicaulis; species Oceanicaulis alexandrii. The sequence continues at coordinate 2,004,145 of NZ_ATUP01000001.1, forward strand.
CGTTCGCGAACAAGGGTTGTGGCGCGGCTCCTGGCTGGCGGCGGGTCGAGTGCTTCGGTGCCGGCCAGGCGGCAGCTGGGGATATGACCCGGCTCCCGCACCTCGCCCGAGAACGGCGTGGTGGAAAGTCTGGGCGCTGCGCGAGGGGCCAGTGCGAGACAGGCAAGGCTACATACATCCGGCGGGTGAAACGCCGGATCGTGAATGAGTGGGGGAACGGACGTGGATCAACCAGTCCGATCGGGCATCTCGGCGGTCATCGTGACCTTTCGCACAGGTGACGTCCTGCTTGAGTGCGTGGATTCCGTGCTGGCGGCGCCCGATGTGGACGAGCTTGTGCTCGTCAATCACGATAATCCGTCCGACATGGTCGACCAGCTTGAACAGCGCGCCCGTCATGACGGGCGGCTGAAGCTGATTCATACCGGCGCCAATCTGGGCTTCTCCCGCGGCTGCAATATCGGAGCGAAGTCCGCCCAAGGCGATGTTCTGTTGTTCCTCAACCCGGATGCGGTTCTGAAACCGGGCGACGCCATCCGCCTGCGCGAGACCCTGCAGGGGCGAACCGAGCCCGCCATTATCGGCGCCCGTCTGATCGGACCTGATGGCAAGGAGCAGCGCGGGGCTCGTCGCGGCGCCCTGACCCTGGGCTCTGCGTTCACGGGGTTCCTGGGTCTGTCGTGCGCCTTTCACCGCGAACATGAACCGCTTCCCGGCGAGCCGGTGCAGATGCCGACGGTTTCAGGGGCGGCCATGGTGATGACCCGCCATGGATTTGAGATGCTTGACGGGTTTGACGAGGGTTATTTCCTCCATGTGGAGGATATCGACATCTGCAAGCGCGCCCGGGACGCGGGCGGTGAGGTCGTGTTTGAACCGCGCGTGGAGATCGCCCATGTGGGATCAACCTCCAAGATCAGCCAGGTGAAGGTGGAAATCTTCAAGGCGCTGGGGCTGGCGCGCTATTTCACCCTGCATGGCGGCCTGATCGGTCCGGTGCAGGGCTTTGTGCTGGGACCGGTCTTTCTGATGGGCGCGCTGGCGCGTTCGCTTGTCTCGCGCCTGCAGGCGCGCTCTGGCGCCAAGCTGTCAGCGACCGATCTCTGAAGGACAAGCAGCCCTAGGGCGTATCAGCACCTGCCGCATCTTGCACGGTGAGATCGTCTCCGAACTCTGGAACCGGACGAGCGTTCGCCTCGACGTTTGTGGCCGCGACGCCGTTTTCGGCGATATCACGGATCAACCAGTTCATTTCCTCGATCTCGCGCCGTTGAGCTTGAATGATTTCATCGGCCAACTGGCGCACACGAGCGTCTTCAAGAGCTGCGCGTTCGCTCGTCATGATGGCGATGGAATGGTGCGGGATCATCGCCCTCATGTAGGACTGGTCGCCGACAGTGACCTGGGATCGGACCAGAAACAGCGCCAGGATGAAAACCAAGGCGCTGCCGGCGTAGATGCCGAGATTGAGTTTGGTGTTCTTGTACATGCCTAGCATGAAGGAGAGCATGACCACCGCCATCGCCGCGCCCATTACAAAGGTCATGTAGAACCGGGTTTCGCTCCAGCGTAGATGCTCGAATGCGAAGGTGTTGAAATACATCAGGATGAACATGATCAGGGATGACGTCCCGATCATGGCGGCGAAGCGCCAGTACTTGTTGTTGTCGGTCATCAGAACCCTCAGTTTCGAAAAACTAGGAGGACTTGCAACGCTGTTCAGGCGCAGTTGTTCCGAGATTTGGGTCTGAAAAACAGACGCGCCGGACGCAGGGCGTCAACGCGGTGGAAACGGCCCTGCCTTGCTGAGCGCGGATTCGATGGGGTGTTTAAGCGCAACCTGTTCGAGCCAGTGGGCTGTCTCAATCATCTTGTCCAGATCAATGCCGGTGCTGAACCCGCCGCGTTCGAGCATGTAAACCACGTCCTCGGTCGCCACATTACCGGTTGCTTTCGGAGCGAACGGACAGCCGCCAATCCCGCCCGCTGACGCGTCGATCACATCCACGCCTGCCTCGACGGCGGCGTAGACATTGGCGATGGCGGTGTTTCGGGTGTTGTGAAAGTGAAGGCGCAGGCGCGCTTTCGGCGCGGCCTTGCGGACGATCTCCACGGCTTTGCTGACCTGCCAGGGCGTCGCAACGCCAATGGTGTCGCCCAGCGCGATTTCGGTCGCCCCGGCGGCTGCGGCGCGTCCGGCCAGCTCGCCCAGGATCGCGGGATCCACCTCACCGTCAAACGGGTCTCCGAACGCGACCGAGATGGTGGCGGAAAGCGGGATGCCCGCATCATGGGCGAGCACTGCGATGCGGTCCAGCAGATCGGCGGTGTCTTGTGGGGTGGCGTTCTGGTTGCGCTTTCCAAAGCCTTCAGAAGCGACCATGACGTAATTGATCTCGTCACAGCGCGACTCGATCGCCTGGCGCATGCCGCGCTCATTGAGCGCCAGCCCGATGAAGGACACGCCCTTGTGACGGTGGACCTGCTCCATCACGGCGACGGAGTCCGCCATTTTCGGCACCGCCTTGGGATTGACGAAGCTCGCCGCTTCCATGCGCTTGACCCCGGCGTCGATCAGCCGGTCGATGAAGTCCAGCTTTACGGAGGTTTCAAGCAGGACCGGGTCGTTTTGCAGGCCGTCGCGCGGTCCGACTTCAACGATCTCGATAGAACGGCTCATGGTCTGCTCCCAGAAGTTTCGGCGGCGCTGGCGTCGCAGCCGGTCGCGGCGATCAGCAACACCGTGTCGTCGCCGCGTGAATAATTGAACCCGTCCACAAGCCGCACCGCACAGGCGCGCTGCACAAACGGGCGCAGGGTCTCCGCCGCATTATCGCTCCAGCGGCTCAGATCAAATACGTAAAGTCGCGGTGTGGAGAAATCGAGGCGCCCGGCCGCCAGATCTGCAGCGATCTCATCCGCATCGCGCAAATGCACCGCGCCGCGCGTCAGGAAGACGAAGCTGGGCTCGGTGTAGGTGGAGACCAGTTCTGCATCCCCGACAAGCGCACGCATGTCCGCGACTTCCGCTGCTGCGGGGCCGGAGGGGAACAGGATTTCGGCCGATGGCGCGACCACGCCCCGGCCCAGCCCATGCCAGCTGAGCCCGATCACCACCAGACCGATCAACGCCAGATCATAGCGTCGCATGTAAAGCGCGAAGGTCGCCGCGAGCCCGCAAAACACCATGATCCCGGTCGCCAGAAAGGCCGCCCATTGCGCGCCGGAAAACCGCCAGGCGAGCGCGATCAGAAGGCCGCTCGCCAAAAGGACGCCCAGACCCAGCAATCCCAGCCCCACAAGCCGCCAGCGGCGTTTCACCCGCCCCCAGCGGGCCAGACCGAGCCCGGCGATGACGGCGAGGGCGGGATAGATCGGCAAGGGGTAGTGGGGCAGCTTGGTGGGGATCAGCTCCACCAGCAGCCAGGCAGGCGCGATAAAGGCGACTAGAAGGCGCGCGGCTTGTGCGTCTTGCGTCTGGTCGCGCCAATCCTTGACCAGGCTCGCCAGTCCCGTAGGCAGGCTGACGATCGCGGGCAGGAACAGAATGGGGAGGAGCAACAGATGACTGCCCGGCGGCGCGCCATGGCCTTCATGGCCAGAGACCAGCTTGGGCGCCATGTCGCCGCCCAGCGCGTCGGACAGGAAGGCGCCGTCCGTCGCAATCTGAACGCCGATCAGCCAGGGCAGAAGGATCAGCGCGGCCAGCACCGGGCCCGGCCAGTAGAAGAACACTTTCAGCCAGATCACGCGGCGTTCGAGCGCGCAAAGCGTCACCACCGCCAGCCCCATCATGGCGGGTGTTACCGGGCCCTTGATGAGCGCTCCCAACGCCACAAACACCCACATCAACATCGCCCAGCGGCGGCGGTGAGAGTCCGTTTTCGCCAACCAGACCTCGACAAGGGCGAGAAAGCTCAGCCCGGTCATGGCGCACAGAAGCGCGTCGGTCTTGGCGATGCCGCCTTCCGACGCCAGCAATAACGTGACGGACACCAGCGCCCCGGCGAAGACGCCCGTGCGATGATCGTAAAGGCGCCGGCCCGCCCAGAAGGCGCTCAGCGCAGCCAGGATCGCACCGAGCGCCGATGGCAGTCGGTAGGCCCAGATGTCACGCGCCTCCGGCCCGGTGGTCACCGCGACGCTCAGGCTTTGCAGCCAGTAGATCCCGATGGGCTTTTTGTGGCGCGGCTCGTCCTGAAACCGGATCTCGACGAAATCACCGCTTTCAAGCATTTGCGCGCTGGCCTGAGCGAAGCGCGCTTCGTCGCGGTCGAGCACGGGCAAGGTAAATACGCCCAGAAGACTGGCGATCAGGGCCAGGCCGGCGATGAACAGGCTGGCCCATTCGGTGTTTATCAGGCGATCTTGCAACGACATGAACGGCCCGGGCGCAGAGAAAAAAGAAAAAGGTCGTGCGTCTGTGTGAATAATCGGTATGAAACGCGGCAAGATATTCTTCAAGCAAGTCCGTCCAAGACGAAGCGTTTCATGACTGATCCCCGCCCAGAGCTGAGTATTATCGCACCGATGCATAACGAGGCAGGTAACGCTGCGCGTCTTGCCGAAGAAATCTATAGCGTTCTGAAGGACCGGTCGCACGAAATCGTTCTGGTCAATGACGCCAGCACCGATGAGACGCTGGCTGAATTGCTGGCGGCGAAGGAGACCATCCCGACGCTGCGGATCGTGACGCACCGCAAGAACGCCGGCCAGTCTCGTGCGATCCGCACCGGCGTTCTGGCCGCCAAGGCGCCGCTGATCTGCATGCTGGATGGCGATGGCCAGAACCCGCCCGCCGATATTCCGACCCTAATCGACGCCCTGACAGCGGCGCCGGAGACCACCGGAATGGTGGCGGGGCGCCGCGTGGGACGCCAGGACAGCGCGTGGAAGAAAACCGCCTCGCGGCTTGGCAATGGCGTGCGCAAAGCCTTGCTGAATGACGATGCCGACGACACAGGCTGCGGGCTCAAGGCCTTCCGTCGGGACGCCTATTTGCTATTGCCCTTCTTTGATCACCAGCACCGTTTCCTCCCCGCCTTGATGAAGCGCGAAGGCTTTGATGTGGGCTTTCGGGATGTGGGCCATAGGCCACGCACCGCCGGCCAATCGAAATATACCAATCTGGGACGTCTTTTCGCCTCTTTGAGCGATATGCTAGGTATGATGTGGCTTAACAGTCGTGCGCGTCAGCCCGGCGGCTGGGACGAGGCCTGATCAGGCGACCGAGATCTTCGGCGCCGGTGGTGGACGGGCGACGGGGATAGGAGAACGGTCATGACCGGTCCGACGGGTTCAGGTGTCGCTGTGGGGCTCGCCAGCTCTGAAGCGCAGGTTCAACAGAGCGGGGGGCTCAACGTGTTTACGATTTTTCCGAAACTACTCATTCCCATGGCGGTTTATGCCCTGGTTGCCTATAGCGACGCTTTTTTTGGCGGCGAAGGCGCGTCCATGCTGACCAATCCGCTGATCACCCTGGGCCTGCCCAGCGGAGAGTGGGCGGTGTCCGCCGCTGACCTGATCCTCACGCTGGCTCTGGCCATGCTGTTTATTGAAATGGTGGGATCCGCCAGTTCGGGCACGTCGTCCTTGCTCAATCATGGTCTGTCCATGGCGACCTTGCTGGTGGGCATTCTGCTCTTCCTGCTGGTTCCGGTCTTCGCCACCTCCACTTTCTTCCTGCTCATCGTGATGAGTCTTCTGGATGTGGTGGCGGGCTTCACCGTGACGGCCATTTCGGCGCGCCGCGATCTCGGCGCCGGCTAGTCGACAAGTCTGACGTAATGAAAACGGCCGGTTCCATGATGGAGCCGGCCGTTTGTGTTTCAGGCGAAGCCTGCGCTCTTGCTTCGGGTCTCAGATCATCACGAACAACAGCGCGAAGACCCAGGCGCCATCCCACAACGGACTGAACCGGTCCTGAAGGTCTTTCAGCGTGTAGAGCCTGCTCATGCCGACCGCTCCTGCGAACGGGGGCCGGGTTGGCCGCTCAGGGTCTGCTGGGCGCTGTCATAGGCGCGGGCATAGCGCGTCCGTTCACTGGCGTCTGCCCGCAGGCCGCGCCGCGGGTGCGGGAAGTCTGCCTGAACTTGAACCCCCACCGCGCTTGTCGCACGGGAGACGGCGGGGGGAGGCGCCAGCTCTGCGTCACGTTTGGCTGCGCGACGGTCCGGTCGGCCCGACGCGCGGCGATCCTCGCGCCGGCTCGGCGCGCCCGGCGTCGCAGGCTGAACCTGATCGGCGCGAGAGCGGGCGGGCGCGGGCAGCGCCAGACGGCGCGGAGAATTGGAACCAGAAACAAACATGACCTGAACCGAGCAAGGTCCAGGCCAAGTTTAACGCTTCGTTTACGTCTCTAAACGCGTCATTAACCGTGTTCGCGTTTCAAAACGGAACGGATCAGTCCTTGTCCGCTAGCTGATCAAGTTTCTGACGCATGGCTTCAAGCTCGGCGCGCAGAGATTGCACATCGTCACTGCGCGGGTTGTCGGAGGCGGGTGCGGGGGGCGCGTCGCCCATGCCGGCGCCCGTGGAGAAGGGCGTGAACATCGACATCGCCTGCTGGAACATCGCCATGTTGCGCTTGGTCTGTTCTTCAAGCATAGCCATGGAATTGCCGCCCATCGCATCCCCCATGGCGCCGGTCATCTTGTCGCGCATGGCTTTGTGCTGGCGCGATAAGGTGTCCATCGACATTTGAAGATAGCTGGGGACCATGGATTGCATCGAGTCTCCGTAAAACGAGATCAGCTGGCGCAGGAACTCCACCGGAAGCAGCGTCTCGCCCTTGGATTCTTCTTCGAAGATGATCTGGGCCAGAACGCCCCGCGTCAGATCGTCTCCCGATTTGGCGTCGATGACCTTGAAGTCACGGCCCTCCCGGACGAGTTCTCGCAGATGGTCCAACGTCACATAACGGCTTGCGGACGTGTCGTATAAGCGGCGGTTCGCATACTTCTTGATGGTTACGACGTCAGACTTCTTGGTCTCGGTCACGCGGTGTCCTCCCTAAGATCCCTCTTGGATACTCCGATGGTCCCACAACATCCGGCTCGACTCAGCTGCAATTCAACGTCATTAATCATAGGGGCGGCGCCAGGGGTCGGAGTGTGGCCGTCACAGCTGGATTGCTGCGCGCGCCACATTGTTATGCTGCGCAGCATAACCCGGATTTGTACTGAAGGACAAAGGGGAAATCGTAATGCGGCGAACAGCTTTGGTGACAGGCGGTACACGAGGGATCGGGCGCGCAATTTCGATTGCATTGAAAACGGCGGGATATTCTGTCGGCGCCAATTATGCGGGCAATGACGAAGTCGCAACCGCATTCACCGAAGAGACCGGCATTCCAAGCTTCAAATGGTCAGTCGCCGATTACGATGCGTGCGTTGAGGGCCTCAAAGAGGTGGAAAGCCAGCTGGGTCCTGTGGACGTGCTGGTCAACAACGCCGGCATCACCCGTGACGCGCCCTTTCACAAAATGTCGCCTGAGCAATGGCGAGAGGTGATCGACACCAATCTCAGCGGCGTTTTCAATATGACCCACCCTGTGTGGCCGGGCATGCGCGAGCGCGGCTTTGGGCGGATCATCACGATTTCTTCCATCAACGGCCAGAAAGGCCAGTTCGCTCAAGCCAATTATTCCGCCGCCAAGGCGGGGGATCTGGGCTTCACCAAGGCGCTGGCGCAGGAAGGCGCGCGCAAGGGCATCACCGTCAATGCGATTTGCCCCGGCTATATCGCCACGGAAATGGTGATGGCGGTTCCCGAAGATGTGAGGCAGCAGATTATCTCCACGATACCTGTGGGTCGTCTGGGCGAAGCGCAGGAGATCGCGCGTTGCGTGGTGTTCCTGTCCTCTGACGATGCGGGCTTCATCACGGGCGCCACATTGACCGCCAATGGCGGTCAGTACATGGCCTAACTGTCATCGGTCGCAGACACACCTTGCTTGCGCCTCGAAATCGCCCTGAAGCGGCTTAATCTCCATCGCCATGAAACGTGGTATTTTTGGCCTTCTTGTCATTGGCGCCGGGCTATGTGCGCTGGGGACTGCAGAAGGCGTCGCTCAACCCAACCCGTTCCGGCGCATGCTGGGGCAGGAGGTTCAGGCCGTGGAGCGCTCGCTATGGTTCGAGCGCGCTGATGGTCGTGGCGGCTTCATTTTTGACCGCTCGGCGCGTATGCCGCTGATCCAGGCGGACAGCGATGACGAAGTGCTGGCCGTGCATCAGGCGCGCGCAGCGGGGGGCGGCGAGGTCTGGCTCACAGATACCGGACGCGTGATGTTGCGGCAGTCCAATCTGGGCGGCTGGACCTATTTCCCCTCTGATCGGCCTGATGGCGTGATTGTGGAACCGGTCGGCCAGGCGCGAGGTTTTGAAGTCCAGCCCATGGAAGACTCCGCACTGGAGCGTGCCGCCACTGATATGGCGCAAGCGCTTGCAGAGCTGTCTCGCAACGAGGTGCGCGCCGAGCTGACTGCGCTTGATCCTGAAGGCAACGCGTATATGGCGGACGCCATGCGCATGGTGCGTCGGGGCGCGGATCTGGCGCCGCGGCGCAGTGTCCGCGACTTGCAAGTTGTTCGGCTGGGCGTCGGCGAGCGTCCGCGCGTGTCCTATGACGGGCAAGTTCTGGACATCTCCATCACCCCGTCCATGGGGTATGGCGGGCGACCCAGCTCGGCCCTGATCCGTCAGAGCCTTGAGAGTCAGAGCCGCTGATCGGCTCAGCTAGGGCGCGCCGTCCGGGCCGGGGCGCCAGTCCTTTGGCGCCAGTTCAAATCCCTCAAATTCAAATCCGGGCGCGACCAGACAGCTGACCAGAGTCCAGGCGCCCAGCGATTCCGCCGTCTGCCAGGCGTGCGGCGGTATGACGAGTTGCGGTCGCTCACCAGATCTCAGATTGGGGCCAAGCCTCTGATTGCGCGCGGAGACGCCATCCTCGCTCCAGCTCAACGACAAGGGCGCGCCGGCTTGCCACAGCCAGGTTTCGGCGGCGTCGACCTTGTGCCAGGCTGAAACTTGGTCAGCAGCGAGCAGAAAATAGATCGCGGTGAAGCGCGACCGGCCGTCCGGTCCCGGCTCGGCGCGATGGGTTTCGACATAATGGCCGCCCTCCGGATGGGGCCTCATGCCGAGCATGCGAATGATCTCGTTCACGCCCAAATCACCGGTTGGCGTCATGATGCACTTCCTTTTGGCCTGAAATTTGCAAAGCATTCTCAAAGTAGAACAGGTGCAGGTCCATGGCCCAGAACACGTTCGGAAAACTGAAATTGCTCAAATCAGGCGGCTCGACAAGCCGTGTGATTGATTTGTTGTCGGTTCACGAATGCGCCGGTCCGCTGGGCATGACCAGCAAGACCGCCATGTTCAACACCAAACGCCTCAACACCAGCTTCATTGTGAAACACACTTTGCGGCCGTGGGAGCGCGAACAGCTGAGCGGCGCACGCATCTCAGCCACGAAGATCATCATCCCGATTTCCGAACGCAATCTGGATACCGGCGGTCATAGCATTTTTGTCGAGGACCCGGCTCTGGATGAGAAGCTGAGCAGCCATCTGGGCGTGTCGCGCGCCTTGCCGCGTTTCCGTGAAGACATCACGCGCCTGCGCGAGCTGTCCAAGCTGCCGTCTTTTGACCCGTATTTGCTGTCTGACCATTTCCGTCTGGATAAGCGCCCGGTGTCTGACGCGTATTTCGAGATGAACGAGCGTGAGCTCAGCGCCATCAGCGAGTTTGTGGCGGGTCAGATCAATCTTCTGGTTCGCCGGGCGATGAATTCAGATCAGGATGGCTCACTGTCCAAGGCGCGCAAGCTGGCGTCGACCCTGTTTGAGGATCACACCTCTTCCAAGCTCGATGTGTTGCGTCTGGCGCTGAACATGTCGCCCGAACAGTATCGCGACGGCGTCAACGGCTGGAAGGGCACGCTGTACTATTGCTGGCGCGCGGGCAGCTGCAATACGGAATTGTCGGAGTTCATCGCATCCCTCAAGCAGCTCAATCTGGGACAGCTGAACGCCAGTGACCGCGATGAGTATCGCCAGGCCATGGGCGGACTCGCCCGGCTGGCGGGACAGCGCTGGGCGCGGGTCCAGAACCGCCTGTCGCAATACCATGAGCAGTTCTCACGCTTCATCAAGGATGGCGACGGCGCCGCCCTGTCGCAATTTTTGATCATGGCGCCGGATATGTTCGTGGAAATGGGCGAGGATATGAGCCGCATCCAGCATGTGTGCGCCTCCTGGCGCTTCTGGGTCGGCGACAGACAAGCCTGTGACCTGCCGGTCGCCGAAGCACGCAGCCTGCTTGAAGATTTCGACGCTGCGCTCAGCCTGGAGCCGCACGCTCAGGCGGCTTGATCAGAACGTGTCCTTGCGCCGCCGCAATTCGGCGAAAACTTGCGCATCGCTGGCCGTTTGAAGGCCGAGGCGCGCCCGCAGCCCCTCATCATCCCATCGTAAGAACGGATTGGCTTCGCACTCCGCCGCCAGAACGGTGGGGATGGTCGGCTGATCGTCTGCGCGCAAGGCGTCCACGCGGCGCGCATAGCTTTGCAAAGCCTGATTGTCGGGATCGATGCTCAACGCAAAGCGGGCGTTGGCCTGGGTGTATTCATGGGCGCAATAGATCACGGTTTCCGGCGGCAGATTGCGAAGGCGCGCCAGCCCGGCCTGCATTTGCTCGGGCGTGCCTTCAAACATCCGGCCGCAGCCCAACGCGAACAGGCTGTCGCCCACAAAGGCCACCCCCGCATCCTCGAACCAGTACGCCACATGGCCCAGCGTGTGGCCGCCCACATCAATCACTTGCGCGCGCTCATCGCCCAGCATCACCGTGTCGCCGGGGCTGACCGGCTGGTCCACATGACCGATCGTCGCCTGTTCAGCACGCGGCGCGATGATCTGCGCGCCGGTGGCTTTGGCTATGGCGGCGTTGCCGCCAGCATGGTCCCAATGGTGATGGGTGTTCCAGATCGCGGAGATCGGCCAGCCCAGCGTCTGGGCCTCTTCAAGAATGACTTCGGCTTCGGGCGTGTCGATCACAGCGACCTCTCCGGTTTCGGAGCACCGGACCAGAAACCCGTAATTGTCCTGAAGGCAGGGAAACTGCCGGATTTCGAGCGCCATGAAGTCGCCTTTCACAGATTGGACTCTTTGAATGGAGCCAAGCCTTACCCAGATGAAGGGAACAGCCTAGCATGGGGCTGAACCCTGTTTCCATGAGCTGACTGATGCGAACCGACGCGCTGGACATCGCCCGCTTTTACCGCACGCCCCCCGGCCGGGCGGCGCGCGACATGGTGCAGCGCCGGATCCAGGCGCTTTGGCCGGATGTGGAGGGGCTGGACATGCTCGGTTTTGGCTATGCGCCGCCTTTTCTTGAGCCGTTCAGCGACAGGGCGCGCCGCGCCATCGCCTTCATGCCCGCCGCACAGGGGGCGGTGCCCTGGCCGGCGCAAGGCGTGGGCAAGGGCGGCCTGACCATGCTGGGCGATGAACAGCGTTTTGGTTTCAAAGAGGCCCTCTTTGATCGCGTCATCCTGGTGCACGCTCTTGAAGAAGCCGCCGATCCGGCGCGTCTGCTGCGAGAAGTGTGGCGTGTGATGGCCCCTGAAGGCCGGCTGCTGGTGATCGCCGCGCATCGCTCAGGATTGTGGTCGCGTGTAGATTCAACGCCGTTTGGGCACGGCCGACCGTTTTCGCGCAGCCAGCTTGGCGGTTTGCTCAGCGATGCTCTGTTTGAACCCGTCGCCTGGTCACGCGCGCTCTACGCGCCGCCCTGGCGGTTCGCCTGCGGCCCCAAGACTGTCCGCGCGTTTGAGTCGACAGGTGAGCGGCTCTGGCCGGCCTTCGGGGGATTGATCCTCAGCGAGGCGGTCAAGCATGTGGGCGCGGTGCGTCCGGGCGGCGCGACGCAGCGTGTGCGCAGAAAGAGCCTTGAAGGCGCGACAAGGCCCGCGCTATCTCCTCGCTCAGATACGACCTCGCATTCAGATGAGCAGAAAGGCGCATCATGACGCTTCAGCCCCGTCCCGGTCTTCTCGACATCAAACCCTATGTGCCCGGCGCCGCCGCGCCCGAGGGGGCGGTGAAGCTGTCCTCCAACGAGAACGCGCTGGGGTGCAGCCCGAAAGCCGCCGAGGCGTTCAAGGCGTCGGCGAGCGTCCTGCACACCTATCCGGACGGCGGCGCGACCGCGTTGCGCGAAGCCATCGCCAAGATGGAGAACATCAAGGCTGAACAGATCGTCTGCGGGGCCGGCTCGGATGAATTGCTGCAGCTGATCGGCAAGGCTTATCTGGCGCCGGGCGACAAGGTCGTTCAGAGCCAGTACGGCTTTCTGGTCTATCGTCTGGTGGCGATGCAATCGGGCGCCGAGATCGTCTCCGCCCCGGAAAAGCATTACACGGCGGATGTGGATGCGCTGATCGAGACCGCGGGCGATGACGCCAAGATCGTGTTCCTCGCCAATCCCAACAATCCCACCGGGACCTGGATTCCGGGCTCGGAAATCCGCCGTCTTCGCGAAGGTCTTCCGGAGTCCACGCTGCTGGTGGTCGACTGCGCCTATGGCGAGTTTGTCGATGCGCCGGATTATGAAGACCCGCTGGCGCTGGTGAGCGAATACGACAATGTGGTCGTCACGCGCACCTTCTCTAAAATTCATGGCCTCGCCGGCCTGCGCCTGGGCTGGATGTATGGCCCCAAAGAGGTGGTGGACGTCATTCACCGCGTCCGCGGCCCGTTCAACGTCAACCTGCCGGCGATCGAAGCTGGCGTTGAAGCGATCCAGGATGTCGAGTTCGTCGCGAAATCAAAAGCGCATAACGATCAGTCGCTCGCCTTCCTGACCCAGCAACTGGGCGGCCTGGGTCTCGAAGTGACGCCGTCGGTCTGCAATTTCGTGCTGGTCCATTTCCCTGAAACGCCGGGCAAGACCGCTGACGATGCCAATAAATTCCTCGCTGAACGTGGTCTGATCGTACGCGGCGTACAGCCCTATGGCCTGCCCAATGCGCTGCGCATTTCTGTGGGGCTGGACGCGCATAACCGCGCTGTCGTGGATGCGCTGACGGCGTTCACCCAAGGCTAGCCGGGCTCCTCGATCAATTAGAAAAACCCCGGACGGTCTGACCGTCCGGGGTTTTTTATGCCCTCAGCCAAGAAGCCTAATTCAGTGCGCCCAGATCGCCGATCCGGGCCGGCCCCAGGAACAGACCGCCATCTTGCAACAGGAAGGGCAGGGCGATGCCCTCATCCCGACGCGGCGCCATCATCGCGGCGAGGCGCAAGGCTGCGCCCTGTTCGTCATAGACCAGCCGGGCGTCTTCCAGGGCCGAGATCAGACTTTCAGGATCAGACACGACCACGCTCAGCCGTCCGGCCGGGCGGATCTGGCGATCCAGCGTCACCTCTCCCGAACCCGTCAACGCCGCCGGGCCCCAGTCCAGACGTGTCTGGCGGATGATCAGACGTCCATCCGCGCGGGTCCAGGCCAGCGGGTCGCCCTCCAGAGACAGGGTGTCAAATTCGGTCAGGACACTGTCGAGCTGCAACAGCTGGACAGTCTCGCCGAACGCAGCCTGTAGCGGATTGTCCAGTCGGGAGGCGTCAAAGCGCAGACCTTCCACAATAAACCCGCTGAGCAGTTCTCCGGTCTCTGACATGCGCCCGGTCATCGCGAGGCGGTCCACGGCGGAGGCCAGCGGTTGCGGTCCTGACAGCGCTTGCACCGTGAGGCCCGTGATCTCGGCTCCGATCTGGCGGGTGACGCCGTTCCGGGTCATCAGGCTGAACTGCGCCTGCTCGCTCAACAGCTCGTACTGCGCGTCTTCGGCGCCGATCACAGTGTCCAGCACCACGCGCTCGTCCAGGCCGACAATCCAGTGATTGAGGTTGTAGAACTGGGCGCTGGCGGTGGCGTGCTCGACAGAAATGCGCCAGCCCCCAGCACTTGCGGGAGCCGAGACGTCATTGTCAGACAGATGCAGGGTGAAGCGGAACGGATAACCGCGCACGTTCATCGCGCTGTACTCGATTGCGTATCCCGCTTCGATCTTGTCTTCGATCCAGGCTTGCGCCGATTGATGGATCCGCCCGGACATCATGACCCAGTAGACCGCGTGCACCAGGATCGCGGCCGCCAGCAGGGCGAAAGGCACGTAAAGACCAAGCCGTGACGGCGGTGTGTCGGTGGCCGGTTTGCCGATCATGCTGCGTCTTTCTGGTTCGTGTCCGTCAACAGGGCGTCGGACGCGGTTTCAATCCGGGTTTGAAGTTCGGTCATGAAGGCGTCTTTGCTCAGTCCCGGCTCAATAGCGGGCAGAAACTCGACAATGATCAGTCCGGGCTTGCGTACAAAACCATGGGGCGGCCAGTACAGACCCGAATTGAGCGCGACGGGCACGCAGGGTGTTTTCATGGCGTTGTACAGTCCGATCACGCCCGGCTTGTAGGTGTCGTGTTCACCCGGCTCAAGCCGGGTGCCTTGGGGGAAGATCACCACCTGCCGACCTTCGGACGCCCGCTCCCGCGATTGCTTGAGCATGTTGCGCAGAGCCTTGGCCCCGGCGGCGCGATCCACTTTGATGTTTTTGAGCTTCATCGCGTACCAGCCGAAGACGGGCAGGTAGGACAATTCCTTTTTCAGGATGATCGCGGGATCGTCGAGAATCGCCCAGAAGGCCAGGGTCTCAAACATGGACTGGTGTTTGGAGGCGATCAGCGCGCCGCCCTCAGGCAGGTGCTCGCGGCCCCGCACCTCGTAACGGATGCCGCAGATCCAATGCAGGCCGCCGAACACCAGCGCCAGATAGAGCCGCATGCAGGCTTTTACGCCAGAGCGCGGCCCCAGCAAGAAGGGCGCGCATAACAGGCCCATCACAAGCATCAGCCCATACATCCAGACGACAAAAATTGCTGACCTGAGTGCGGCCACAGGCATCTCCCCGACAGTTCAGAAGCGCTTAAAGCGTGCGAAAGCGTTCGCGTCCATAGACGGCGGCGTATTTTACATACTCCACCATCCAGCGCCGGGCCTCGTGGCCGCCGCTCCAGGGCGCCGGCGCGGGCACGCCATAGGCGCTCAGGCGCACATCCGGCATGGCCGCCTGCAGCTCTAACAAGGCGCGCGGCATATGATAATCGCTGGTGACCACGATCAGATGCTCATAGCCGTGTGACCGCGCCCAGGCGGCGGTCTCGGCGGCATTGCCGATGGTGTCAGACGCTTGCAATCCGAAATCCACACAGCATTCAAACAGGTCTTCGGACGCGCCGGCGGCGGCGGCGATGTCGGAGGGCGGACTGTCGGGGTTCACCCCTGAAATCAACAAGCGCTGGCCTGATCCGTCTCGCAACAAGGCGGCGGCTGAGCTGACCCGGTTCGGTCCGCCTGTGAGCACCACAATGGCTTCTGCACGAACCGTCGCCTCGGGCATGAAGGTGCGCGCCTGGCGCACGAACAGGGCGAAGCCCACCACATAGGCGGTCAGCAGGATGAAGGCGGCAAGCCTGAAGAACCGTCCGCTGCTCATATCCATCTCGCCTTCAAATCACTGGCGACGGCGGAGCGCGCCGCCAGGGCTGCGATCAGCGCCGCGATCAGGGCGGCCAGGGGCGGGATCAGCAAGGCGCTCCAGCCCAGCTCCAGCGTGGGGACGAAGAACAAACCGCCTGACGCTGCCCCCGCTTGCGCGAGCCCCAGGGCGGCGAGCGCTGCAGCGGCTGAGCCCGCCAGCCCTGATTTCAGGCCCAGAAAGAAAAACCGTTCCTGGAACAGGCCGGTGACATAGCGGTCCGGCGCGCCGACCAGATGCAGGGCTTCCGCCACATCCCAGCGCGCGGCGAGCGAGGCGCGGGCGGCGAACGCGACCACGGCGGCGGCGGCGACCGTCAACAGCAGCACCAGTCCCAGCGCAAAATAGCGCACGGCGTTGGCGGCGCGCTGCACCGCATCTTCCCAGCGCTGATGATCATCCACCAGGATCTCATAGGGTTCGTCAGATAACAGGGCTTCAATTGCGCCTGTGGCCGGTGGAGCCTCGGCGTCGATCTGAACCGCGACCAGACGCGGGATGGGCAGGTCTTCAGGCAAATCCGCCGAGCCAAGCCAGGGGCTGACCAGGCGCTCGGCCTCGGCCCGATCCAGCGCGGTCACTCCTGTCACGCCGGGCAGGCGGGCGATGGCCTCAGCGGCGGCCACGGCGTCCGCATCCGCGTCCCGCCCATCACCGGGCAGGATCTGCACCGTGATTTCAGCGGTCAGCTGATCGGTCCAGCCATCCGCGGCGCGCCAGGCGCCTGCCGCGCCAAAGGCGGAGAGGCAGGCGAGAAAGACCAGGATGGCCGCCACCGCAAACAAGGGCCGGTCTCGCCCCGAATCAGGGGGCAGCAAGGGGGCGACGCGCGGGGATTTGCTCTGCTTTTCACTCATGCGGCGCGCACCTTGCCCACCAGCCGGCCGTCAGACAGCTCCAGAACCGGGGCGTTCAGGCTGTTGACCAGGGTCAGGTCGTGGGTGGCCATCAGAACGGTTGCGCCCAGCCGGTTCAGCTCGACGAACAGGCGCAGCAGACGGCGCGCCATTTCCGGGTCCACATTGCCCGTAGGCTCGTCCGCAATCAGAAGATCCGGCTTTGAGATGACGGCGCGGGCGATGGCAGCGCGCTGTTGTTCGCCGCCTGACAAGGTCGAGGGGAACGCGTCCATACGCTCGCCCAGCCCTACCCAGGCTAGGAGTTCAGCCACATCCTCGGCATAGGCGGAGCGCGCCTGACCCGCCACACGCAGGGGCAAGGCCACATTGTCAAACACGGTGAGATGGTCGAGCAGGCGGAAATCCTGAAACACCACGCCGATTCGCCGACGCAAGGTCGGCAGGGCGTCGCGCGGCAAAAGCGAGGCGTCCCGGCCGAACAGATTGATCAACCCGCGGGACGGCCGTTCAGCGCGATAAATAAGTCGCAGCAGAGAAGACTTTCCCGCGCCGGACGGACCGGTGAGGAAATGGAAACTTCCGCTTGGTAACTCAAAGCTTAGGTCGCTGAGCACTTCGGGCCCCCGACCATAGCGCATGCCCACGGAATCAAAGCGCACTGTCGTCTCATTGGCGTGAGCTTCTGGTGTCGTATCGTTCGGGTTTGAGCTCATGGGTCTGGCGTACCGCAGCTTGGCGAGAATTCGAAACTGACTATGCAGGACAAGCGAGGCGTCCGTCCATGATCGTGACCTGTCCCAGCTGCGAGGCGAAATATCGCGTGGATGCAGCAGCCCTGGCCGCCCGCGGCAATAAGGTGAAGTGCGCCGCGTGCGCGCACTCTTGGGTCGTGGAAGATGAAGGCCTGACGCTGAACGAACCCGTGGAGCCGAGCTTTGATGTGAGCGAGGCGGCTCCCGAACCCTCTGCTGCGGAGTTTGAAGACGATCCTGCGCCGTCCATTCGCGAAAAGCCGGCCGCCGCCGTGCGCGCCCGCGCCGAACAACAGCGCCGCAAGCAAGCCATGGCTGTCGAAGGCGCAGGCTGGGCAGGCGTCGCCGCCTGTGTGGCTGTCGCCCTGATCAGCGCGGTGATCTTCCGCGTCAATATCGTCCAGACCTGGCCGCGTACCGCTGGCGCCTATGCGGCGGTGGGCATGGACATCAATCCCTACGGCCTGGAAGTGGGCATGCTGACCGCCAGCTTTGAAGACGGCGGGCTGTATGTGGAAGGCGTTCTGGAGAACATCACTGGCGGGGAACGCCCGACCGTGCCGCTGAACGCCCGTGTGCTTGATTCACACGGCGCGGTTCTGAACAGCTGGCCGGTGCAGCTGGAATCTGCGGTTTTGCCGGGCGGCGGCGCCGAGCGGTTCTACACCAGCCTGGACACCGTGCCCGAGAGCGCTGTGCGGGTTGAGGTGATTATTGCGGAAGCGGGTGTGGCCGATCTCGCAGACGCTCAGGCGCATGAGGGTGAAACCCACGCTGCGCCAACATCACACGAGACACCGGCTGCAGAAGGCGAACATGGGTTTTCAGATCATGGCCAGCCATCTGCCGAACCGCATGCATCCGAGCATCACTGAGGCTCAGAAACGCTCCAGCAAGCGGTCGATATAATCGAGCTCTTCCTGGGGGCGGCCACGTTCGGCGGCGCGGCGGCGCAGTTCTTCCAAGATGTCACGGGCGCGCTGGCGCTCGCTTTCACTGGGTAAATTGGTGTCCTGACCTTCAGCAGCGCCGCGGCCGAGCGGATCTGAGCCCTCGCCGTCTTCGCCCTGGCGCAGTTCTTCTTCCAGCGCCTGGGCTGCGGACTGGGCGGCGCTGCGCAGACCCGCCAGCGCTTCATCCTGTCGCGCCAGAGCATCCTCGCCATCGCCTTCGCGCAGGGCGCGGGCGGCGTCCTCCATGGCGCGGCGTGCGTCATCGAGCGCCTGACGCGCCTCTTCCCCGGCCTCCCCGCCGGAGAGTGAATCGTCCACATCGTCCAGGCTGCCGGGCAGGTCTTCTTGCGGCCCGGCCAGATCGCGCAGGCTCGCGCCTCCGCCATTGTCCTGACGCTCAAAACTCTGGGCGCCATCATCTTCAGGTCCGCCGCCGGGCTCAGCCTCGCCCGGCGCCAGCGGATCAGACAGGGGATCGCGGCCTGTCTCGCCGTTCTGGCCCTGTTGGCCGTCACGCTGGGCGTTGAAGGTATCCTCCATCAGACCGCGTTGTTCGGTGATGGTTTCGCTCAACTCTTCCAATGCTTCGCGCAGGGCCTGAGCTGCGGCGCTTTCCCCCTCGCCGTCGCCATCGCCCTGACCCAGGGTCACCTGCATGTTGCGCAGAAGTTCTGCGAGCATGGCCAGAGCCTGTCGCGAACCTTGCGTATCGCCCAGCTCCGTCGCTTCACGCAGGGCTTCCAGCAATTGCTCGAGCATGTCCGCGCTCATGCCGCCGCCTCCGCCCTCGGCGAAGCGGCCCGCCTCGGCGGCTTCGCGCATCAGAAGCTGCATATAACGGTCCATGGCCTGCTCGAACGCATCCAGAAGAGCGGAGATTTCGATCTGGTCCGCCCCACGCGCCAGCGCATCCGCCAGAGCGCGTTCGGCGGCGGCGAGGGCGGCTTCCGCATCCGCCAGACTGCCCAGTTCCGCACGCAGGGCGATCTCCCACAGATCGCTCTCCATATGATCAAGTTCGCCCAACTCACGCGCCCGGCGGACTTCCATCAAGGCGGTCCGGAGTCCCATCCAGACGATGGGATCATCGAAATAGCGCGGCGGCGCGTCGCTGGCGGCGTTCAGCGCCAGCGCCAGTCGCTGGACTTCATCCGGCGCGCGTTCCAGGCGGCGGCGGGGCTGATCATCGAGAAAGCCGGTATTGCGCGGCGGTCCGTCGGGCATGGCCGCATAATCGTTTGAGACCTGGAGAAAGCGGCGGCGTTCACTGGCGACAGAGCGCGCCAGCGGATCCAGAAACACGCGCTGGGGCAGGGTGATCGTCATGTCGCCGCTTTGCCCACGCTGACCGGCGCCGTCGACGCCCGCCAGACGGATCACCACGCGCTCGCCGGCGAGCGGATCGCGCGACAAGTCGATCTCGGCCAGGCTGAACCCGTCCTCCTCGGAGGGACGGATCTGGCCGGGGCTGATCTCATAGCGCTTGAAGTCTGACACGGTCGCGCCGTCGCTGCCCGTTGCTTGGGCGTATTCAAGATAAATCGTCTCCAGCCCGTAATCGTCTTCGGCGACGAATTCGAGTTTCAGCCGGCCTTGTGCATCGCCTTCGGGTTCCGCGGCGAAGGTCAGACGGGGCGGCGTGTCCTCAATGAGGGTTAGATCGACAGTTTCGCGCAAACGCCCGGCGCGCAGACTGATCACGCCATCTGATTGCGGTTCGATGCGCGCCAGCTGTACGCCGTCTGAGAGGGTTTCGGTGCTGGATGGCGCGCCGGAAATGCTGGGCGCGCGGTTCAGGCCTGCGATGCGGGCGAACAGCACCGAGCCTTCAGGAATCTCCGCGCTGCGCCGGTCGCGCAGGAACAAGGCGGGGCGGTTTGTGTAGTCCGGCGCCTCAACCCACAGATCCACGCGCGCATCCTGTCCTCCGCCCGCCAGCAGGCGTGGCGCAAAGGCGTCCGACAGGCGCGGTCCCGCCAGCTCGCCGGACAGGAACGCGCCGGTGAGCAGAACCAGCATGACGCCGGCGCGCAAACCATAAGGATCAAGTCGGCCCCAGGCCGCTTTCGGGCGACGCGCATGGGCGTGTTCGAGCCGGGCCTTCATGCGCGCGATGTGCGCGTCCCACAGGGCTGGATCGCCGGACGCCGGAACATCGCGCATAGCCTCGAACGGGCGGTCCGTCAGGCCGCTATCATCCTCGATCCGGCGTTCGATTTCGGTCTGGTTCGGCCAGGAAAAGGCAGGCAGGCGCCAGCGGATGAAGGCGGCGGCGCCGCCAAGGGTCAGCGCCAGGCTGATCAGACGCCATGGATCACCCAGACGCTCGAAAACGCCGAACAGAGCCAGCGCGAGATACAGGCCCAGCAGAGCCGCCGGGCCGATCAGCACCGGGGCGGCGCGCTCCCATAAAAGCGCGGCGCGGGCTCGGAAGAAGGCGGTGGCGCGTCGCATGATGTGAAAGCTAGACCGTCAGGCGCGGGTTTGCACGGGGGAATGGCCTAGCGCGTTTGCTCACTTGCAGTGGGTTCGGGTTCAACCTGTTCAGACGCTTCATCATTCTCATAGGCGCGCTCGTCCGCGGTGCGTTCGTCCGCGCCCCAGAAGGGCGGCGGGCGTTCAAGATCGCCGCGAATGCCGCACCCGGACAGCACCAGAGCCGCCGCGAAGCCCAGAAAGGCGAGGGTCAGTCGTTTCATGCCGTCTCTCCATCATCGCCGCTGGCATAGAGGTCCAGCTCGAATTCGAAATGCTCCTGCCAGGCTTTCACCTGTTCCATAACCCGGACCGGGGCCGTGCCGCCATAGCTGGTGCGGCTTTCCATCGAGGCGCGGGCGGACAGGACCGAGAAGACCCGGTCGTCGATCTTCGGCTCGATGGCCTGATAGTCTGATAGCGGCAAATCCTTCAGCGGCAGGCCCTTGGCTTCGGCGGCCTTCACGGCCGAGCCCGACACATGGTGGGCGTCGCGGAAGGGCATGCCCAGCTCACGCACCAGCCAGTCGGCGAGATCCGTGGCGTCGGAATAGGATTCCCCCGCCGCCGCTTCCAGCGTCTCGCGATTAAAGCTCAGATCGGCCGCCATGCCGGTCATCGCCGCGATGGCGAGCGCCAGATCGTCGAATGCATCGAAGACGAGCTGTTTGTCTTCCTGCATGTCCTTGGAATAGGCGAGCGGCAGACCCTTGCAGACGATAATCAGGCCTTGCAGCGCGCCAGAAATCCGGCCCGGCTTGGCGCGCACCAGCTCGGCGGCGTCCGGGTTGCGCTTTTGCGGCATGATCGAGCTGCCGGTGGAGAAGGCGTCCGTCAGCTGGGCGAAGCCGAACCGCCCCGACGTCCAGAGCACGATTTCCTCGGCGAAGCGCGACAGGTTCACCGCCGTGATGGCGGCGGCGGCCAGAGCCTCCAGCGCGAAGTCGCGCGAGGAGACCGCGTCCAGCGAGTTCGCCATCGGCACGTCAAAGCCAAGCGCGGCGGCGGTCATGCTGCGATCAATCGGGAAGGCGGTCCCCGCCAGCGCCGCAGCGCCCAGCGGACTTTCATTCAGACGATCACGGGCGTCCAGAAGCCTACCCCGGTCGCGTTCCGCCGCTTCGACCCAGCACAGAAGGTGGTGGCCCAGAGAAATCGGTTGCGCGGTCTGAAGATGGGTGAAGCCCGGCATGACCCAGTCGGCATGGGCTTCGGCCTGTTTGACCAGCGCTTCCTGGTAAGCGCGCAGGCCCTGGGCGGCGTCATCGAGCGCGCCGCGCAGCCACAGCCGGAAATCGGTGGCGACCTGATCATTGCGCGAACGCGCGGTGTGAAGTCGTCCCGCAGGCGCGCCGATTTTCTCTCTCAGCGCCGCCTCGATATTCATGTGGACGTCTTCAAGCTCGGGCTTCCACTCAAACTCACCGGCGATGATGTCATCACGGATGGCGATGAGGCCGGACGAGATGGCATGCTCGTCTTCGCTTGAAATCACGCCGCAGGCGGCCAACATCCGGGCATGGGCGAGGGATCCGGCGATATCCTGTTCAAAAAGTCGTTTGTCCACGTCCACAGACGCATTGATCGCTTGCATCACGGCGGAAGGTCCGGCGTTAAATCGGCCGCCCCAGATGCCGCTAGCTTTTGCGTTCTGGGATTTTACATCTTCGGTCATGGGCGATGCGTCCTTGGGCGGGGTTCTGAAGCGGAACCGGTAGGAAAGAGGGTCGCTATGAAAGCGCCGAGTTTGAAAACAGGCATTCTCACAGTCGGCGCGATTGGCGTTGCTGGCATCCTATACGTCATTTCCAGCGCGCTTGTCAGTTCCACCCATGGTCCGCTCGACAGTTTTGCAACCGGCGAAATGTCAAAGTTTCGCACCGTGCCTGAAGCGCCCGAGCAGCCGCGCAACACGCTGATCACCGGCGAAGGCGATGAGATCACCCTGGCCGACATGCGCGGCAAGATCCTGCTGGTCAATTTCTGGGCGACCTGGTGCGCGCCCTGCGTTGTCGAAATGCCCTATCTCAATGAGCTGCAGGGGGCGTATGGCTCAGATGATTTTGAGGTGGTGACCATCTCCATGGATCGCCGGATCGAAGAGCCGCAGGCGTTTTTCGAAGAGTATGAGCTTGATCATCTGAACTTTTATTTTGATCCGGGCATGAGCATCGCCTTCGGCGTCATGGGCAGCGCCAATCGCGGCCTGCCGCTGACCATTCTGTATGATCGCAACGGCGTCGAGATCGGCCGCGTTGCGGGCGAGGCGGAATGGAACAGCCCGGACGCCTACGCCCTGATCGAGGCGGCGCTGGAGCGGTATTAACCCGCATTCACTTGCCTTTTGCGCGATAGAGCGTCCCCAATGAGGTTTTCAGTCTGGGGAGGACGGTCTCATGAAAAACCTGTTGATCGCTGGCGCGGGTGTCGCAGCACTGAGCTGGGTCATGCCCGCGCACGCTCAGGAGACGCCCGGCGAGGCCGTTGAGGCGCTCTATGAGGTGATATCCGGTCCGGTGGGGGAGCCGCGGGACTGGGAGCGTTTTCGGACGATGTTCCTGGACGGCGCGCAGATGACCGTGCTGGCGCCTATGCCCGAAGGCGAGGAGCGCGTGGTGACGCTGACTGTCGAGGAGTATGTCAGCCGCAATGCTGAGCGTCTGTCCGAGATGGGGTTCACCGAAGCTGAAACCCGTCGACAGACCCATGTCTATGGCGGCCTCGCCACAATTCTCAGCGCCTATGAAGCGACCCGTTCGGATACGGGCGAGACCTTTGCGACCGGCGTGAACACCATCGTGCTGGCGCGCGAAGAGGGCGTGTGGAAAGTTGCGAGCCTGGCCTGGCGGTCTGAAACCGAAGACTGGCCGGTTGAGCGAGCATTCGAGGCGCAATGACACACTCACAAGATATTGCAGCGGCTGAGGCTCTGTTTGATCAGGCCCAGAAACAGCATGGTGTATTGGCTATCCTTCGTTCAGCGTTGAACCTCGGCGCTCTGATCGGCTTCAACGGCAGAACGCGCAATAATCGCGTGAAGGCTCTACGGCGCTCAAACCAGTCAAAGATGTTGGCGCAAGGGCTGTCAGGCCTGGGGGCCGCGGGGCTGTCTTATTTCAATGGACTGGCGGTTGTGAACAAGGAGCAGGCCGAGGCGGCGTTCCGGTATACGGCCATCGTCAATTTCACGGCGCCCATCACGGTTCTCGTGATCTTCAACCAGATCATCGAGGGCGGGCTCATGGGTGTGTTTGAGACGGCCTCGGAGTTCGATAGTTGGAAATTCGCCGCGTTGGCGGCGTCCTTCATGACCGTTGTGATCGGCGTGATTTCCTATGCCTATATCGGCGCCCAGATGGCTCGGGACATCCTGCACCTGACCACTCTGGAACAGGCGCGACGAGGCGGCTTCAGCGCAGCTGCGCCAGACGAGGATGACGGGATGGTCGAGCCGGCCGATCTGTAGTCTGGCGTCCAGAAACAGAAGGCTGGCCGGTCGAGCGCGCGTTCTCGGCGCTTTAGCGTCTAGTCCTCGGGCGTGTCGGAAGGCGCTTCGGAGGGACCGGGCACGTAATCGAGAATGTCGCCGGGTTTGCAGTCAAGATACTCGCACATCATCTCGAGATTCTTGAACCGGATGCCCTTCAGCTTGCCGGACTTGAACAGGGACAGGCTGGTTTCGGTCAGGCCCAGATGTTTGGCGAGATCCTTGGACTTCACCTTCCGTTTGGCCAGCATGACGTCGAGATTGATGATCAGGGGCATGGCGGTCACAGAAACTGCTGGTTTTCAGACAGGGCGGCCTGCCCGCGTCTGAGCTCACGGCAGACCAGAAACAATACAAGGCTGATCGCAAGAAAAGTCAGGGACTGCATGTCCAGCACGAGTGCGATGCCAACAGCGCCCGCGCGCCAGTTGGCGAGACTTGCGAGCAGGACGTCCCCGACCACACTCAGTCCAGCATAGACCGCCAGACCTAGCGCCAGCCGGGTGATCGCGCTGATGACGGCGTCGGGTCGTTCCTGCGCCGTATCGAGGGCGCGGACCGCGCCCCGCAATAGCCAGAGCACGGTCAGTAGCGCCGCTGTGGTCAGACTCGTCAGGATGAAATCGCTCAGGCCAACGTGCGGGCCAGACGCGCCAAGGCTGTAGACGACCTGGAACCAGCTGCTGTCGAGATTGAACGCGGCGCCCAACCAGTACGACAGATGCGCGAGCAGGACGAGCGCGGCCCAAAGCAGAATGCCCGCTTGCAAAAGACGTGACCGAGACATGCTGGAAATCCAACTCCGATTGACATAAATTTAAATACGATTTAAAGAAATCGCAATCCGGCAAAGAGATGCGAGGTAAGCTCGCACAGCCGGTTGGTTGTGTCGAACAGAAAAACGAGATCAGACATGAACGGTCAGGTTCAGCTGCGCGAAGCGGCTTTGAGCATAGTCGCCATCATCGGCGGCTATTTCCTTGTGGGCTACGCCCTCAAATTCACCCTCGGGCATGCCGCCATAGGCGGTTACGCCATTTCCTGGAGCGTCTGGGCGTCTTTGATCCTGTCGCTTGGGGTGATGGGGTTCGTGTGTAAGCGCCGGGGTGCGCTGGACAGTCTGGGGCTGTCGCGTCCTCGCTCGATCCTCAAGGGTGGGCTGACCGGCCTTGTCGGAGGGGTGGTGATCTTTGCGGGCGTGGCCCTGCCCGTCTCCCTGTTGAGCGCCGCCGGCCTTATCAGCCCCCCAGCAGCCGCGTCCTCGCTTCTGGTGGAGGGGCCGAACGCCCAGCTCAGTCTGGCGCTGTCGCTGGCGGTCATGTGGATCAACGCCGCCTTTGGCGAAGAGCTGCTGTTTCGCGGTTTTCTGATGAACACGCTGATGCGGGCGCTGGGAGACACCCGCCGGGCCGGGGTCGCGGCGAGCCTGATCATCGCTCTGGCCTTCGGCGTGATGCATATGCCCTCTCAAGGGCTCTATGGCCTGGTGGTCACCGGCATTGTGGGCTTCCTGATGGGATTGCTGTTCCTGTTCGGTAAACGCAATCTCCTGCCGGTCGTCATCGCGCACGGGCTGATCAACACGGTGAGCATGATCGCGGCCTCGGCCGGTTAGGGCTCAGCGGGTAGAAAGCACAAAAAACCCCGGAAGCGCGGCTTCCGGGGTTTTCTGTTTTCAGCTGAAGCCGCGGCTTAGAGGCCGACTTTGCCCAGCTCGGCTTCGAACTCGGGCACAGCCTGGAACAGGTCGGCGACGAGACCGTAATCGGCGACGGAGAAGATCGGAGCTTCCTCGTCCTTGTTGATCGCGACGATGACCTTGGAGTCCTTCATGCCGGCCAGGTGCTGGATCGCGCCGGAAATCCCGACGGCGATGTACAGCTCAGGCGCGACGACCTTGCCGGTCTGGCCGACCTGATAGTCGTTCGGCACGAAGCCCGCATCCACAGCGGCGCGCGAGGCGCCGACGGCGGCGTTGAGCTTGTCGGCGACCTTTTCGAGAATGGCGAAGTTCTCGCCATTGCCCATGCCGCGACCGCCGGAGATGACGATCTTGGCGGCGGTCAGCTCGGGGCGGTCCGATTTGGACAGCTCTTCGGAGACGAACTCGGAGTTGGCGGAAGCCGCAGGCGCGTCGAGGCTCTCTACGGACGCCGAACCGCCATCACCCGCCTTTTCAAAGGTGGTCGGGCGCACGGTGATGACTTTCTTGGCGTCGTTGGACTTCACCGTCAGCATCGCATTGCCCGCATAGATCGGACGCACGAAGGTGTCAGCGCTTTCAACAGCGGTGATGTCGGAAATCAGCATCACGTCGAGCTTGGCGGCGACGCGCGGCATGAAGTTCTTACCCACGGTCGTCGCCGGGGTGAGAATGGCGTCGTAATCGCCAGCGATGGAGACCACGACGGCTTCCATGGCTTCGGCGAGCTTCTTCTCGAGCGTGTCGGAATCCGCGTGCAGGACCTTGGAGACGCCGTCGAGTTTGGCGGCGGCGTCGGCAACAGCGCTCGCGCCCTTGCCGGCGACCAGCACATGAATGTCGCCGCCGATCTTGGAGGCCGCGGTCACAGCGGCGCGCGTGGCGTCGTTGAGTTCCGCGTTGTCGTGCTCAGCAATAACCAGAACAGTCATTTTAGATCACCCCCGCTTCGTTCTTCAGCTTGTCGACCAGCTCTGCGACGGTCTCGACCTTGACGCCGGCTTCACGCTTGGGCGGCTCGGAGACCTTGACCACGTCCAGGCGCGGCGTGATGTCCACGCCGAAATCGTCCGGGGTCTTGGCGTCGATCGGCTTGCGCTTGGCCTTCATGATGTTGGGCAGAGACGCGTAACGCGGCTCATTCAGGCGCAGATCGGTGGTGATGATCGCCGGGGACGGAATGGCGAGGGTCTGCAGACCGCCGTCAATCTCGCGGGTCACCTTGAAGCCGGAATCGGTTTTCTCGACTTCAGAGGCGAAGGTGGCCTGCGGCCAGCCCATCAGGGCGGCGAGCATCTGACCGGTGGCGTTGGCGTCGTCGTCAATCGCCTGCTTGCCCAGAAGGACCAGCTCGGGGGATTCCGCTTCCACCACGCCTTTGAGGATTTTCGCCACGGCGAGCGGTTCAACCGTCGCGTCCGTGGTCACATGGATGCCGCGATCCGCGCCCATGGCGAGCGCAGTGCGGATCGTCTCCTGAGCCTGGGCCGGACCGATGGAGACCACGACGATCTCTTCGGCGACGCCCTTTTCCTTCAGCCGGATCGCTTCTTCGACAGCGATCTCGCAGAAGGGGTTCATGCTCATCTTGACGTTGGCCAGGTCGACCCCGGTCTGATCCGGTTTGACGCGGACCTTCACGTTGTAATCGACTACCCGTTTGACGGGGACGAGGATCTTCATCGACGGCTCCGGTTTCTCTTCGTTTGAACTGCTCGGCGCGAGGGAGCCGATTGCTCCCGAGACCTGGCGCCGACTATGGTCAGGCTTGAACTTAGGCGCGGAAACTGCCCTTGCCACCCCCATAAGTCAACGCGGCATGCCTGAAGGTCCGGACAAGACGTT
This sequence comes from Oceanicaulis alexandrii DSM 11625, assembly GCF_000420265.1. Lineage (NCBI taxonomy): Bacteria > Pseudomonadati > Pseudomonadota > Alphaproteobacteria > Maricaulales > Maricaulaceae > Oceanicaulis > Oceanicaulis alexandrii. Next base: position 2,031,813 of record NZ_ATUP01000001.1, read on the forward strand.
GCAGCGCAGCACTCGGAACCTGCGACAGCCGCCTCACCCTGCGGGGAGCGGACATGAAAACGGCCGGCGCTCACGATGGAGGCCGGCCGTTGATCGCGCCATCAGAAACAAGACGCTTCTGGCTGATTATTCTTCAGTGACGACGGTCAGCTCGGTGTTGATCTCGATGCGGACTTCATCAGAGACAGCCGGGGCCGCGTAGCCCAGACCCCATTGCGAGCGAAGAATCTCGCCGGTGGCTGTGAAACCTGCAGTGGGGGTCTCGGAGAACGGGTTCGGGCCGCGCTGGTTCAGCGTAACGTCCAGGGTCACCGGATGGGTCTGACCCAGCAGCGTAAGATCGCCCATCATCTGGCCGGTTTCGCCATCCTCGGTTTCAAAGCCGGTGGCGACAAAGCGCGCGGTCGGATATTCGGCGATGTTGAACAGGTCCGGCGAGCTCAGATGGCCCACGAAACGGTCCTGATCTGCGCCAACCCAGAAGCCGTCTGCAAGATTGAACGTCACGTCCACAGTGGAGTTCGCAGGCTCTTCAAAGTCCAGCATCAGAACGCCGTCGAAATCGGTGAACTGGATGGCCTGATGGGAGAACCCCAGATGGGTCCAGGTCGCGCGGATCGCAGTGTGAGTCTTGTCAAACTCGTACTCGACCGGATCAGCGAAAGCTGAGGGGGTGAGTGCGGCGGCGCCCAGGAAGGCCGCGAGCGAGGCGGCGGCGTATGCGGTCTTCATCATGCTCTGTCCCTATATGTGAACTGCGTAACTGCGGCGACGGGCCGCACGCTGATACATAGGGAGGGGCGCCCGCCTATTGCTACCCGTCTGGCGTGAATTTCGTTGTTTCCGGAATGGAAACGCTTCACGAGTTGGTGAGCGGGCGGCGTTTTCGAGCGTCAGCGGTTCGCGCCGGGAATCCACTTCACATCGCGCGCGCCGTCATCATTGGCGATCCGCGCCGCCACGAACAGATAATCAGACACACGGTTGAGATAGGTGATCGCCGGCGCGCCCACGACGTCGCCCCGGCTCGCCAACTCGACGGTCCGGCGTTCGGCGCGGCGGGCGATGGTGCGGGCCAGATGCAGGCGCGCGGACAATTCCGCGCCGCCGGGCAGAATGAAGCTGTCCAGCGGTTCCAGCTTTTCATTGTGGGCGTCGATGCGCGCTTCCAGCCAGTCGGTCTGCGCAGGCGTCATGCGCAGAGGCTCCCAGTCGAGCGTTTCACCCCGGTCCGGTACGCACAGATCCGCGCCCAGATCAAAGAGGTCATTCTGGATGCGCGTCAGCTCAGGCGTCAGCGGGTGGTCGTCTCCTGCGCCGCAAACCGCCAGGCCTAACGCGGCGTTCAGTTCGTCCACCGCGCCATAGGCCTCGACCCGAAGGTCGTGCTTGTCGGTCTCGCTCATATCGCCCAGCCGGGTGCGGCCCTTGTCACCGGTGCGCGTATAAATTTTCGTGAGCCGGACCATGGCGCTCTCCTTTGATTGCACGGGCAAACTATCGAGCGGACTGAACTAGGACAATGGGCGGCTGCCGCCCATTGGTGTCACCTAGAAGTTACTCTTGACGGGGGCTTTTCAGGCTGGCAGAACTCAAAAAGTCACCTTTGCGTAACACACATCAGGAGCCTGACATGAAAGTCTTGTTCGCTGCGACGGCGCTGGCCTGCCTGCCGGTCGCCCATGCCCAGCCGCTGACGGAGTTGCAGTCAGTTGCGGATTCAGCGCTCACGGAAAGCGGCGCTCCGGCTGCAGGCGTGGCGTGGGTGACGCGCGCCGGGGAGCGCAGCGTCGCCGTGGCAGGCGTGCGCAGTCTGGACGCGCCAGACCAAGTGACGTCAGACGATCTGTGGCATCTGGGGTCAAACACCAAGGCGATGACGGCGACGCTTGCGGCGCGCCTGGTGGAAGCGGGCGTGATCGATTGGGACACGACGCTGGGCGAGGCGCTGTCAGACTTGGGGCTTGAAATCCGTGCGGAGTTCGGACCGGCGACGCTGGCGGATCTGCTGCACCATCGCTCCGGGCTGCCGGCTAATCTGGGACGGTTCTCGACGATTCGTTTTCTGGGATCCGATGACAGCCGCGACGTTCAGGAGGACCGTCTCCGCTACGCCGAAATCATTCTGGCGCAAGAGCCGGCACAGCCGCGCGGCGCGTTCGTTTATTCCAACGCCGGGTATGTCATCGCCGCATTGATGATGGAGCAGGCCGCGGGCCAGCCTTACGAGACGCTGATGCGCGAAGAGGTGTTCTCACCCCTGGGCATGGACAGCGCAGGCTGGGGGCCGCCGGGCGAGGTGGGCGCGAATGACCAGCCGCGTGGTCATGGCGCGGGCTTGTTTGGCGGTTTGTCAGCGCGAGAGCCGGACGAGAGAGCGGATAACCCGCCCGTTTTAAACTCGGCGGGCCGGGCGCATATGACCCTTGATGACGTGCTGGATTTTCTTCAGGCGCATCTGGCCGCTGAAGACGGGCCGTATCTCAGTGCGCGCAGTTGGGAGACCCTGCATCGGCCAGTGGGAGAGGAAGCCTACGCCATGGGATGGGGCGTCACCTCAGAGGGCGCGCTGGGCCATAGCGGCTCCAATACCATGTGGTTGATCCGGGCGCGCATCAATCCGGTGCAAGGCCGCGCTGCGGCGGCTGTCGTCAATGATGGACGGATTCAGCAAATGTCGCCGGTTCTGGGAGACGCGCTGACGCACATGCTGGAGGCGGAGACGCCCTAGGCGCCCAGCTGGTTTTTCAGCCAGAAGCCGGCGACCAGCACCAGAATGGCGACGAACTGGATCGCCACGCGCGCCCGCATGAGCTTGTTGGACCAGGACCGTCCGAACTCTCCACCCTTGAACAGGGAGAAAATCCCGACGCACAGGACAACAAAGACGACAACGAGCAGGATGTAGAGCAGGATATCGACGACTGTGATCATGTCGCTCATGTAGGCTGGAAGCCTCAAGCTGGCAATGGCGCGGTCTCAGACCAGTCAGAAGGTCGCACTACTTCCGCGATAGGATAAATAATACTCGCCTTTGGCGGGCATAATGAAGGCGCTGCCTGTTCATCTGAATGGAAAGCCCTCATACTCCGCGAATCGATGAATGCATTTAACGCCAGGACGAACGAAATGCGTGATCTTGCCGGGGGCCGCGTAACGCGCCGTGATATGAGGCGCGAAGCGACGAAGGCCGCTGTTCTTGAAGCGGCCGAAAAAGTCTTCCTGTCCCAAGGTTATGAAGGGGCGACCATCAAGGCCATCGCCGATGAAGCCGGCGTGTCTCCGGGGACCGTTCTGAACGCGGAACCCTCCAAGGCGGCTTTGCTGATGGCTATTCTGAGCAATGAAGTCGAAATCATTGCGGAATCTGTCGAGCAGATGGAAGCGGCGCTGTCAGGCGGTCTGGCTGACCGGATCATCGCGCTGTTGCAGATCATGCTTGAAGCCCAGTCGCGCAATAGCGAGCTGTTCGCCGCCGCAGTAGGCCATAGCTGGATGGTGGCCGACCCCACCTATCAAGCTGCATTTGACCAGATGGAGCTCGCCTGGCGGCCTATCCGTCGCGTCATTGAATCAGGGATCGCCTCTGGTGAGCTGCGACAGGATGTCAGCCCGGACACGATTATCGCTGTCCTCAGCGATCAGTTCCTGGGCGCGATGCGCGCCAAGCGCCGCAGCGAATACGAAGAGCGTCCCATGGTGTCTCTCGAGGAGCGCGTCCGCCTGGTGATCGAGGGAATTCTGACGCGCTAGGCGTCTAGGTTCTCCAACGCAGGACGGCGGGTTTGACGGGGTTCTTGAACGCCCGGCCTTCCGCCTTCGCACTCATCCATTCGCGCTTGAGCCGCCGGTACCAGACCATCAGCGTATCGGCGTCCGGGATCTGCATCAGCGGCGGATCATAGGACAGGCCTTCGCCTTGGAGCTTCATGATCCGGGCGTCCTGCTGCAGGAAGGCATGGGTGAAGGGACGGGCGATCAGCTTCACCAGGTTCAGGATCGGCACGTCCCAGTACATGATCTCGCGGATTTCACACAGATTTTCATCAATCGGCGTGATCGCCGCCAGCCCGATGAAGCCGTACTTCTCGTTGCGGATGGATTCCGAGCGCAGGCCGGGCAGCAGGAACTGGATCTCCACCCGGATCTCGCCGCCGATAATGTTGTAAATGTAGGAATTGACCGGCTTGTGAGAGAGCATGGTGAAGCCCATCTCGCTGGGCGCGTAATGCTTCTCTTTTTCCTTCAGCGTTTTGGAGCTGCGCCAGAGCGGGCTCTTGTGCACAAAAGGCGTATGGGCCGGGTCCAGAAGGCCGATCACGGCGTGGTCCTGGTGACAGGCCAGTTCGGCGCGCTGGACGAACTTCACCTTGCCTTCGCTCTGGCCCTTGTGAAGCACCATATTCTCAAAACGCGGCGGTTCGCTGTCGGGTTCGCTCGCCGGGTCGGTGGGCATATAGATCCAGACCAGCCCGTCCTGTTCGCGCAGGGCGTATTTGCGCACCTGGATCTTGCTCAGGTCAAAGGGCTGCCCCTCCACCAGTGACGGAATATGTGCGCAGCCGCCATCCGTGCGGAAGCGCCAGCCATGATAGGGGCATTCCACGGTCTTGCCGCCATCGGGCTCGTCCAGCATCTGTCCTGAAGACAGCGGCACGGCCCGGTGCGGACACAGATCGCGCAGGGCGAAGGGGGCGCCGCGCCCGTCGCGCCCCATGACGATGGGTTCGCTCAGGAACTTCTTCTTGTAGAGCTTGCCCGCTTTCAGCTCGTCAGACGTCATCGCCACATACCAGATGTCGCGGATCAGCGGGCCGCCCAAAGCGCGGAACGGGTCGTCGCCGGTCTTGGGCGTGGACGAGGCGCCCGGGGCGCTGGCGGAGGCGGAAGCGGCGGTGTCGGTCATGGGTCGGGTTTAGCCGCGCCTGCGCCCGGGGTCGAGACTTGAACGCCAGCGCGTTGTGCGGCGTAAACGCCGACCATGACCAGCGCGGCGCCGATCCATTGCAGCGGTGTGAAGGCTTCGCCGAACAAAACCCATCCTGCAAAGGCGGAGACCACGGGCTGGATCAGGATGATCAAGGTGGCGAGGGCGGCGGGCGTGTGGCCCAGCCCATAGGCGACCCCGCCCTGACCGCCCACATGAACGATCAGCGCCAGCGCCAGCAGCGGCCACCAGCCTGAAGGGTCCGGCGGCAAGAGCGGTTCATTGAAACCGGTCGCCACCAGAAGCGCGATGGGCGCGCCCACGAAAGCGGACCAGAACATGACCTCAACCGTCGCAGCGCCCGCCTTGCGCGCCGCGCGGATGCTGAGAATGTATCCGGTGTACCAGACGGCGGTCAGGGCGGAGAGGATGTCTCCGCTGACCCGTTCAGGGGCGAAGCGCACATTGCCGCCCGCCAGGCACACCGCGCCCAAAATCGCCAGTACGCCCGCGACGAACATGCCGCGCGTGGGACGTTCCTGAAACAGGAACCAGGCGGCGATCGCCACCAGAATGGGCGTCAGATTGGCCAGCAAGGTCGCATTGGCGGCGGTGGTGATCTTGATGCCGGCGTGCCAGAAGGCGAGATCGCCGGCAAAGAAGACGCCCGCCAGCGCCAGGGCGCGCCAGCCCGGCGGTTTGAGCTGGAGCGGTTCGCCTGCGCGTCGCCGTGCCCAGAGGCGTCGGCCCAGCAGAGCCGCGAGCAGCGGCAATCCCAGCGACAAACGCCAGAAGGCGATGGCTTGCGGGCCAAGGTCTGACGCTTTCACCAGAATGGACGCGAATCCCAGGATGGCGGCGCTGACAGCCAGCACGACGACGCCGGGGACTTGCAGGCGCGTAGACGAAGAATTCGGCATGGGCGAACGCCTGACAGAGAGTGAGCGCAATCAGATCAGGCCATTTGCTGGACCGGTTGGGGGCTTGTCCAGTTTTGTCTTTACGCTTGCGGCGCAGAAAGGGGCTGTGCGCCAGCGCTTTGAGTTTGCATAGTCGGCCATAAGAGATGGGGGATACGCATGGATGATCTTGGATCGACCGCCGGCGTCGTGTTGATCACACTGATCGCTTACAAGCTGGGGCTGATTTCGATCGGGGTGCTGGCGTCGCGCTTCACCCATGATGAAACCGACTTCTTTCTGGGCGGCCGCAAGATGGGACCGTGGGTGGCGGGCCTGTCCTACGCCGCCTCCACCTCTTCGGCCTGGGTGCTGCTGGGGTATACCGGTTTTGTCTATGATCAGGGGGTGCCGGCCCTGTGGATGGTGCCAGGCATTCTGGGCGCCTATGCCGTCATCTGGCTGTTTTTCGGCCCGCGCCTGCGCGCAGCGTCGGCACAGGACAAACACATCACCGCCAGCGATTACATGGCGGCGGGCGCGGGGCGCTGGAAGGTCTGGGTGCGGAGCCTGGCGGGTCTGCTCGTTTTGCTCACCTTCATGGTCTATATCGCCGCCCAGTTCGGCGCCGCGGCGATCGCGTTTGAAAGCCAGTTCAACCTCACTCATTGGGAAGGCGTGCTGCTGGGCGCCTGGGTCATCCTGATTTACGCCCTGATGGGCGGCTTCTGGGCGGTGTCGCTGACTGACACCCTGCAAGCGGGCGTCATGGCTGTGATCTCGGTGGTGTTGCCGCTGCTGGCTCTGATCAGTGCTGGCGGGATTGACGGTGTCTGGACAACGCTGTCCGCAACCATGCCCGCCGCCTATCTGGATCCCATGGGCGGTCGCGGAGTGTTCGCCTTTATCGGCTTTGCGACGGGGCTCGCTTCAATCGGGCTGGGCGCGCTTGGCCAGCCGCATCTGCTGGCGCGTCTAATGGCGGTGCGTGATGACAGGGCGCGCAAGCGCGGCTTCGCAATCGCCATCGGCTGGGGCGTGATCGTCCACGCCGGCATGGCGATCCTGGCGTTGTCTGGACGAGCGCTCGTCATGGACGCTGCGGACGGCGAGGCGTTGTTTTACCAGATCGCCGCGATGGTCTTGCCCGCAGTGCTGGCGGGGATCGTCATAGCGGCCGTGCTGTCTGCGGTGATGAGCACTGTGGATTCGCTGCTGATCGCGGCCTCGGCGGCGGCGGTGAACGATCTGGGGCTGGCGCAGCGTTTTCCGGGCCGCGAAATGCTGATTAGCCGCTCGGTGATGTCCGTGCTTTGCGCCTTGGCCGTGGCGCTCACCCTCAGCCTGCCCGCGTCGATCTTTGACCGGGTGCTGTTTTCCTGGTCGGCGCTGGGCGCAGCCTTCGGTCCTGTCATCCTGATGCGCGTCTGCTCGGTGGAGCCGCGCGGGCTGGCCATTCTGGCCTCGATCGTGTCCGGCTTTGTGCTGACGGTGGTGTTTTACGTCTTTGGGCAGGTCAATGGTGAGGCTTTGGGTGGTCTTCCGGCGCTTTTATCGCGCCTGGCCAGCACGCCCGGTGATCCGTTCGAGCGGATCTTCCCCTGGCTGATCCCGCTCGTCCTCCTCTTCACCTTCCGCCAATCCCGGAGCTGACGTCAATGACCGCGACCGCTTGCCCGACCCTGACCACCGAGCGTCTGATCCTGCGCGAGACGCTGTATGAGGATTTTGAGCCCAGCGCGGCGCTCTGGGGTGATGAAAACGTCGTGCGCTATATCAGCGGCAAGCCGTCGAGCCGCAGCGACAGCTGGGCGCGGCTGCTACGCTTTCCGGGCCTCTGGGCCTTGCTGGGCTATGGCTATTGGACGGTGATTGAGCGAGAGAGCGGACGCTTTGTGGGGCAGGCCGGGCTGGCTGATTTCAAGCGCGACATGACGCCTTCCATCGAAGGCGTGCCGGACGCCGGTTATGTCATTTCACCGGCCTTTCACGGTCTCGGTTATGCGACAGAAGCCATGCAGGCGGTGATGGGTTGGGCCGATGACGTGCTCAAGGCGCCTTTGACCTGCGCCATCATTCAAGATGAGAACACCGCGTCGATCCGAGTGGCGGAGAAGCTGGGCTTCGGGCGCGCGGAGACTGCCGATCTGAGCGGAACGCCCGTGACGCTGTACTGGAGGGACCGGCCCGCCGCTCCGTAAGAGCGCGGGCGCGGGTGGGACCCGCCGAGCGGTCGCGCAGGCTTCGATCGCCCCCCTCTGACGATTGTGTGCCGCGCTGGTACACGCAAGACGAGCCCCAAGCTGGTACACGCAAAGAGCGTGCAGCTCAGCCATTACACGTTCGCGGAACTCTGTGTCCGGAACTGTTCGATACGGCGCCGAAAATGGGACGAGCGCACACGAAAGCGTGCGTCCTAGCTCTCGTAGGGCAGGATTTCTGTCAGCTCGATCGTATAGGCGGTGTCGCCCAGATCATTGTCATGACGATCAGTGTGCATCACGCCTTTGACGTAGACCGGATCCCATAAGCCCTGAATTCGAATGGGCTCTTCAGCATGCACATAGACCAGCTGATTGGGCGGCGGCGGCGGCACGTGAATGCAGGCGCCCACATAGGGCACCAGCAAGAAGCGGCTGATTTCCTGCGACCCGGTAAAGTCAAACGGCAGCACATAGCCGCCCAGGCGCACGATCTGACCGTCCAGCGCGTCCACCGTGTTGAAGGTCTGCACCTGCGGCATCCGGTCGGCGCCGAAATGGTCCATGCCGTTCTGGATCGCCTGCATCTGTTGCAATTGGGCGATGCGCTCGGCTTCGCCTTCAGGCAACAGATCAGCCCAGGACAGGTCCAGGAATTGCGGGGTGGACTGCGCTTCGGCGCGGTCCATGGAAACGGCTGCGGTCGCGCCGGTCAGCGCGGCGCCAGCCAGAAAGGCGGAGAGAAGAAGTTTGCGCATCATGCCTCGCAAAATGCGCTCGCTGATCCTGAAGCGCAAGTTACGAGGCTGAAAAGAGTGCGCGTCTTAGTCCAGACGCAGAACGGGCCTGGCCGGGGTGAGGTCCTGCGCGGCGGCGCGTGCGCCGTCAAAGTACTGAACTTCCACCGTTTCAAACGGATTGAACGCCTCAAACAGGCCTGACAGGTCCACCTCTGTGAGGCGCTCGGGGCGGGCGCAATCAAACGTCCAGCTCACCACCACATCGGCATGGCCATGGTTCGTATGGTCGTCGTGACTGTGATCATCATGATCATCATGGTCATGGTGGTCATGGGGGGCTGATGCATCCTCATGCATGTGCTCATTATCAGCTTCATGATCATGCTCATGGTGATGATCGTTGGATGCTTCGGCGGGGCCGCCGCCGACTTGCGTCCCTGTGAGCGTGCATTGTGCGGCGCTGGACAGGGCGATCATGGAGGGGCTCGCCAGCGTGCGCGCCGCTTGCGCGACCACGGCCTGGTCCTCAGGGGTCTCGGGCGCGTGTTCGAAGACATAAAGATTGAACGCAGGCGTCGTCAGCTCGGCCAGCACGGCGCCGTCCGCATCTGCGGCGACCGCCAGCTGCGCCGCGCCATGCACGTGCGCGCCGAGCTGTCGCATCGGGTCCGCGCTTTGCGCCAGAGCGGTTGAAGACAGAAGGCAGGCGGTGAGGCAGGCGATACCCAAACGCATCAGCGGTCTCCTTGGGAATGAGAATATCGGAAGTCAGGCAGGATCGACGCCCCATGTCCATGGGAGTCATGAGAATGCCCGTCTGAATGACCCAGCGTCATAATGGCGGCGACGCCGGCGCCCGCGAAAACGGCGCTCAAGCCCTTGAGCCAGCCCGCTTGCGCGGTTTCCCCCAATAGGTGGGAGGCGCCCACCTGCAGCAGCAGACCCGCGACCACTGCGAACAGCATGCCCAGCAGAGCTGGGTCAACACTGAGGGCGAACGGGCCTGAAATGACCGCGGACAAAAGGGTGGTCGCGCCCGCCGCCAAAAACGCCAACACGGTGGCGGCGCGATCAGAGAAGCCGCCACGCTGAAGCAGCAAGAAGCAGATCAGCGTCTCCGGCATTTCGTGCAGGATCAGACCCGTCGCCGTGCTGATCGCCGTGTAGGGATCAATCGCGGAGGTGACGGCGTAGACGGTCCCGTCCAGGGTGGAATGCACGGCGATCGCCAGAACGGGCGCCAGCGCCCGCATGCGGCCGGCTGTGGTCTGCGTCTGCATGGTGGCGCCCACCAGAACATGCAGCACCAGCCCGAAGCCGAACCCGGCCAGCACCAGCCATCCTGCATAGGGATGCAAGACCAGCGCTTCGGGGATCAGCCGCACCAGCGCCAGCGTCACCACCACGCCGCCAGAGAAGGCGGCGAACAGGGGCGCATTGGCGCGCGTAAAGCCGCTGGCGCGATGCACGAGCATCAGCGCCAGGGCGCAGACAAGCGCGGCGGTCAGCCCAAGGCTGAGCGTGAGGAGATAGGCGGCAGACACGGAAGCGGGACACCTGAGTGTTATATTGTTTCACTCTGATAGCGGCTCCTGTTCACAGGGGCAAGCGTGCTGGGCTGTACGAACGCCCCTTGGGCAGGGCTGTGTGAATGCCCGTAGAGAAGGGGTGCAAGGTCTGGAAATGAAAACGCCGCCCTGACAGGGGGCGGCGTTTCAAAGTCTGGATTGATTGACAGCCTCAGCCCATCTCGCCGGGCGACATCTGGCTTTGCATATAGCGTTCTTCGCCCACTTTCTCGATCAGGCTGAGCTGGGTTTCGAGATAGTCGATATGCTCTTCTTCAGATTTCAGGATTTCATCAAACAGCTGACGGCTGCCGTAATCGCCGACCTGTTCGCAATACGCGATGGCGTCCTTGTAAACCGGATGCGCACGGCGCTCCGCCTCAAGGTCGCATTCCAGGCACTCCTTGAGGGTCTCGCCGATCAGCACCTTCCCCAGATCCTGAACATTGGGCAGGCCTTCCAGAAACAGGATGCGCTCGATCAGCGCATCGGCGTGTTTCATCTCGTCGATGGATTCTTCGTATTCGACCTTGGCGATCTTTGCGAAGCCCCAGTCTTTGAACATGCGCGCATGAAGGAAGTATTGGTTGACCGTTGTCAGTTCCAGGCGCAGCGCCTTGTTCAGGTGCTCGATAACCTTGGGATCGCCCTTCATGGCCGTCTCCATTGTGTTGAAAATCAAGACTTGAAACTAGCGAGTTTGGCCTGTGAGGGAAGGGGCTTGGGCCAATTATCTTCGTCACTGATACTGAGTTGCACCAAAGCCGTCGCTCTACCCAGGTGGTGTCAGCTTTTCTTCACGATGTCTCACCAATCTGATGGTCCGGGGTGCAAAATTCTGGCAGATTACCTCAAAATAAGAGGGTCATATATATGCCGAGACCGGCGGATGTTCTTGCCTCTATTAGAGAGCAGCTACGCGGCGCCAAAAGTGTCGCCTTGGGTCAGTTTCAGATCATTAATCTGGACTTGATTAAGAACGTGGCTGGGAATCGCTGGGAAGACCTCAAGACTAAAATTTTTGATGTCAGCGAAGCGTTTATCGCGCGACGCCTGCAACCCAGTGACGTGCTGTTCCGCTGCGATGAAGGCTTTCTGGTCATTTTTGACACGGAGCGGGCCAATGCGGCCGAAGCGCAAGCCGCCTGGATTTCCGAAGAGCTCAACCGGTTTTATGTGGGCGATGAGATTTTTCGCAAGCTGAAGGTCAGCTCTCGGGCGCTGAGGCTTGACCAGAGCGAACTCGCCGCCTTTTTCGCCGCCCAGGGCGTCAGTCAGGTTTCAGACACAAAGCCGGGCGTTTCAGAAGGACAGAAGGAAGAGCAAGCGCTTCATCCTGAAACCCTGCGCACTCGTGTAGCCTATGAGCCGGTCTATGACCTGACGCGCCAAGCCTTGATCTCGTCGTTTTGCCTGCCTGTCAGGAATGTCGGGGGCGTGCTTCGGTTCGGCCACCGGCATGAATACCCGTTTGAGGCGCATGTGACGGCGCAGCGCGACTTTGACGTCCAGATGCTGGTGCTTGACGCGCTGGAGGCGTGCTGGGCGAAAGGGCATTCCGCCGCCGTGTGCCTGACCCCGCATTACCGCACCCTGGTCGAGCCTCATGACAGACAGGAATACTATGCCCGCCTTCGCGCCTTGCCGGAGCATTTGCACAAGGCGGTGACCATCCGCATAGACGGCACGCCGGACGGCGCGCCCATCAGCCGACTACAGGAAATTACCGGCACGCTCAGAACCTTGAAGATCAAATGCCTGGTGCAGTGTCATACGCTGGAGTTCGAGATCGAGCGCTATGAGGGCTGCGGCGTGCAGGCCTTCGGCGGCGCGATGAAGGACCTCACGCGGGGCTCGCCCATCGGCTCGGATTTGCAAGACAAACTGGCGCAACTGGTCGCGCGCGCAGCGCGTCTGGGCGCTGACACCTATGCCGCCGCGGTGGCGAGACAGACCAGTTTCATGGTGCTTAGGGAGTTGGGCGTGCGATGGTATAGCGGACCGTTCATCGCGCCCATGCTGACGCGATTGCCGCTCGTGCAGCCTTTGTCGTTGTCCATGTTGTCTGAGCGTTCAGATACGCTTGAGCCTCAAGCCGCGCCGCTTCCAGCCGAATAAACGGCTCAGGCCGCCGCGCCAGCCGTTTCAGCCCGGTCATGACCCATCACGCGCGCCGCTTCTTCAAAGCACCGGCCGCATCGGGGCTTGGCGCCGCACGCCTTGAACGCACTCGGCACATCGCCGGCGCCGTTTTTGGCGGCGGCTTTGAATTGGGTGCATTTCAGCGCGTTGCAGAGGCAAACATACATGGAGCAGATCCGTGATGCGGGTTGCGAGTGTGTACGCAAATCATTCGCAACTAATATAGTCATTCTTGCGAATGAGTGTCAACGGCGATCTGGAGGGCGCGACTGCCAAAAGTTTAACAGGTGTAAACGCCCTTGTTTCACTGGATTCTGAAGCAAACCGTGTTTGATTGAACGGCCTCATGCTTGCGCTAACTGGCTTTCTCATGATGCAATGCAGCAAGAAAGTCCGAACAAAGAGCGTCACAAAGACGTCGCGGACAGCATGAGGAGACGGCTGTGCTGAAATTCACAAGCACGGACCAGCGCTATCCGGACAAACGGTCCGCAGACGAGCGCCGGACCGACTTTGACGAGATCTATACGCCTTTCAGCCTGGAGCAGGGTGAGGCGCAGGCCGAACGCTGTTCGCAATGCGGGGTGCCGTTCTGCCAATCGGGCTGCCCGCTGCACAATGACATTCCCGACTGGCTGATGCTGGTCGCCGAAGGGCGTCTGGAAGAGGCGTATGAGCGCTCCTCCGCCACCTCCGCCATGCCAGAGGTCTGTGGCCGGATCTGCCCGCAGGACCGGTTGTGTGAAGGCGCCTGCGTGATCGAGCAATCGGGCCATGGCGCGGTCACCATCGGCTCGGTGGAGACGTTCATCACCGAGACCGCCTGGAAAAACGGCTGGGTCAAACCGATCCGCCCGGCGCGCAAGACTGGTCTGTCCGTGGGCATTGTCGGCTCGGGTCCTGCGGGTTTGTCCGCCGCCGAGCGTCTGGCCCAGCATGGCCATGACGTGACGATCTATGAGCGTCAGGATCGCGCGGGCGGCTTGCTGATCTACGGCATTCCCAACTTCAAGCTCGACAAATCCGTGGTCGAGCGCCGCACCCAGCGCCTGGAAGAGGGCGGCGTGGTGTTCAAGCTCAGTTTCGAAGTGGGCCGGGACGCCAGCCTGACCGAACTTCGATCACGCCATGACGCGGTTTATGTGGCGGCGGGCGCTTATGCGGCGCGCGCCCTGACGTGTCCGGGCGGCGGCGGGCGCGGCCTGGTTCCGGCGCTCGACTATCTCACCGCCTCCAACAAGGCGGGGTTTGGCGATGAGGGCGGACAGGGCGGTCGCCTGAACGCCAGCGGCAAGCGCGTTCTGGTGATCGGCGGCGGGGACACCGCCATGGATTGCGTGCGCACCGCCATCCGTCAGGGGGCGGACAGCGTGGCGTGCCTGTACCGACGCGACCGCGTGAACATGCCCGGCTCGGCTCGTGAAGTGGTCCATGCCGAGGAAGAGGGCGCGATGTTTGACTGGCTCAGCGCTCCCGCCGCCATTCTCGGCGATGCCGAGACCGCCTCCGGCGTACGCATTCAGAAAATGACCCTCGGCGCGCCTGACGCCTCGGGCCGCCGTCGTCCGGTGGCGATGGCCGGTCAGGAAGAAGATCGCGCCGCCGACATGGTGATCGCGGCTTTGGGGTTCGAGCCGGAAAACTTCCCCCAGACTCTGGGCGCGGACGGGCTTGAGCTCAACCCGCGCGGGGCGATCCGCGTGACCGACCGCAGCCGCACCTCTCTGCCGGGCGTGTATGCGGGCGGCGACGCCGTGCGCGGCGCCTCCCTGGTGGTCTGGGCTGTGAAAGACGGCCTGGACGCCGCTGAGACCATCCACGCCGATCTGATGGCGGGCGCGCGCTCTGCGCAGGCGCAGCCGATTGCGGAGCCAGCCGAATGAGCCAGTTTGATTACCTCGCCGAACGCCAGCGCCTGATTGACGCCGGCGCATATGAGCTTGAGAGCGAGCGCTCCGCCTGCGGCGTCGGCCTGATCGCCGACATCAAGGGCGAGCCGCGGCGTGAAACCGTGGAGTTGGGTCTGAAAGCCCTGAAGGCGGTCTGGCACCGCGGCGCAGTGGACGCGGACGGCAAGACCGGCGACGGCGCCGGTCTGCGGCTTGGCATTGCGCAGGATTTCTTCAAGGCGGCGGTGGCCCGCACCGGGCATGAACCCAGCGATCACGCTATTGGCGTCGGCATGGTCTTCCTGCCGCGCACCGATTTTGGCGCCCAGGAAAAGGGCCGCACCATCGTCGAGACCGAAGTGCTGCGCGCGGGCTTGCGCCTGTTTGGCTGGCGTCAGGTGCCGGTGGACCCATCCTGTCTGGGGGCCAAGGCTGCGGCGACGCGTCCGGCGATTGAACAAATCCTGTTTGAAGACGCGACCGACCGGAACGCGGACGAGCTGGAACGCACGCTCTATCTGGTGCGCCGCCGTATCGAGCAACGCGCCCGCGCCGAGGCCGTGCCTGAGCTTTACGTCTGTTCGCTGTCCGCACGCGACGTGGTCTACAAAGGCATGTTCCTGGCCGAGGCCATCGACCAGTTCTATCCTGATCTGCGCGACGCCCGCTTCGTGTCGCCCTTTGCGATCTTCCATCAGCGCTATTCGACGAACACCTTCCCGGAATGGAAGCTGGCCCAGCCTTTCCGCATGCTCGCCCATAATGGCGAGATCAATACTCTGAAGGGCAATCGCAACTGGATGAAAAGCCATGAGATCCTCATGGCCCATTCCGCGTTCAAGGACGCCGAGGATGTTGTCCGTCCGGTGATCAGCCCCGGCGCGTCGGATTCCGCGGCGCTGGACGAGGTGTTTGAGATTCTGGTGCGGGCGGGTCGTTCTGCGCCCATGGCGAAAACGCTTCTGATCCCCGAAGCCTGGTCCAAGCGCGGCGAGATCATGCCCGGGTCCTGGCGCGGGCTGTACGAGTATTGCAACTCTGTGATGGAGCCCTGGGACGGGCCTGCCGCTGTGATCGCGTGCGACGGTCGCTGGGCGATTGCGGGGCTTGATCGCAACGGTCTGCGTCCGCTGCGCTGGAGCCTGTCTGAAGACGGACTTCTGACCGTCGGCTCTGAAACCGGCATGGCCGAGCTCGAACCGTCGCGCGTCATTGAACGCGGCGCCGTGGCGCCCGGGCGCCTGATCGCTGTGGATCTGGCCGAAGGCGGTTTCTTGCGCGAAACCGAAATGCTCGATCAGCTCGCCGCCAAGCATCCATATGAAGACTGGCTGAAAAACGTCCGCGAGATCGAGTCCGAAGTCGGGCCCGGTCCTGAGCCTCTCCTCTTTGAGGACGCCGAGCGCGCCCGACGCCAGGCCGCCGCCGGCATGACGATGGAAGAGATCGAGATCATCCTCTCGCCCATGGCCGAGGACGCCAAGGAAGCCATCGGATCCATGGGCGATGACAGCCCGCTGGCGGTGCTGTCCAATCGTTATCGCCCGATCAGCCATTATTTCCGGCAGAACTTCTCCCAGGTCACCAACCCGCCCATCGACCCGCTGCGCGAAGGCCGGGTGATGAGCCTGAAAACCCGGTTCAAGAACTTGGGCAACGTGCTCGAGGAGGACGCGGCGCAAACCGATGTCTTCGTGCTCAACTCTCCGGTTCTGACCAACGGCATGTATGATCGCCTGCGCGCCATTCTGGGCGAGGGGGTCGCGCTGATCGACGTCACTCTGCCGGCCGCTGACGCCACGGGTTCCGGCGCAGGGCTGCAAGCGGCGCTCGACCGCATTCGCGCCGAAGCCGAGGCGGCGGTCAGCGAAGGCGGCGCCCAGCACCTGATCCTGACCGATGAGCGGCAGAACGAGCGCTTTGCGCCCGTGCCCATGGCGCTGGCGGTGGGCGCTGTGCACACTCACCTCACACGCAAGGGCCTGCGCACCTATTGCTCGCTCAATGCCCGCACCTCTGAAGTCACCGACCCGCACGCCTTGGCGGTGCTGGTGGGCCTTGGGGCCACCACGGTGAACCCGTATCTGGCGTTTGAAACCGTGGCCGCGCGCACCGAGCGCACTCTGTCGGGGATGAGCCCTGAGCAGAAGGCGCGCAACATGAAGACCGCCTTTGATGCGGGGCTTCTCAAGATCATGTCCAAAATGGGCATTTCCGTCGTCAGCTCCTATCGCGGCGGGTGTAATTTCGAAGTGCTGGGCCTCAGCCGCGCCGTGGCGAGCGAATATCTGGGCGGGGTGACCAGCCGCATTTCCGGCATTGGTCTGGCGGGTCTGGAATCAAAGCTCGCAGAACTTCATCGCTGGGCCTGGCGTCATGACGACGCCGTGCGCCTGCCGGTGGGCGGGTTCTATCGCCAGCGCAGCTCGGGCGAGGCCCACGCGCTGGAGGCGACCTCGATCAGCCTGTTGCAAAAGGCTGTCCGCAACGAGGATTACGACGCCTACCGCGCCTATGTGGCGAAACTCAATCATGAGGACCAGCCCATCCAGCTGCGCGACCTGCTGGAGCCGCGGCCCGTGAGCACGCCTGTGGATTTGTCGCGCTGTGAAAGCGTGAACGAGATCCGCCAGCGCTTCGTCACGCCTGGCATGTCTCTCGGCGCCCTGAGCCAGGAAGCCCATGGCGCTTTGAACGTCGCCATGAACCGGATCGGCGCCAAGTCCGTCTCGGGCGAGGGCGGGGAAGACCCCGCGCGCTATCACCCGATGCCCAATGGCGACAACATGAACTCGGCGGTCAAACAGGTCGCGTCGGGCCGGTTCGGCGTCACGGCGGAATATCTCAACCAGTGCCGCGAAATCGAGATCAAGGTCGCCCAGGGCGCCAAGCCCGGCGAGGGCGGGCAATTGCCCGGCTTCAAGGTCACCGGTTTCATCGCCAAGATGCGACATGCGACGCCGGGCGCGACCCTGATCAGCCCGCCGCCGCACCATGACATCTATTCGATCGAAGACCTCGCCCAGCTGATCTACGACCTCAAGCAGATCAACCCCATTGCGCGCGTGTGCGTGAAGCTCGTCTCGGCGGCGGGCGTGGGCGCGGTGGCGGCGGGCGTGGCGAAAGCTCATGCCGACATTATCCTGATTTCCGGCAGCGTCGGGGGCACGGGCGCCAGCCCGCAAACCTCGATCAAGTTCGCCGGCGCGCCTTTGGAGCTGGGGCTGTCTGAAGCCCATCAGGTTTTGTCGCTCAATGGCTTGCGCGAGCGGGTCACCTTGCGCGCGGATGGCGGCATCCGCACCGGGCGCGACGTGGTGATCGCCGCCATGCTGGGCGCGGAAGAGTTCGGGGTGGGCACCACCTCGCTCGTGGCGCTGGGCTGTCTGATGGTGCGCCAGTGCCATTCCAACACCTGCCCGGTGGGCGTGTGCACCCAGGATGAAGAGCTGAGAAAGCGCTTCTCCGGGCTCGCCGACCACGTGGTCAATCTGATGACCTTCATCGCCCGCGACACCCGCGAGATTCTCGCGGGCCTCGGGGCTGAGCGTCTGGAAGACGTGATCGGCCGGGCGGATTTGCTCGATCAGGTCAGCCGCGGCGCGGATCATCTTGATGATCTTGATCTCAATCCGCTTCTGGTGCGCGTGGACCCGCAGGCGCGGCCGCCGCGCTCGACCCGCACCCAGCGCAACCCGGTCGCTCCGGCGCTGGATGAGCAGATCCTGAAAGACGCCGAGCCGGTCTTCTCACGGCGTGAGAAGATGCAGCTTGTCTATGACGTGAAGAATACCGACCGCGCCGTGGGCGCGCGGGTGTCGTCTGAAATCGTGCGCACCTTTGGTCCGGACGGGCTCGAAGACGGCCAGCTCACCCTGCGCCTGCGCGGCTCGGCGGGGCAAAGCCTCGGCGCGTTCTCGGCCACGGGCTTGCGGATCGAGCTTGAAGGCGACGCCAATGATTATGTGGGCAAGGGCCTGTCGGGCGCCACGATCGCCATCCGCCCCTTTGGCGGCTGCAAGGAGCATCGCCCCGGCGACGCCATCATCGGCAACACCGTGCTGTATGGCGCCACGTCAGGCCGCGTGTTCGCCGCGGGCGGGGCGGGCCAGCGCTTTGCGGTGCGAAACTCCGGCGCGACCGTGGTGGTCGAAGGCTGCGGCGCCAATGGCTGTGAATACATGACCGGCGGCGTTGCGGTGATTCTGGGTAAGGTCGGGGACAATTTCGCCGCCGGCATGACCGGCGGGGAAGCCTTTGTGCTCGATGAAGCCAACCGGCTGGAGCCGCGTCTCAACCCTGAAAGCGTCGGTGTTCACGTGCTGGCGGGCGAGGCCGAGGCCCGCTGCCGCGCCCTGATCGAGGATCATTACGCCGCCACCGGCAGCCTGCACGCCGCCGCGATCCTCAATGACTGGGAGACCCGCAAAACCGCCATCCGCCACATCGTCCCCTTTCCGCCGGCGACCGGCATGGAAGCGCAGGAGAAGCGCGCTTAGGCGGGGTCAGCGTCCCGCCGCACGGCGCCAGGGGCGTGACCGAACTGGCGTTTGAAGGCGCGGCTGAACGCGGCTTCAGAGCTGTAGCCCGCAGCTTCGGCGATCTCGATCATCGGGGTGCGTGTGTCTGACAGGGCGCGATGGGCCAGATGCAGCCGCCATTGGGTGAGATAGCTGATGGCGGATTGGCCCAGTTGTTCGGTGAAACGCGCGGCGAAGATCGAGCGCGACAGCCCGGCTTCGCGCGCGAGCGCCTCTAATGTCCAGTCACGTTGCGGCTGGTCATGAAGCGCGGTGAGGGCGCGGCCCAGATGCGGATCGCGCAGGGCGGCCAGCCAGCCGGTCTGCGCGCGGGTTTCAGTCGCGAGCCAGCTGCGGACCAGCTGGATCACCAGCACATCGGTCAGGCGCGTGATCACCGCTTCGCCGCCCGGTGAGAGCTGTTCGGATTCCCGCGCGATGATCGCCAGCGTGGAGGTGATCCAGCTGTCTTCCGCCTCCGCGCCTCTTGAGACGATCAGCCTGGGCAGATGCGCCATCAATTGCGCGCCCAGAACCTGATCAAAGCGCACCACGCCATAAGTGATGCGCGCACGCGGGCCGGGGCCGTCCAGCGTCAGGGTCTCATACCTCTGGCTCAGCGGCGTCACGTCCAGCTTGTCCAGCGGGACCCTGTCAGCCTCAGGATCGCTGAAAAGGTCATGGCGCACGCCGTTGGGAATAAGCGCCAGATCGCCTGCTTTCAGCAGAACAGGCGCTTCGCCGTCCAGCTGCAGCTGACAAGCGCCGTCGAGGACGATGGCGATCAGAGACAAGCCCTCAAACGCGGGCAGGGCGATGCCCCAGGGCGCCGCCATGTCGGTCTGGCAATACAAGGTCCCCGTCAGCTTCAGCTGATCAAGCAGAGCCGTCAGCGGATCGGGTCGGGGGCGAGGGTCTGTGTTGGGCGTGCTCATGAAAACCCCGGACGGAGGGTCAATTTTCTCGGATGGACGAGCATGGCCTGTTCGCAACGGCGAATGCAATCTCCACCCGGCTTTTGGACAGGAGAAACGCCATGAACACACACGGGATTATTCGCGCACTGCTCGGGATCAACGGCGTCGTGCTGACAGGGGTCGGAGCCATGCTGATCTCCGACCCGCACGCCATGTTTGCGCTGAACGGGGTGACGCTCAGTTCCGATCCCAATTTGCTCAGCGAATTGCGCGCGCCGGGCGGCGGCTTGGCCCTGGGCGGCGGTTTTGTGCTGGCATCAGCCGCCTTGGGGCTCTGGACGAGAGCGGCGAGCGGAGTGAGCGCCCTCATTCTGCTCGGCTGGGCGCTGGGGCGCTTGGTCTCTATCGCCATTGACGGCATGCCCGATGCCAGCTTGCTCGCTGCTTTCGGGATCGAACTGGTCCTGGGCTTCGCCAGCGTCTGGGCGATGGGAGCGCTATCGGAGTCCTCCACACTGGAAGCGGGGCTTAAACCCGCCTAGGCTTCGGTCATGACACGCCTTTTGCAGACCCCTTACTGGCTGGCGGCGGCTTTGCTCGTCATCGGTCTCGCCTGGACCGCCTCGGCGGGCCTTCTGGTGACCACGCACTGGAGCGCGCTGCTCGGGCCCTATGTCGGCACGGCAGCGCTGATCGGGGTCGGTTTCATCAATCGTGAGCGCTGGCGTGCAGCGCCCACCCTCTGGCGAACGCGCACGAGCCTCGCCGCGCTCGGGGCAGCACTGGTCAGCGGCGTCATCGCCGCCTTGCTCTTTGGCCCCGCCGTGATCGGCATCGGCCTGCAACTGGGCGGTCTGGTCGGCTTTGTGGGCTTGGCGGTGATGGCGCGAAAGCTGCCGGGCGCAAGCTGAAGCGGTTCTGACCGGAGCCCCACACCCCTGATCTTACCAATGTTTCATTGGCTTTAGCTGAGCCTGTCCGCTCTGCTGACGGTTGCACCCGCGACACTTGAACAGCATCGGACTACCCCATGACTTTGAGCGCTCTGGCTTTGACCTTCGCCCTGCAGGCGTGCGCCGCCACTGACTGCGACGCGCCCTGGCCCGCGCCCATGCGTCAGGCCGAAGGCGCCACACTGTCTTCGTCCTATCAGCCGGACGCGCGCATTGAGTTGCCCGAGACCGCGGTCTATGCGGGCGGGCGCCGCTGGGCGCTCTATGATGTCGTGGATGCAGAGATGCACCTGTTTGTGGAAGCGGGAGAGGACCGGATCGTGGATCGGCTCTACTGGATCCAGTTTGAGGCCTATCTGCCGAACCGGCCCGAGGCGAGCTATGACTTTCACCTCTCGGATCTGGAAACGCGCACGCTTGGCGAGGCCGAATTCTTCGTTCGGGCCCGTTTCGGAGAGGGCGCGAGCGATGCGCCCGAGCCCGGCTCGGATAACGCCATGATGCGCGCCGTGCTGGCCGAGGCGGGCTACACCCTGCCGGCGGAAACCATTAACGCGACGATGAAGCATCTGCTGGACCCCGACACCGCGCGGGAAGAGCTGATGATCATTTATATCGAGGATCTGGAGCCCACGGGCTCGACCATGGCCGAGATCATCGAAACCCGCCTTGAGGGACCGCTCTGGGCCGGGCTCTCCCAAGGCGTGCTCGATCGCGCCCAGGAGCGGATCGCGGTGCGCTCGACCGAGTAGGACGGGGCGCGGGCGTTTCGTTCGTTTTCCCCATCTGCGACCAACGCCTCATCTGGCGCGGGTCGGCGACACGTTCTAAGCTCGCCCCATGTTGCAACGTATCAATCATCCCCTGGTCTGGGGCGTTCTGATGATGCTGGCGGGCGCGGGCGGGCTTGTGGCCCAGGGCGCGCTCGCGGGCGCGGGTTTGCCGGCCTATCTGGCGCTGGGCCTTGCTCTCGTGGTGTTGCCGGTTCTGACCTGGACCTCGCGGGCGCGCTGGCGCGGCGCGGAAGACCGCGCGCTGGGCCGGATCGTGGTTCTGGCGCTGGCGGTGTACGGGTTGGTCATGGCCGTGATGGCGCTGGTCGTCGGGCAGGTGGGCTATGCGCCCTTCGCCGGGCTCTTTGTGGGCGGGGCGGTGATGCTGCTGGGGCTGCACTATGTGGCGCTGACCGCGCCGCGCACGGCTTAGGCGGTCGCCAGCATGGCCGGGCCTGACATGCAGATGCGCCAGATCGAGCTGGCCGACCGGGCGCTGATGTACACGCTCAAACGCTCGGCCCGGCGCAAGACGATCGGTCTGAAAGTCAGCGAGGACGGCCTGACGGTGACTTTGCCCGTACGCGTGAGCGTGCGCGAGGCGGACGCCGTCGTGCGCGAGAAAGCCTCCTGGGTGATCGACCGGCTGGAGCGACGGCAAGCGCGCACGCCGCCGGCGCTGAAAGGCGTGGACGGCGAAATGATCGGTTGGCTGGGCGAGGAGTTGCGCCTGACCGTGCGTCCCCATGACAAGGCGCGCAGCACGGTGATGCGCGAGGCGGAGGCGGTGGTCGTCTGCGTGGACCGCCATCTCGACCCTGCCGGAAGCCGCAAGGCGGTGCTGGCCGCACTGAAACGCTGGCGCAAGCGTGAGGCGCTCGATCTGATGACGCCCAAGCTTGAGGCCTATGCCGAGGCGCTGGGCGCGAAACGCCCGCGTGTCAGCGTGCGCGAGCAAAAGGCGCGCTGGGGGTCGTGTTCGTCTGACGGCTCGATCCGCATGAACGCACGCCTGATCGCCTATCCTGAAAGTCTGGTTGATTATGTCTGCGCGCACGAGGCGTGCCATCTTCTGGTGATGGATCACTCGCCACGCTTTCATCGCTTGCTCGATGAGTTGATGCCGGATCAGCGGCGACGTCAGCGCGCCTTGCGCGATACGCGGCCCGCGGGCGGGGCGTTTTAGTCGCCCTATCCGGGTTGGCGTGATTTTGTCCGTGCAATTCTTCGCTTCGCCACAGCTGCGCCCCATTGACGCCCTGTGGGGCGGGCGGAGTAGGCTGCATGTTGCAGTACAGCAGGGCGATTTGACCGATGTCCCACGACGAAGAATTTTACCGCGAGCGGCGTTTGCCGCCTTATGTGTTCGCGGAAGTGAACCGGATGAAGCAGGCCTATCGCTCCGAAGGCCGTGACGTCATTGATTTCGGCATGGGCAATCCTGACCTTGCCCCCGCACCGCACATCATCGCCAAGCTCGCCGAAGTCGCCGCGGATCCGCGCGCGCACCGCTATTCCGCCAGCCAGGGCGTACCGTCGCTTCGCAAGGCGCTGGCGCGCTATTATGAGCGCCGGTTCGATGTGGGGCTGAACCCCGACACTGAAGTGTGCGTGACCTTGGGCTCAAAGGAAGGCCTTGCGAACCTGGCCCAGGCGATCACCGCGCCGGGCGATGTGATCCTGGTGCCCGATCCCTCCTATCCGATCCACATGTTCGGCTTCCTGATCGCGGGCGCCGCCGTTCGTCCGGTGGGCTTCAAGGATCCTGAGGATTTCTTGCGCGAGGCGGTGCATGCCTGCCGCCGCTCGATTCCCGCGCCGTCGGCGCTGGTGCTGAACTTCCCGTCCAACCCGACCGCGCAGGTGGTCGATCTGGATTTTTACAAGGAAGCGGTGCGGATCGCGAAAGAGAACGATCTCGTTCTCATCTCCGACCTTGCCTATTCCGAGATCTATTTTGACGGCAATCCGCCGCCCTCCATCCTCGAGGTCGAGGGCGCCAAGGATGTGGCGGTGGAGTTCACCTCCATGTCCAAAACCTATTCCATGCCGGGCTGGCGGATGGGCTTTGCGGCGGGCTCGGCGCGTCTGGTGGATGCGCTCAAGCGGGTGAAATCCTATCTTGATTATGGCGCGTTCACGCCGATCCAGATCGCGGCGGTGGCGGCGCTCGACGGGCCGCAGGACCATGTGGCGCAAGCGCGCGAGACCTACAAGAAACGCCGGGACGTGCTGGTGGAGAGCTTTGGCCGCGCCGGGTTCCATATCCCGAGTCCCCCCGCGACCATGTTCGCCTGGGCGCCGATCCCTGAGCCCTTCGCGCATCTGGGCTCGGTGGAGTTCGCCAAGAAGCTGCTGGAAGAGACCGATGTGGCGGTGGCGCCGGGGCTGGGATTCGGCGAGCGCGGCGACACCCATGTGCGCCTGGCCGTGGTGGAGAACGAGCAACGTATCCGCCAGGCCGCCCGCGCCCTGAAAGGCTTTTTCGCCAAGGGCTAACGCCTTGATTGGAAACAGGGTGAACGCAGCATTTACCCTGTTTCTTTTCAATGTTTTAATAGGGGTAAGCGAAGTCTGGATCCGTTTTGCGCAAGGGCGCGAATAAGGGTCTGGACATGCGCTCGCTTCTGGCGAAATTTTTCAGCGATGCACGCGGTAATGTGGCGATGATGTTCGCCATGCTGCTGGCCCCGATGGTGGTCAGCGTCGGCGGGGCGCTGGACTATTCACGCACCTTCACCATCGGCTCTGAAATCCAGTCGGCCATGGACGCCGGCACTCTGGCGGCGGCGTCGCTGACCCAGGGCGAAGACCCTGAAACGGTCGTGCGCAATTACATCACCGCCGCCCTGTCAGAACATAACGGCGTGCTGGAGCGGTTGAATGTTCAGGTCAGCTCGGACACGGCGATCAATTCACGCGAGGTGACCGCCGACGCCGTGATCAGCGTGCCGACCTTGATGCTGGGCCTGATCGGTTATGACGCGCTGACGCTGAACCGCACCTCGGAAGCCAATGAACGGGTGCGCAATCTGGAGATTTCGCTGGTGCTTGATATTTCGGGCTCCATGGGCGGCTCCAAGATTTCCGCTTTGCGCGACGCTGCCGAAGAGTTTGTCCTGTTGATGATGGACCCTGATCTGGACGGTCTGACCAGCCTGTCCGTGATCCCCTATAATGGCGGGGTGCGTCTGCCGGCGACAGTCACCAATGACCTTTTGCCGGGCACGCCCAATGATAGCGGCTGCATCGAGCTGGGGGTCACAGACCCGGTCGAGATGGAGTTGGCGTCTGATGGTTATGACTGGCTGGACTGGCAGGATCGAGACCAGCGCGGCTGGCGGTCGTCTTCATTCTGCCCGGATCAATCTGAGGCCACGGTGTTTTTAGAGCAGACCCGTTCGGTCTTGCTGGATCTGATCGAAGGGCTCAGTGCAGGCGGGAACACCGGACTTGATCTGGCGACGGCCTGGGGCGCGCGGGCGCTCGATCCGGTCTGGCGCGGGCGTCTGGGCGGAGATTTTTCGGATCGTCCGGCCGCCTATGACGATACATCCACAATGAAAGTTCTGGTGGTGATGACGGACGGCGCCGCCACCGCCCAGTATCGGCGGGCGCAAAACTGGCAAGGCGACTGGTACACTTACGAACTTTACAGCGCCGCTACGGCGCGCGCGAACATGGAAGCGGCGTGTGACGACGCGGAAACCGCGGGCGTGCACATTTACACCATCGCCTTTCAGGTTTCAGGCTCCACCAACCGCACCTTGATGCGCGAATGCGCCAGCAAGACCGAGAACTATTACCAGGTCGAGAGCCTGGACATTTCCTCCGCCTTTAACGCCATTGCAGCGGACCTCAACAGCCTGCGTCTGGCGCGCTAGAGTTGTTAATCTTTCATAAACCATTGTTTTAACTGGTTTTTGGTCTGTTTGTTGCAAGCTCCACCTTCGCATGTTCCGGCTTGGAACGGTTTTGGCGAAGGCGTTCAGATGCAGGCGCTCCTGAGTTTTCTTTCTGGCTGGTCTTCGGACCGCCGCGGCAATGTGGCCATCATCATGGCGCTGTGCTCGGGCGTTCTTGTGACGGCAGTGGGCGGCGCGCTCGATTTTTCACGTAGCGCCACGGTCAGCTCTGAACTGCAAAGCGCTTTGGATTCCGGCGCCTTGGCGGCGGCGTCCCTGACCCAGGATCGCGCCCCTGCTGATGTGGTGCGCGCCTATGTGGAAGCCGCGCTGGAAGATCATCCGCAATTGCTGGCGAGCCTTCAGCTGGATGTGAACGCGGACATCTCGCTCAATTCACGCATCGTGACCGCGACCGCCAGCGTTTCCATGCCGACCACCATACTGGGCCTGGTCGGCATCAACTCTCTCACTCTGGAACACTTCTCCGAAGCCATCGAACAGGTGCGCGATGTGGAGATTTCCCTGGTGCTCGACGTGTCGGGCTCCATGGGCGGCAGCAAGATCAATGCGCTGATCGATGCGGCGAACGAGTTTGTGGAAATTGTGCTGGCGGCAGATGCGGCGGAACGCACGTCGATCTCTGTCATCCCCTATAATGGCGGCGTGCGGACGCCGAGCGATGTGAATGACGATCTGATTGACGGGCGCAATAATGAGCGACGCCGGTCAGGCTGTGTCGATATGGGAACAGATTATCCGATCGAGATGGAGCTGCCTTACCGGCAGATGGCGTACACGGAGTACAATGGCGATATCCAGTGGAACAATAATCACTCGTCGTTCTGCCCGCGCAGCAATATGGAATCTGAATTCCTCTCCCAGAATGAGGGGCGTTTGCGCGGCCTGATCAACTCCCTGCGCGCCAGCGGCAATACCGGTCTCGACGTGGCGACAATGTGGGGCGCTCGGGCGCTGGACCCGTCCTGGCGCGGGCAACTGGGCGGTAGTTTCTCCGATCGTCCAGCCTCCTATGCGGATCGTGATACGATCAAGATCCTCGTCGTGATGACCGACGGTGAGGCCACGGCGCAATACCGGACCGAAGAGTATACCTATTACGACTGGCGGGGCCGTCGCCGGACCGGCACGCGCAGTTATGAGATTTATTCGGCGCGTCAGGCGCGTGAGAACATGGCCGAGGCTTGTGACGTCGCCGAAGAGAACGGCGTGCAGATCTACACCATCGCGTTCCAACTGAGCGGCGACACCAATCGCGATCTGATGCGCAACTGCGCCAACAAGCCCCAGAACTATTATCAGGTGGAAAATCTCGACATCGCCGAGGCGTTTTCCTCCATCGCCGCCGACATCAATCGCCTGCGCCTGACCCGTTAAGAGACAAGAAAAGAAGGGGGCTTGAATATCCCTTGTTTCCTTGCGGTTGAAAAACATGGCGTCTCAGACTTCATTGTGTCCTGAAATTCACAATGGAGTCACAGATGGCGGATTCGCAGCCTCAAACCCCTGAAGCGCCCAAGCGCAACGCGTTCACACGCTTCCTTGATGCTGTGGAATGGCTGGGCAATCTGTTGCCGCACCCGGTGACCCTGTTCGCCTTGCTGGCGGCGGGCATCGTCCTTCTCTCGGGCGTGTTCGGCTGGATGGGCGTGGCGGTCGAGGATCCACGTCCTGCAGGGTCTCGAGGCGTCGCCGAGGACGGCATGATCCGGGCGGTCAGCCTGATGAATGGCGATGGTGTCCGGCGTATTTTCACCAGCCTGACCGAGAACTTCACCAGCTTCGCTCCGCTTGGCGTGGTGCTGGTGGCGATGCTGGGCGTTGGCGTCGCGGAAAAGTCCGGCCTTCTGTCCGCCGCCGTGCGCGCCATGGTGCTGGGCGCGCCGCGCCATGTGGTGACAGTGGCGGTTGTGTTCGCCGGCATCGTTTCAAACACCGCTTCCGAAGTGGGGTATGTGGTGCTGATCCCGCTGGCTGGCGCGATCTTCTACGCGCTGGGGCGTCACCCGCTGGCGGGCATGGCGGCGGCGTTCGCCGGGGTGTCAGGGGGCTATAGCGCGAACCTGCTTATCGGGACGGTCGATCCGCTCCTGGCGGGCATTACCGAAGAAGCCGCGCAACTGGTTGACCCGGCCTATACGGTGAATGCGACGGCGAACTGGTTTTTCATGATCGCGTCCACCTTCCTGATCACGATTGTAGGCTCGCTGGTGTCGATCTTCGTCGTCGAGCCCAAGCTCGGCGCTTATAATCCCGAGCGTGCCGATCCGACGATCCTGAACAAGTCCATGATGGAGCCTCTGGCCAAGCCGGAGAGAAAAGGGCTCGGCGCTGCGGGGCTCGCCTTCCTGGCCGTACTGGCGGTCATGGCCTACACGCTGCTGCCCGATGTACGCTTTCCCGCCTGGATGCCCTTGCTAGCCGGCGGATCAGTCCCGGAGACTCTGCCCGGTTGGGGGGTGTTGCGCGACCCCGACACCGGCAGCGTCATGCGGTCGCCGTTCTTTTCCGGCTTCGTCGTCTGGATCCTGATCTTCTTCATCGCCGTGGGCTACGCCTATGGCCGTGTCGCAGGCACCATGAAGACCGATCGCGACATCATCGACGCCATGGCCGCGGCGTTGGCGTCCTTGGGGCTCTACATCGTCCTGGTGTTCTTTGCGGCCCAGTTCGTGGCCTTTTTCGGCTGGACCAATCTGGGCGCCATCACCGCGGTGACGGGCGCAAACTTCCTGCAAGAGACCGGCATGACCGGGCCGGCCCTGTTCTTCTTCTTCATTCTGATGTGTGCGGTGATCAATCTGTCTCTGGGCTCGGCTTCGGCCCAATGGGCGGTGACGGCGCCCATTTTCGTGCCCATGCTGATGCTGATCGGATATTCGCCGGAGGTGATCCAGGCGGCCTACCGGATCGGGGACAGCTCCACGAACATCATCACGCCCATGATGAGCTATTTCGGCCTCATCCTGGCCTGGGCCACGCGCTATGACAAAAATCTGGGCGTTGGCACGTTGATCGCGATGATGCTGCCCTATTCGATCTTCTTCTTGCTGACCTGGTCGGGTTTCTTCTTCACCTGGGCCTTCGTGCTGGACCTGCCGGTCGGCCCGGGTTCGCCAACGCTGTATCCGGCGCAGTAAGACACTGGCGGACACAAAAAAGCCGGGCGGAGGACCGCCCGGCTTTCTGCTGTCGGCGTCTAGGGTTGCCTACTCATCCATCATCGCATCGCGGATGGCGCGGAACTCGTTGTCCTCATACCAGTTCGGCCAGTCCTCAGAGTCCGTGAGGCGGCGCGAGACGCGGTAGACCAGCTCGGTGGATTGCACGAAACCGCCCATATCCCAGTTGGGATCAAACTCGTCAGCCGGCTTGTGATAGGCCTGCAGGCGGTACGCCGCTTCGATCTGTGCGCCATATTCGGCGCCGCCTTCTTCAGCGACAGAGCCGGAATCCGCATACAGCATCGGCACGCCGCGACGGGCGAGCGTGACATGGTCGGAACGGTAGAAATAGCCCGCTTCCGGGTTCGGATCGGGGCTGAGATACATGCCGTCCGCTTCCGCTTCTGTGCGCAGCAGGTCTTCAAGTTCGGACGCGCCATAACCGATCACCACGATGTCTTCCGTACGGCCGATCGGCAGGATGCCGTCAAAGTTGAAACCGCCCACGGTCTGATCCAGCGGGACCAGCGGGTTCTGGGCGTAGTATTCCGATCCCAGAAGGCCCTGCTCCTCAGCGGTGACCGCGACAAAGATCACGGACCGCTCAGGCGGCGTGTCCGATTTGGCGTAGGCTTCCGCCAGTTCCAGCATGGCGGTGACGCCGGTGGCGTTGTCGATGGCGCCGTTATAGATCTGGTCGTCGCCGGAGAAGTTCAGGCGCACGCCGATATGGTCCCAATGGGCCATGAACAGCACGTATTCGTCCGGACGTTCGGATCCCTCGACCTGCCCGGCCACATTATTGGAGGTCAGGGTGCGCAGGGAGTTCGTGAGCGAGGCGCTCATCGTCGCCCGGCCCATATCCACCGGCGTGAAATCCGGGCTGACAGCGGCGTCGCTGAGCTCCGCAAAATCGAGATCGAGCGCTGAGAACAGCTCGACGGCCTTGTCCTCGGTGATCCAGGCCTGAACGTCGGCGCGTTCCTGACCGGCGGAGGAGGCCAGGGTGAACTGCGGCCCGGTCCAGCTTGATTGCACGGTGCCCCAGGGATAGGCGGCCGGGGCGGTCTGGTGGACGATGATCGCGCCTTCGGCGCCCTGGCGGGCGGCTTCCTCGTATTTATACGTCCAGCGGCCATAATAGGTCATGGCCGAGCCGTTGAACCAGCCGGCGTCCGGATCGGCGAAGCCCGGATCGTTGATCAGGATGACCACCGTCTTGCCGGTGACGTCCACGCCTTCATAGTCGTTCCAGCCATATTCGGGCGCGACCACGCCATAGCCCACGAACACCAGCTCGGACGCGTCCAGACTGACCTGTTCTTCAGGGTTCTGGGACCAGAACACCACGTCCACATTGGTCTGAAGCCCCATGGCCTCGCCATCCACAGTGATGTCAAAGCTCGACGCGCTTTCATCCAGGGTGGATTCAATCAGCGGGACAGGCTGGAACCAGCCGTCCGTACCTGCGGGTTCAAGGCCGACGGCGTCCATTTCCTCGGCGATCCAGGTCGCCGCCTGCTCGCCATGTTCGGACGCCGGGCCGCGCCCTTCAAACCGGTCATCGGCGAGCGCGCTGATCCGATAAGCGAAATCCGCTTCGGTGATGGCCGCATCGCTCGCCTGATGTGCCGGGTAGGCGCTGCTGGCTTGCGTTTCAGCGGGCGCGGCTTCGCTTTGCTCATCTGTTGCCGGCGCGTTGGCGGGCTGGCTGCAGGCGGTCAGCGCCAGCGCGGCCAAGCTCGACGTTATTAAGTAACGTAACATGGTGACTCCCCACATGAAATTCTCTGCGTTGCATCGTGCATTGATCCCATACGCGTGCAAGCCCGGCATGACGAGGTCTCGACAGGACGCGTCAAAGGATGCGAGGATTAAGTGAACGCCGTTCACTTGTCCGTTTCAGAGGCGAGGGCGGATCGGGACCGCAGACCCGGTCACAGGGGAGGAGACAGCGCGCTATGGACATAGCTGCGTTAGACGCCGTGCAGATTGAGCTGGCGCCCGGATCGCAAGTGATCTTGCCGATGCTGCTGGCCGTTTTGATGTTCGCGGTTGCGCTGAACGTGCATGTGGCGGACTTCGCCATGGTCAAACAGCGCCCCGTCAGGTTTCTGGGCGCCGCGGCGGCGCAAATTCTGGGGTTGCCGCTCGCGACGCTTGGACTTCTCTATGTATTGAACCCGCCCCCCTCCATCGCGCTTGGGATGATCGTGGTGGCGTGTTGCCCGGGCGGCAATGTCTCCAATTTCTTCACCCATCTGTCGCGGGGCGACACCGCGCTTTCAGTCTCGCTGACGGCGACCTCCAGCCTCGCCGCCGCGCTTCTGACGCCGATCTCGATCCTGTTTTGGACCTCGCTTTACGCGCCCGCTGACGCGCTGGTGGATGCGATCGAGGTGTCGCCTATTCCCTTCGTGCTGCAGATGACTGTGTTGCTGGCCGTGCCCCTGGCGGTTGGGATGGGCATTGCGCACCGCTATCCGCGTCTGGCTCACTGGCTGCGCCCGGTCTTTCTGGCTGCAGGCCTGTTCGGGCTGGCGGTGATGGTTGTGGGCGGGGTCGCCTCCAACTGGGCTTTGTTCACCGCGACGGCGGGAACCGTGCTGGTGATCGCGATGATCCACAACGCCGTCGCGTTCGGCGTCGGGACGCTGTCGGCGCGCGCTCTGCAGTATGACGTGGCGGGACGTCGCTCGGTGACCTTCGAAGTGGGTATCCAGAACACCGGGCTCGGCCTTGTGATCCTGCTCGGCCAGTTTGAAGGCGTGGGCGGGGCGGCGGCCATCACCGCGCTCTGGGCGGTCTGGCATTTGTTCAGCGGCGGCATGCTCGCCGGGTTTTATCGCGGGCTCGATGCGGTCCGCGCACAGAAGAGCGCCCGAACGGCGCCTTGAAACAATGATTTCTACGGGAGGCTTCCATGGCGACTTATGATCTGAAAATCACCGGCGGCATGATCCATGAGGGCGAGGGCGGCTCACCTTATATTGGCGATGTCGGGATCAAGGCGGGCCGTATCGTTGCGGTGGGCGAGGCGCCGGGCGACGCCGACGAGGTGATCGACGCCCAGGGCTGCATCATCACGCCGGGCTTTATCGACGTGCACACCCATTATGATGGCCAGGCCACCTGGGACGACCGCATGGAGCCGTCGATCAAGCATGGCGTGACCACCGCCGTCATGGGCAATTGCGGCGTCGGTTTCGCGCCCGTGCGCGAAAGCGACCATGAGCGCCTGATCAAGCTGATGGAGGGGGTGGAGGACATTCCCGGCACTGCGCTCGCCGAAGGGCTGAGCTGGGATTGGGAGAGCTTCCCCGATTATCTCGACGCGCTGGAGAAGACCCCGCGCACCCTCGATGTGGCGGCCATGGTCGGCCATGATCCGCTCAGGGTTTATGTGATGGATCAGCGCGCCAGCTTTGACCAGCAGGCCAATGACGAGGAAATCGCGAAAATGCGCGACCTCGTCTCTGAAGCGCTGGACGCCGGCGCCATCGGCTTCGCCACCGGACGGTCAGATCTGCACCGCACCGCAGATGGCGACTGGACCCCGGCCAGCGAGGCCACCACCAAGGAACTCACCGGCATCGCCAGCGCCTTCAAGGGCCGCGACCATGGCGTCATCCAGGCCGTCTCCGACTTTGACCTTGAGCGCGACCAGTCGCGGTTCGAGGAGGAGTGGAAAGTGGTCGAGGAGTATGTCCGCGCCGCCGGCGGTCGCCCCTTCTCCATGTCCCTGATGCAGCGCGACTTCGCGCCGGATCAATGGCGTAAAATCCTCAAAGGGCTCGAGGCGCTGGATGAAGAAGGCTACACCGTGCGCGCCCAGGTCGCCCCGCGCGCCATCGGCGTCTTCCTCGGGCTGCAATGCACCTTCCATCCCTTCATGGGCTTCCCGGCCTATAAGGAGATCGCCGATCTGCCGCTCGATGAGCGCGTGGCGGTGATGAAGACCGACGCCTTCCGCAAGAAGATCCTCAGCCAGAAATCAGACAAGCTCGCCGGTCCCGGCAGCTCGATCCCGCCCATCGCCGATCTTCTGATCGAAAACATGGAGATGGTGGCGGGCAAGCTCTTCACCCTGTCGGAAAACCCCGATTACGAGCAGCCGCCTGAGAACGCCATCGGCGCCAAGGCCGAAGCGCGCGGCGTGTCGGTGTGGGAGGAGCTGTTCGACACGGTGATCGCCCGCGACGGCCGCGAGCTGATCTATCTGCCGATCTATAACTATACCGAGCTGAGCTATGACAATGTGCTGACCATGATGCAGCACCCGCTCGCCATTCCGGGCCTGTCTGATGGCGGCGCTCATGTGGGCACGGTCTGTGACGCCAGCTTCCCCAGCTATCTGTTGAGCTACTGGACCCGCGACCGGACCCGTGGGCCGCGTATTGCGCCCGAACGCGCGGTGCAGATGCTGACCGGCGACATCGCCGATTATCTGGGCCTGTCAGACCGCGGCCGGATCAAGCCGGGGATGAAGGCCGACCTCAACGTCATCGACTACCAAAAGCTACGCCTGCACCCGCCGCGCCTGGTCAAAGACCTGCCCGCGGGCGGCCAGCGCCTTCTGCAGGACGCTGAAGGCTATCGCGCGACAATTGTCTCCGGTGAAGTCGTTGTGCGGGATGATCAGGTGACGGAGGCTCGGCCCGGGCGTCTGGTCCGCGCCGGGCGACAGGAAGCGCTGGCGGCGGAGTAGAGAAGTGAATCCCCGGCCAAGCGCAGCGCAGAGCCGGGGCCTCCATCAGGATGTGGCGCTTTTTGTGGAGCGAGGTCCCGGGGCTTCGCTGACGCTCCCCCAGGAGTTCACTCGCTCTGTCTCAGCCCCTAACGCACATAGCTTGCGCCATTGACGTCAAAGGTCGCGCCGGTGGCGCTTTTGCACGCGCCGGACAGCAGGAAGGCGCAGAGGCGGCCCAGCTCATCCGGGCTCGCCATATCGCCATAGGGGACTTCTGAGAGGGCGGCCTTGCGGTCGTCTGGGGCTTGCGGCGCCATTTCCGTGTCGATCCAGCCTGGCGAGATGGCGTAAGCGAGCAGCCCCCGGCCAGAATAGGCGCGCGCCAGCGTCTTGATCATCGCGATCAGCCCGGCTTTTGACGCGGCGTAGGCGGGATGGTCCGCATCGTCGCCACGATGCGCGGCGCGAGAGCTGATCGCCACCAGCGATCCGCCCTGCGCGCTGTCCACCCAATCCTGCGCCGCGCACCGGGCGAGATCGGCGCAACTTTGCAGATTGATCTGAAGCGTGCGCGCCCAGTTCTGCCGCCAGATGTCGGCGGGGTCGTGGACGTTGGACGCTTCAAAAACGCCGTGATTGAGCACCAGGCCGTGGATCGGGCCGCCAGCGAGGGATTTCGCCTCGTTCCAGGCGGGTTCGGCGGCGTCCGGGGCTGAGAAATCGGCCTGCACCAGACCGATGGCCTGATCGCCCAGCTCGCTGGCCATGGCCTTGGCGGCTTCGGTGTTGCGGGCATAGCCCAGGATCACCTTGCCGCCGGCTTCGGCGATCTGGCGGGCGATGCCGGCGCCGGCGCCGCGGGAGGCGCCGGTGACGAAAAGGGTCTGGTTCTCAAGGCTGATCATGGCGGGTCCTATTGCGGCGTCAGGGTCAGCACATGGCTGCCTTCGGGCGCGGTTTCAACGGCCCAGTCATCCCGGATCTCGAAATACTCGCCCGCCGCCCAACGCGGGGCGAGGTCGCCATGATGGTCCGAGAGCGGGTGGCCCGACTGGCCCGGCGCGAACATGTACAGCGAGTTGTTGAGGTCTGACAAATCATAGATCGCCCGCAGCGAGGCGGCGTGGAAGACATCATAACTGCCTGAGTCATAGCTGAAATGCGCCACATTGATCGTCGCGCCGTCGCCGGGGACGGGCACGCGGTTGGCGAACATGGACCCGATCAGCGGCAGGGAATCAAACGGGTGGTCGAAATCGGCCACATGCATGTCGCCCCAGCGCCAGCTGTTCATGTCAGGCCCGAAGGCGTCCGCGGTTTCCGCCATGGCGGCGTCGAGCGCCAGCCCGGCGGTGATGGAGCAGCTCTCCACCGCATCCGTCCGCACGTCATCGCACCAGGCCGAGGCTTCACCGGCCAGAACCTCTTCCAGGAAGGCGCGGCGCGGCTGGTTGAAGGCGGAGGCGAGCGTATCAAGCTCATCGTTCCAGATTGCGCCGGACAAGACGCGCAGCCAGGCCGAATAGATCAGCGCTTCTGGCGCATCCATGTCCAGCGCGCCGTCCCAGGCTTCCAGCCGCGCCAGGGCTTCCGCTCCCAGCTGGCTTTCAGGCTCGGACCCCAGCAGCACGGGCAACAGACGCAGGGCCTGCTCGCTGGTCACATCCATTTGCAGGGCGGCGAAGCTTTCCAGCGTATGACGGTCGCGCGCGATGAGCTCACGCTCGATCCGCGGCGCACGATAGGTCGCGTACGAGCCCGGCAGCGGATACGGATAGTCTGGCCCCGCCACCAGATTATTGCCCGATGCGATGAACCCGCCTTCGGGGTTTCGCACGCGCGGCAGCTCTTCAAACGGGATAAAGCCCGTCCACTCGCCGCTCTCATCGCGGATCGGCAATAGACCCGCCGTCGTGTACCCGATCGTGCCGTCCACGCTGGCGAAATGCATGTTTTGCATGGGGGCGGTCCAGCCGCGGCCCGCTTCGACAAATTCGTCAAAGGTCTGCGCCTGCATGATCGCCAGGGTGGCGTCCGCCACGCGGTTGCCCGGCGCGGTCACAGTGGAGCGTCGCACCACGATGGCGTCCTCGTCAAAGCCGCGCAGATCAAACCATTCCGGGTCCAGCACGGGGCCGTCGCGGGTTTCCTCGACGGTCAGCTCATAAGGGTCGGAGCGGCCCTTGATCTGGATGGTTTCGGTGCGGCTTGTGATCTCTTCGGCTGAGCGATCGCGTTCGAGAATGTCGATCACGTCAAAGCCGGTATTGGTGAAGCCCCAGGCGGCGTGGGCGTTGCGCCCCAGAATGACGAAGGGCGCGCCCGGCACGGTGCCGCCGATGACCGGTCCGTAAGACAGGTTCAGCCGCACATAGTACCAGATCGCCGGGGTGCTCAGGCCCAGATGGGGGTCGTTCGCCAGCAATGGGCGTCCGGTTTCAGAGCGCTCGCCAGAGACCACCCAGGCGTTCGAGCCTGGCTGGTTGTCGGGTTGCGCGCTCGGCTGGGCGGGCTCGCTCAGGGGCAGCGTCTGCACCTCGCCGAAGCGGGCGCGCATATCCTCGGCCTTGAGCATGGTCGGCGCCCAGTCGGGGAAGTTCAGGGTGAACTGCGCGAGCTGCTCGGCGGACAGAATATCGTCGAGCAAGGCGCGATCCATGTCAGCGCCCGCCCCAGCGGCCAGATCATGGGCCAGCAGCACGACAATCGCCGCGCTGTCTTCCAGGCTCCACGCTTCAGGCGCGGTGCGAAGCACAGCGTATTCAGGCGCGACCGAGCCCTCGGCCAGGCGCGCGTTCACGCCGGAGATATAGGCCTGCATCATTGCGCGGGTGTCTGCGGATGCGTTGGCGACGATCTCTTCGGTCAGGCGACGGAAGCCATAGGTGCGGGTCTGGGCGTCGGCGCGCAGATACTCCTCGCCAAACAAGGCGGAGAGTTCGCCGCGCATATAGCGCCGGGCCATGTCCATCTGGAAAAAGCGTTCACTGGCGTGCACATAGCCCAACGCCGCCATCACATCGGCGTCGCTGTCGCCAAAAATGTGGGCGATGCCGTTGGCGTCGCGCACAACGTGTGCGGGGGAATCCAGCACGGAAAGCGTGACCTCGCCGGACTGGCGGGGCTTGGAGGCGTGAAACCGCTCCACCATCCAGGCGCTGACGCCCAGAACGGTGATCAGAACCAGCGCTATCGCTGCGAATACTATGCGGATGATCCAGGTTTTCATGTTGGGCCTCCCCAAGGGCCAAGTCGTCACTCTAAATGCGCCATAGATCTGGCGCCCCGTTCTTCAGGCGGAACATTCTTCATTAAGTTGTGTCAGTTATCGTCACAAAAAAATTCAAGGGTGTCCCATGAACATCGCGAAGACCGCTGCTCCTGTGTGCGAAGAAACAGTCTGCCGATGCGCTGAGCTGATCCCTGAGCGGCTGCGGTTCGCGTTTCAGCCGATCATCGACTTCAAGACGCGCACGATCTTTGCGCAGGAAGCTTTGGTGCGCGGCGCGGAAGGGCAGTCTGCGGGCTCGGTCCTGTCCAAAGTGACCGCAGACAACATGCACGCCTTTGACCGGCATTGCCGTATCCAGGCGCTCAAATCCGCCAGTACAGCTTTGTCGGATCGGCCTGAGCTGTTGTCTCTGAACACCATGCCCAATGCCGTTTACGATCCCGCGACGTGCCTGCGGACCACCCTGGCGGCGGCTTCGGCGAACGGGTTTCCGATCAATCGCATCATGTTCGAGATGACGGAACATGAAGCGGTCAACGACCCCGACCATTTCGCCATGATCGTGCGCTCGTACAAGGATATGGGCTTCCTCACGGCGCTGGACGATTTCGGCTCCGGCGGTGCGGGCCTGACCCTTCTCGCGGCTGTGATGCCAGACATCATCAAGCTGGATATGGCGTTGGTGCGCAATGTTCATATCAGCCCGGTCAAGCGTACGATCCTGGCGGCCATGGTGGACATCTGTGAGCGCTTTGACATCAAGATCATCGCCGAAGGCATTGAGGTCAAAGCCGAGGCGCGCGCCTTGTTCGATCTGGGAATTCACCTGTTCCAAGGGTATTATTTCTCCAAACCGCAACTGGACGACGCCCCGGCGATTTCTGACATCAACTGGTCGATCGCAAGCTAGCCCGCTTGCAGCTTCTTGAAGAATTCAAACATCTTGCCGTAGGGCGGGCGGATCAGGCGGCTGGGGTGCCAGACCGGCGCTTCAAACACGCCGCGCTCATGGGTGAAGGTCAGGAACCCGCTTTCCCCGTGATAGCTGCCATAGCCGGAGGCGCCGACGCCGCCAAACGGCAGGTCTTCCACTGACAGGTGCAGAAGCGGGATGTTGACCGCCGCGCCGCCTGAAATCGTCCGTCCGAGAAAATCGCGCGCGGTCTGCTTGGACTTGGCGTAGACATAAAGCGCCAGAGGCCGGTCGCGTTCATTGATGAAGCGCGCAGCGTCTTCCAGTCCGTCATGCCCCAGAACAGGCAGGATCGGGCCAAAGATCTCTTCCTGCATCAGTTTGGAGTCGAGCGGAGGATTGACCAACACGGTGGGCGGGAAGATGCGTGTATTGCCGGCATCCGCCTTGTTGAAAGCGAGCTGGTGAACTTCGGCGCCGGCCTGGCGCACTTCTTCGACCATCTCGCTCAAGCGGGCATGATGACGTTCGGAGATGATCGCGGTGTAGTCGCCATTGGTGGCCACATCGGGCCACATCTCGCCGGTTTCATGCATCACGGCCTTGGCGAAGTCCTGCTCAGACCCGCGCGGAACCAGTGCGTAATCCGGGGCGACGCAGGTCTGGCCGGCGTTCAGGAACTTGCCCCAGGCCAGGGTCTTTGCGGCTTCCGCGCCGTCAAAATCCGGCGCGACCACGGCTGGCGATTTGCCGCCCAGCTCCAGCGTCACAGGGGTCAGGTTCTCCGCGGCGGCCTTGGCGACGATGCGCCCCACCTGAGTGGAGCCGGTATAGAACAGATGGTCAAAGGGCAGGGCGGTGAAGGCGCTCGCCTCTTCCACGCCGCCTTCGATGACCGCCACATGGTCCTCGCTGAACAACTCGCCCAGGGTGGACTTGATCAATGCGGCGGTGCGCGGGGTGAACTCACTGGGCTTGATCATCACCCGGCAGCCCGCTGCGAGCGCGGCGACCAGCGGGGCGAAGGCCAGCTGCATGGAATAGTTCCACGGTGAGACGATGCCGACCACGCCCTTGGGTTCACGCCGCACATAGGCCTTGCCCGGCGCCAGCGTCATTGGCACCGAGACAGGCTTTGAGCTCGCCCATTTGGTCAGATGCTGGCGGCTGTGTTTGGCCGTGGCGATAGTGAAGCCCAGCTCCGCCAACGCGGTTTCAGACTTGGAGCGTCGACCGAAATCGGCGTCGATGGCGGCGGCGAACTCGTCGCCACGGGTTTTGACCAGCTCTTCGATCTTCTCCAGATCCGCTTTGCGGTCAGAGAGCGGGCGATGGCGTTCAGCTTCGAACGCCGCCTTCTGCTGATGAAAGATCGCCTGCATGGCGTCGATGGAGCCCGTGGCGGTCTGCATATTGGTGTCAGGCATGAGGCTGTCTCCTAGCTCGCACGGATCATATCGGCGGCGCGTGTGGCGATCATGATGGTGGGCGCATTGGTGTTGCCGCCGACTATACGCGGCATGACGGACGCATCCACCACGCGCAGGCTTTTCACGCCGCGCACCCGGCATTGCGGATCGGTGACAGAGAGCGCTCCGCCCCCCATCGCGCAGGTTGAGGTGGGATGGTAGAGCGTCTCGGCACGTTGGCGGACTTCATCAGTCAGACTGGCCCGGCCCGCGCGGGGGTCTGCAGGCAGGTCAAGATGATCAAACTCGCCATCGAACGCGCTGCTGAGCAGCAGGTCGCGCGCGATCTCCAGGCAGTCCGTCATCACCTCAACATCTTCCTCATGGTCGAGATAGTTGGGATCAATGCGGATCGGCGCGCGCGGGTCCGCACTGTCCAGCCTGAGCCGTCCGGTGCTTTGCGGATAGAGGTGACAGGCGTGCAGGCTGATCCCGTGTCCTGTCAGGGTGTCACGACCGTGCGGGCTGGCCAGCGCCGGGATGAACACCAGCTGGATGTCGGGTAGATCCCGCGCCCGGCTGGAGCGCACAAACCCGCAGCCCTGGACCGGGTTGACGGTGAACTTGCCGGTGCCGGTTAGCGCCCACTGCATCACATCACGGGCCGTGGCGGGAAATTTGCGCGCTGAATAGCCAATCGAGGTCGCTGATTTTGTTCGGGCGCGCGCAAGAATGTCGAGATGATCCTGAAGGTTTTCACCGACGCCGGGCGCATCGTGTTCGACGCTGATTCCGTGCTCGCGCAAATGGTCGGCCGGGCCGATGCCTGACAGCATCAGAAGATGGGGCGAATTGATCGCCCCGCCTGACAGGATCACTTCGTGCTTGGCGGTGACGGTGCGCATCTCGCCGTCGGTCTCGATCAGCACGCCTTGGGCTTCACCCTTCTCGATCACGATGCGATGGGCCAGGGCGCCGGTGACGACGGTCAGATTGGGGCGGTTCATTGCGGGTTTGAGAAAGGCGTCCGCCGCAGACCAGCGTTTGCCGCCTTTTTGGGTCACCTGATAAGGGCCGAACCCTTCCTGCCGAGCGCCGTTATGATCCGGATTGTCAGGAATCTGGCGCTGGCGGCAGGCCTCGAAATAGCGCTCGGTCAGCGGATTGAGCGGACCAATGGTCTTCACGTTCAGCGGGCCGCCCTGACCGTGAAAGGGCGCGCCATGGTTTTCGTTGTTTTCGACAGACTTGAAGGCCTCCAGCGCCGCATCGCCATTCCAGCCTTCGGCGCCGTACGTGCTTTCCCAATCGTCGTAATTCTCTAGCGCGCCGCGCATGTAATGCATGGCGTTGATCGAAGAGGAGCCGCCCAGCGCCTTGCCGCGCGGCCAGTAGAGCTTGCGGTCGCCGAGATTTTTCTGCGGTTCGGTCCAGTAATCCCAGTTGATCGCCGGGTTGGTGATGGCGAACTGCAGCAGCATGGGCGTCTTGATGACGGCCTTGTTGTCGGATCCGCCAGCTTCCAGAACGCAGACGGTCACGTCGCGATCCTGGCTGAGTCGGTCGGCGAGCACGCATCCCGCCGAGCCGGCCCCGACGATCACATAATCAAACTCCATGTCGTCTGCGCGGCTCATTGCGGCTCTCCGTCCTGAGACTGAACCTCGCCTTCCATCGGAGGCGTCATGGGGGCTGTGGACGAAGCAGGCGTCAGCGGCGCGACGGTCTCGGCGATGGCGCGAAAGACGGCTGTCATTTCTACGTTCCGCTCGCCCCAGTCCGCATCGCCGGCATTCTGGGCGATCACCAGATCACGGTTGCGATCCATCCAGATATACTGGCCGAACACCCCGGCGGCGTAGAATTCACGGTCATAGTTTTCCGGGATCCAGAAGTGCAGTCCATAGCCGCGATGGGCGTAGCGGCTGGCGCCGGGCTCATGCGACGGCGTGGGCGGCGTGGACACCAGATCCACCCAGCCTTCCGGCAACAGGCGTTCGCCGTTCCAGACGCCGTCCTGCAGGTAGAGCTGGCCGAGGCGCGCATAATCCTCGCTGCTGGCCTGCAGGCAGCAATACCCGATGGCGACCCCTTCAGGGCCCGGCTTGTGCTGCAGCCAGGTCGCCGGATCGCTCATGCCGAGTGGTTCCCACAGCTCCCGCTGCATGATTTCGGCGAGGCGGCCCTCATAGACGCCACGCACGACCGCCGACAGCACATGGGAGTTGGGGCTGATATAATGAAAATCCTCGCCCGGCTCACGATCGCGCTCGATCAGAGCAATCATGTCGTCGGGATTGCGGCGCATGATGAAGGCGTTGAAAAAGAGCGGCCGCACATCGGAGGGGGCGTCGGCGCTATATTCCTCGTTAAACGCCATGCCCGACGACATCATCAGGAGATGGCGCAGGCTGGTCGCGCCATAATCAGTCCCGGCAAATTGCGGCGCATACCGGTCCACCCGGTCGTCCAGGCTCTCGATCAGGCCTTCATGCAGCGCCTTGCCGATCAAGGTGGCGACAAAGGACTTGCCCACAGACCAGGATGTGAAACGTGACTGGGCGTCCGCCTCATACGCATAGGTCTGGGCGATCACCTCGCCGTCAGACAGCACGGTCAAACCAGTGACTTTGGCTTCGGCGAGGTATTCGGCGAGCGTTTTGGTTTCGCCTTGCCATTCATAAGTGATGTCGAGCGATTGAACGTCGCGAGGGAAAGGCGAGGGCGCGACGGCGTCGATCCCGGTGCTCGGCAGGAATTCGTCCATGCGCTGATAGGTCAGCGGATACTGGTCCGGGTCGTCCAGCGACCGGATCTTGGCCGGCGCATAATCGGACCAGGGTCTGTAATACCAGCCTGCGCCCACGAGCCCGAGCAAAACCAACGCGCCCACTACGGCTGTCAGGAAACGCTTCATTTAATCTCTCCCCGAACATGTTCGCCC
This sequence comes from Oceanicaulis alexandrii DSM 11625, assembly GCF_000420265.1. Lineage (NCBI taxonomy): Bacteria > Pseudomonadati > Pseudomonadota > Alphaproteobacteria > Maricaulales > Maricaulaceae > Oceanicaulis > Oceanicaulis alexandrii. Next base: position 2,073,620 of record NZ_ATUP01000001.1, read on the forward strand.
GGTCTCGCCGCAATCTGCGGGGCGGGCAAATCAGTTAGCCTTGAGTGAACACCTTTCAGAGAGTGAGCGCCAGTCAAAACCGGCTGTCCATGTCTGCGCGGGCGCGCGGTCACTCCGCCGGTGTCAGCCGCAAAACCTGACCGTCCGGGGATTCCGCCAGCAGCCAGATTGCGCCATCCGGACCATTGAGCACCTGTCGGATTCTTTGCCCGCGCTCGGCGAGCAGGCGCTCTTCGCCAACCACGACGCCGTCTTCCAGATCCAGCCTGTGCAGCGCCTGGCCCGCCAGCGCTGACACCAGCAGATCGCCACGCCAGTCGGCGAAGAGGTCGCCGTCATAAAGCGCCATCCCGCTGGGTGCGATTGAGGGCGTCCACACCCATTCCGGCGCGTCAAAGCCTTCATGGTCGAAGAAAGGCGAGATGCGCGCGCCATTGTAATCCAGGCCCATGGTGGCGATCGGCCAACCGGCGTTGGCGCCGGCGTTCAGCGCGTTCAGCTCGTCCCCGCCTTGCGGACCGTGCTCATGGGTCCAGATCGTACCCGTTGCGGCGTCCAGCGCGATGCCTTGCATATTGCGATGGCCATAGCTGTAGACATAGGCCGCGGCCCCGCCTTCATCGGCGAAGGGATTGTCGGTCGGCGCCGAACCGTCCGTGTTCAGCCGCAGCACGGCGCCCAGATGATTGCTGCGCACCTGGGCCTCTTCGCGGTAGGCGAAGCCTTCTCCGGCGGTCATTAAAAGCGTGCCGTCCGGCAAAAAAGCCAACCGTGCGCCATAATGAGCGCTTGTGCTGCGCAAGGGGTCGGCGCGGAAAATCGTTTCGCCATCCACCAGACGGTCCGCTTCGAGCCGGGCGCGATAGAGCGCGGGCGTATTGGCGTCCGCCGTTCCGGAGGCATAGCTGAGATAAACGACGCCCGAAGTTTCAAAGTCCGGGCTCAGCGCCAGGTCGAACAGTCCGGCCTGCCCTTCGGCGAAGACGTCATCCGGGCCGCCCGGCACATCGCTCAGCACGCCATCGCGGAGGTGTTTAACGCCGCCATTGCGTTCGCTGATCAACGCGGACCCATCGGGCAGGAAGGCCATGTCCCAGGGGGTGAGCAGGCCGTCCGCGATCAGTTCGACCTGATAGCTTGCAGGGTCGAGATCATCCGCAGGCGGCGCCGCTTCAGGCGCTTGGGAACAGGCGCTGACGGCGCCGAGAACAAGCGCGAGCCCGGTCGGGGCGATGACGGATTGGATCAGCCGAATCATGATGGTTCCCTCACGCGTGTGTTTGCGGCACTCTCGCTTTAATCGCGAGTTCAAAGCACTATGAGCGCTATGACCGGTGCGCGCAAAGGGGGAATGGGCCATGACGATATTGCGGGTTTTCGGCGCCTATCTGGCGACAGTGCTGGTTCTGGTGGCCTTGGCCGTCATAGCGCAAAGCCTGTTCGTACTGGCGGGGTTGATGGCGGTCGGCGCGGAAATCGGCGCAGCGGATGCACTCTCCATGGTCGTTGATGACCTGACCGGATTGGGGCCGCTCTATGCGATCTTCATTGCGCTCGGGTTGGCGATCGCCCTGCCGGTCGCCGCGCTGGCCGGGCGCGTGCTGCCCGTGCCGCGCGGATGGGTGTTCAGCGCGGCTGGGCTGGTGTGCATGCTGGTGATGCTGACCTTGATGAAAGAGGTGTTTTTCGGGGTGCAGGTTATTGCGGGCGCGCGCAGCATGGCGGGGCTGCTCACCCAGGCGGTCATGGGCGGCCTAGCGGGGGTGGTCTTCGTCCTTCTGACCGCGCCGCCGCGGTCCAGACACACAGCATAAAAGACTGATTCCTAAGCCGAACGATGGCGGCACGGTCTCAAGGCGCATGATGCGGCGATGAATGCCTGTCATGCCTGATAGCATGATCTATTGTGCGCAGCATAAAATCATTATCTCAAAAAACATAAGCTATCTCAGGTATATAAGGATAATGCTGCACTGCACGCTATGGCTGCGCCTGTGCTGTTTGCGCAACGCTTGGCTGGTCTTGAGAAGAAGTTTGCATGACAAAATGATCAAAGCCTGCATAAGCTAAGCGTAAGTGCGGACAGCGATCCTACACAGAATATCGCGACGCCAGACCTATCAGGGGAGGAGACCTGTATGAACCGTTTGACCAAAGCAGCCGTTCTCGGGGCGACGGCGCTCGCTGCGGGCGTTGTCGCTGCGCCAGCGCTGGCGCAGCAGCCGGACGTGATCACCGTCACCGCGCAAAAACGCGAACAGACCTTGCAGGAAACGCCGGTATCTGTGGCAGTTGTCACCGATACCGCGATCCAGCAATCGCAAATCCGCGACGCTGCGGATCTGCAAACCCTCGTCCCGTCTCTGCGCGTGGCCGAGTTCGCCTCCTCCACCAATACCGAATTCAGTCTGCGCGGCATCGGTACGTCGAGCTTCAACCCAGGGCTTGAGCCCTCTGTGGGCGTGTTTGTGGACGGCGTGTACCGCCCGCGTGCAGGCGCAGCGATCAACGATCTGTTGTCCATCGAGCGCGTTGAAGTCATCCGCGGTCCGCAATCGACGCTGTTCGGCCGCAACACGCCGGCGGGCGTGGTGAGCTTCATCACCAAGGAGCCCGAGTTCGAACTGGGCGGTGACGCAGAAGTCACCTTTGGCGAGTTCGGCCAGTTCGTGGCCAAGGCCACGGTCACCGGCCCCATTGTTGAAGACGTGCTGGCTTTCCGTCTGGACGCCACCACCCACACCAATACCGGCTACCTGGACAATGTTTCGCCAGTGGCGCAGCGCCAGGAGCTCAACAACCGCGATCGCCAGTCCTATCGCGGTCAGCTGATGTGGTATCCGACTGACGCGACCGAAGTGCGTATCATCGCCGATATGGGCGTCATTGATGAAAATTGCTGCGCGGCGCCGTTCGGATATTACGACCCGATCGACCAGGCCGCGATCATCGCGCTGGGCGGCACGGCGCTGCCCGCCGATCCCTTTGATGGTCAGATGGCGGTCGACGGCAATGTGAACACTCAACTCGATACGGCCGGCCTGTCCGCCCAGATCGATCATGAGTTTGACGGGTTCACCTTCACCTCGATCACCGCGTATCGCACCTATGACGAATCCCAGAACATCGATGCGGACTTCTCCGATATCGATCTGTTGGGCGCTCGCAATATCGATAACGAATACAACAGCTTCACCCAGGAATTGCGCTTCACCTCAAATGGCGGCCAATTCATCGACTGGATGTTTGGCGGGTTCTATTACAAGAACGAACTCGAGTTCAATCAGCGTCTCGTCTATGGCGCGGACACCAAGGCGTTCTTCGACCTGGCGTCTGCCGCGCAAGTGGCCGATCTGGCTGCAGCCTTTGGTCTGCCGGCCGGCACGGGCGGCGTCACGCTGACCGAGTTCCTGGTGGGTGCGAACAACCAGCTAGGCGTCAACAATGTTCCCTTGCTGCCTGCCGGCGGTTATCTGCAGGAAGGCGATGCGCTCGAGCAGGAGAACTACCAGTACGACACCACGTCCTGGTCCGCCTTCGGTCAGTTTGACATCAACTTCACGGATCGTCTGACCCTGACGATTGGCGGCCGCTACACCGAAGAAGACAAGGAGATGGAGACCCGGATCAATATCAATGATCCGATCTCGGCTCTGAGCTTCACCTCTCTGGGCGCCAATTTGCGCCTGCCTGAGGCGTCGCTTTGCCCGTCCTTCCCGGACGGCAATTCGTGCCCGTTCCTGCTGACCACGGTTCTGGCGCAGCAAGCCGCAGGCGATCCGACCCTTGCGGCGCAGCTGGAAGGCGCGCTTCAGGCCTCCGGCATTCCTGGCGCGACGCTCGCCAATCCGTTCGTGGTATATGATCCGACCGTGGCGGCTTTTCTGGCCAACACGCCGTTCAACCTGCTCAACGGCTTCGCTGCGTTCCAGAATTTTGGACCCGTGGACGCCAGCCAGTATCCGACGTCTCGTTCGGACGACAATTTCTCCTACAACGCCATCCTCAGCTATGATGTGACCGATACGTTCAACATCTATGCGAGCTATTCCACCGGCTTCAAACCGGGCGGGTTCAACCTGTCCTATGAAGCGGCGGAAACCGGCATTTTCGAGTTCGAGGATGAAACCGCCTCGTCCTGGGAGTTGGGCGCGAAAGGTTCGCTTCTGGACGGCTCGCTCGTCTATGCGGTCACCTACTTCAACCAGGAAATCGAAGACTTCCAGTCCGAGGCCTTTGTGGGCACGGGCTTCGCGCTCGACAACGCCGGCTCCATCGAAGTCAGCGGCATCGAGTTCGATTTCAGCTATGCGCCGACCGACCGGTTGTTCTTCACTCTGGGCGGCACCTATCTGCTGGATGACAAGTTCGGCGAATATCCCTTCGCCCCTTGCCCGGACAGCTCGCCGCTGTTCGGCCCGGTCTGGGATCCGGCCGATCCGACCTTCGCCAATTGTAACGCCCCGCGGGTCAATGATCAGGGTCAGTCCGGCACGTTCAATGACCTGTCTGGCGTCGAGCGCGGCAATCCTGAGCTGGTGGCGTCCTTCACGGGCACCTACACCCACCCGGTCAATGATCGCCTGGACCTGATCCTGCGCGGTGAAGCCCAGCACACGTCGGACTTCAATCTGGTGGCGAGCCTGGATCCGCGGGCGATCGCCAATCAGGACGCCTTCACCCTGTACAATGCGTCTGTGACGCTGTCGGCGGCGGATGAAAGCTGGGCGCTGCAGTTCTGGGGCCGTAACCTCACCGAGGAAGACTACGCCAAGGGCGGCTTCCCGTCGGTGGGCTATCTGGGATCGAGCTTCAACATCTATCCCGGCGACCCGCGCACCTATGGCGTGACCCTGCGCGCCCGCTTCTAGGCGATGCGCACTGAGTAATGGATCAACGGCGCTGGAGTTTTCCGGCGCCGTTTTTCTTTGTGAGGCCCCCTTGCTTTACCCCTTGCTTTTTTGAGGTGAACAGCGTTCAATTTTTGGCATGAATGAAAGCATGACAGATGTTCTCGCCTTAATCGGGGCGGCGTTTGGCATCGGCCTGATCATTTTGCTGAACATGGCCCTTGGCTGGACACGCTTGCGTCTGAACACCGAAGGTGAGGCGCAACGCTTTCTCAAGCGCGACGTGATGGGTTTCCAGGTCGGGGGCCAACAGGTTTTGACCCCTGACCGGTGCGGTTATCTGTGTCTTGAGGCCGATGGCGGGCGCGTGGGCCTGGTTCTGGCGCGCGGCGATAATGCTGTCGTGCGCGCGCTACGCCCTGGGGAGGTGCGCTCGGTCCAGGTGAGTGGGACGACCCTGACGCTGACGCTTTATGATTACACCTTGCCGCGTGCGGTGCTGGAGCTTGGCCGGGACGGTCAGGCGACAGACTGGGCGGACCGTCTGCAAGACTTTGTGCGTGCGCCAGGCGGCGCACCCGGAAATGAGGCGCGTTATGCCAAATCTGCCTGATCCGATCTTATGGGCCATCCCCGGCTTCATCCTGTTGGTCATCGCCGAGATGATTTACGGGCGGATGACAGGCAGGACCCGGTTTGAGCCCCGCGACACGGCCGGCAGTCTGATTATGGGGCTGGGCAATACGGTGTCGGGCGTGCTTCTGGGCGGGATCGTTGTGGCCTGGTTCGTCTTCGTCGAACAGTTTGCGATCCTGGACATTGGCTGGGCCTGGTACTGGTTCGTCATCGCCTTCGTGCTGGATGATTTCGTCTATTACTGGAGCCATCGCTGGGCGCATACCGTGCGCTGGTGGTGGGCGGACCATGTGGTTCATCATTCCAGCCAGCACTACAATCTATCGACCGCTTTGCGGCAGCCTTGGCTGAATCCGCTGACCCTGAAATTTATCTTTCTGGGCAGCTGGCTGGTCTTGATCGGTTTCCCGCCGGCCATGATCGCCTTCGTGGCGGCGTTCAACCTGATCTATCAATTCTGGATCCACACCGAGGCGATCAAACGCTTGCCCGGGCCTGTGGAATGGCTGATGAACACGCCCAGCCATCACCGGGTCCACCATGCCACCAATCCGCGCTATCTGGACCGCAATTACGGGGGGGTCTTCATCATCTGGGATCGGATGTTCGGCACGTTCGAGCCTGAAACCGACGAAGAAGAGATCCGCTATGGCATCGTTCGCAATCTGGGCACCCATAACCCGCTGACGATCTGTCTGCATGAATGGTGGGGCATCATCAAGGATGTCCGCACGGCGCGCTCGCCACGCGAAGTGCTGGGCTATTGGCTTGGACCGCCGGGATGGTCGCCGGATGGCAGCCGGGACACCTCCGCCATGCTGAAGGCCCGCTGGCTGGAAGAACAAGGGGGCGACGTTTCATCGCGGTCTGACAAGCATCCGCCTGTCGCCGCCGAATAGGCGTGCAGTGCAGCAAGCAAGAAGAGTGATATTGATCAACGCACAGCGTGGATCGCCTTGGAATTCTATGCTGCTATGCGGCGAAATTAATTCCCTTTTTTATTGAAAATGCCCGGTCTTGTGCTGGACACAGAGCGGCCTCTTGATCCAAAGTCGAGAAGTGAACGCCGTTCATTGCTTGCCGAAGACAAGCAGACGGCGTGGAGCTGGCGCGTCCGGCTCATCGCAGATTCGCGGACGCGCAGGCTCCTCTCGCAACAGGCAGGAGGACCTGATGACGGCTTTGCGTGACCTTTATCCCATGCCCGGGATCGACCCGCACTGGCATGTGCCGAACGAATTTGAGTCCGTGTTCGACTGGCGCTTCGACGAAGGCCGCACCACGCTCATGCACCTGTATCAAAAGGGCAAGGACATGCAGTGGGATGCGGTGGACCGCATCGATTGGGAGCTGGATCTGGACCCTGAAAACCCGATGGAGATGCCCGACGAGGCGGTCTCCATCTATGGCTCGGATGTCTGGAACAAGATGAACAAGGCCGAGCGCATTGATTTGCGCCGCCACACTCAAGCCTGGAATATTTCGCAGTTTCTTCAAGGTGAGCAGGGGGCGCTTCTCGCTGCTTCCAAGATCGTACAGGCGGTGCCCGATCTCGACGCCAAGTTCTACGCCGCCACCCAGGTGATGGACGAGGCGCGCCATGTGGAGGCGTATCGCAAGCTGCTGGGCAAGTTCGGCGTCGCCTATCCCATGACCGATCCCTTGCAAAGGCTGGTCAATGACGCGCTGTCAGATTCGCGCTGGGATGTGACCTATCTCGCCATGCAGGTGGTGATTGAAGGGTTGGCGCTCGCCGCTTTCGGCACCATCCGCGACCTGGCGCAGAACCCGCTGGCGCGCATGGTCAACGCCTATGTGATGGAGGATGAGGCGCGGCATGTGGCCTTCGGCCGGTTATCGCTGCGCGATTACTATCCTCAGCTGACCCAGAAGGAACGCGATGAGCGCGAGGAGTTTCTGGTTGAAGCCTGTTATCTGATGCGGGATCGCATGACACAGTCCAAGGAAATCTATGAGGTCCTGGGTCTGCCCGAAAAAGAGTGCCAGGAATTCACCGAGAACTCCGAAATCGTCAAACTCTACCGCACCATGTTGTTCCAGCGCATCGTGCCGATCGTCAAGGATATCGGCCTGTGGGGGCCGAAGATTCAGCGCGCGTATGAAGATATGGGCGTGCTGCACTTCGCAGAACTCGACCCGCAGGCGCTTCAGGATGAAGACGAGCGCATCGCCCGTGAAATCGACGGAGACCGCACCGGCCAGGTGGACGCCGCCAAGGCCCGCCGGGATTATATTCACGCCGTGGCGGCCGAGGGCGCGGCCGGGGCTGCGGAGTAACCTCACAGCTCAGCTCTGAGCTTGCCTCACTCGTCGCCTTGGCATTTCCGCTGGGGCGGCGTTTTTTTTGACGCTTGCTTGCTGGAGTGAGACCTTAACGCCTGTTAAGACTTGCCCGTCTGAGGGGGCGTACCAATCATGGTCTGGCGAAATTGGATTGCGGGTCTCACGCTGCTGATCTGGCTGTGCGCCAGCCAGGCGCAAGCGACGGGCCGCAACTGGACGGCGCGCTGGACCGATGCGGAAGTGGATGCGCTGGGCTATGCATTGGCTGAAGCGTGGACGCATGGACTCGATCCGTCCGCCTATCCGCATCCAGACGCCTTGCGTGCCTTACCCTATGGCGAAAGCCGTGATGAACGCGCCCGCGCCGTCTGGTTCGCCCTTGCTGAAGATCTGGCCTTTGGCGTGGTTGATCCGCGCGCGCTCGATCCTGACTGGACCGCGCCCATCGAAGATGTGGACTTGCTCACGGTTTACGCCGAGGCGCGCGAAGGGGCGGGGATATATGAAAGCCTTGAAGCGCTGGCGCCGTCTCATCCCGACTATCAGGCCTTGCGGGCTGAACTGGTGCGCCGCATGGCCTTGCAGGACGCGCCAATACGCGTGCCCCCTGGCGAGGGAGCGCTAAGCCTGGGAGATGCGGGGCCGCGGGTTGACGCCTTGCGCGCCCGCTTGCGGCAACTGGGCTTGTTGTCGGGCGAGACCGCACCGGGCGCGCCGTTTGACGCACGGCTTGAAAGCGCGGTGATCCGGTTCCAGACCCGTCACAATCTGGCGGCGGATGGCGAGGCGGGGGCGTCCACCCTGTCGGAGCTGAACGCTGGAGATGCCCGCCGCATCAACCAGATCCGGGTCAATCTGGAGCGTTGGCGCTGGCTGCCCTCTGAGTTGGGCGCGCGGCATATCAGAGTGAACATCGCCGATTATGGTCTGGAGGCGTGGGAAAATGGCGAGGTCGTGCGCACCCATGAGGTGATGATCGGACGACGCTATTCACGTACGCCGATATTCTCTGAAGACATGTCCATCATCGAGATCAATCCCTATTGGCTGACGCCGACCAGCCTGGGCTCGCGTTGGCTGCGCAGTTTCCGCACCAATCCCGCCTATGCTCTGTCTCAGGGGTATCGCCTAGTGGATCTCGATACCGGCGCGCGGACAAACCCCTATGAGGCGGACTGGGCGAACCGGCGCTACCGGGTCATTCAGGTGCCCGGGCCGAACAACGCCATGGGCCGAGTCAAATTCCTCTTCCCGAACGTGCATAATGTGTACATCCACGACACGCCGCATCGCGAATTGTTCGCCAACGCCCAGCGTGACGATTCCTCAGGCTGCGTGCGGGTTCAGAACCCCGAAGACCTTGCGATCTGGATTCTGGCGGGCGAGGGCTGGAGCGCACAAGAGGTGGTCCGGGCCTTTGACTCCGGCCAGACGCGGCGCATCCGGCTTCGCTATGTTGTTCCGGTTCATATCCTTTATTTTACGGCTGTGTCTGATGAGCTGGGGCGGATCCGCTTTATTCATGACGTGTACGACCGTGATGCGGCCCTGGTTGCAGCCTTGTCGGACCCACCGCTGTATATCCCGCCCGAGCAGCGGCAGGCCGAGGCTGACGAGGAAGTCGAGGGCGAGCCGGAGAGTGAGCTGGAGGCTGAGCCGGGGACCGAGCCGGAATATGAGCCCGAGCCGGGGGCCGTCCCTTCGCCCTGACAGGCGGAGCCGTTCAGGGGCGGCCTGTCTACACACGGTATTTGCCAAGTTCGTCGTCTCTGACTACACCGCAGACTTTGTTTGTTCAGACAAAGGTCCGCAGCCATGCGCCATTTCCTGTCGACGGAAGACTGGTCCCGGAATGAATTGCAATCGATCCTTGATCGTGCGCGAGAGCTCCGATCCAGCCCGATGGGCGATGCGCTGAAGGGCAAGTCGGTCGCCCTGATGTTCTTCAATCCCTCGCTGCGCACCCGCTCGAGCTTTGACATCGGCGTGCATCAGCTGGGCGGTCACGCCATCATTCTCGATGCGCAGGGCCAGACCTGGCCAGTGGAGTTTGAAGAGGGCGCTATCATGGATGGCGGTCCTGAAGAGCATATCAAGGAAGCCGCGCGCGTTCTGTCGCGCTATGCCGACCTGATAGCCATTCGTTGTTTCCCGAAGTTCCAGGACTGGGAAGCCGAGCGTGAAGATCCGCTGATCACGGCCTACGCCAAGCATGCGACGGTGCCTGTGATCAATATGGAGACCATTGTCCATCCGTGTCAGGAGCTGGCGATGATGCTGGCGCTGCAGGACCGTCATGGCGATGTGTCGGGCAAGGATTTCCTTCTGACCTGGGTGCCGCATCCCAAGCCGCTCAACACCGCGGTCGCCAACTCCGCGATCCTGATGGCGTCCAAGATGGGCATGAATGTGCGGATGCTGATCCCCGATGACGTGTATCAGCTTGATGAGCGCTACATGGACGCCGCCGAGCGCTTCTGCGGTGAGAATGACGCGCGTTTCTCCGTCACCACTGACGTTGAAGAAGCCTATGCTGGTGCGCATGCGGTCTACGCCAAAAGTTGGGGTGCGCTGCCGTTCTACGGCGCCTGGGAGGGGGAAGCCCCCTACCGCGCCAAAGGGGCGGGCTTCATGATCGACGACGCCAAGATGGCGTTGACCGATAATGCGACCGTCAGCCACTGCCTGCCCATGCGCCGCAATGTGAAAATTGCGGATTCCGTGGTCGACAGTCCGGCCTTCCTCGGCATCGAGGAAGCGGAGAACCGCCTGCATGTTCAAAAGGCGATGATGGAGCGCCTGGTTCAGGATTCTGATGGATGACTGAGGTGAAATCGTTTCCCGAACGGGGCGGCGCCAATGCGCCGGTCCGGTCGGCCATCGTGCAGCTGTTGTCCAATATGCGCGACGGCAAGGAAATCCGCGAATATCTCAACCGCTTTTCCGAGCTGGACCAGGAACGCTTTGCGGTCGTCAAGGTCGGCGGCGCGATCATCGAGGAAGACCTTGATGCGCTCGCCGCCGCGCTCGCTTTCCTGCAATCGGTGGGGCTTGCGCCCATTGTCGTGCATGGCGGCGGCCCGCAACTGAACGCCACGCTGGAGGCGGCGGGCTTCCCTGAAGAACGCAAGGACGGCCTGCGCATCACCCCGCCTGAAGCCATTGGCGTGGTGCGTGACACGCTGACTGCGGTGAATGTGAAACTGGTGCAAGCCGTGCGCGATTGCGGCGGCCGGGCGGCGGCGGTGCCCTCCGGAGTTTTTGAGGCCGAGCTGATCGACGAGGCGGGGCTGGGCCGGGTGGGCGAACCCACCGGTGTTCGGCTGGATCTGGTGGCGGCGGCGGCGAAAGCCGGTCAGGCGCCGATCCTGACCTGTCTGGGCGACACTGCTGACGGACGTCTGGTCAATATCAATGCGGACAGCGCTGTCCGCGCGCTGGTGCACAAGCTTCAGCCCTACAAGGTCGTTTTCCTGACCGGCACGGGCGCGCTGCTGGATGCGAACAAGCAACCGATTTCCGCGATCAACCTCGCCACCGATTATGATGACCTGATGGCGTCATCCTGGGTGGCGGGCGGCATGCGGCTGAAACTGCAGGAGATCAAGCGCCTGCTCGATGACCTGCCGCTCTCAAGCTCGGTGTCGATCACCCGGCCGGATCAACTGGCCAAAGAGCTGTTCACTCATGCCGGGTCAGGAACGCTGGTGCGCCGCGGCGAGCGCATGCTGGAACTCGAGAAGCTGGATCAGCTCGATCAAGAGCGCACGCGGCAATTGATCCGAAAGGCGTTCGGGCGCGCGCCGGTCGCTTCATATTTCGACAGCATCGACTTTGATCATGCCTTCGTCACCGAAAACTACCGGGCGGCGGCGATCACCACGCGTCTGGACGACATGGTCTATCTCGACAAGTTCGCCGTGTTGGATGAAGCGCGCGGCGAGGGTCTGGGCGGCGCTGTCTGGCGGCGTCTGATTGAGTATGCGCCGCGGCTCTACTGGCGCTCACGCACCAACAATCCGGTCAACGAGTTCTATTTCGCGACCTGTCATGGCGCGGTGAAATCGGGGCCGTGGACGGTGTTCTGGCGCGGCGAGGATGATCTGTCCAAAATCCCGGCGCGGGTCGAGCGGATCGCTGCGCTGCCGGCGACTCTTGAGGAGGGCGGCTCATGAAAACCCTCGGACTGGTCGGCGCGCGCGGGCATACCGGGCGCGAACTGATCCGATTGATCGCGGAGCGCGATGATCTGTCGCTCGATTTCGCCGTGTCTCGAGCCATGGACGGCCAACCGGTCACAGCTCTCGCCCCGGAAGCGCCTGCGGGCCTTCTGTTTGAGGCGCTGAGCCCTGAAGAGGTGGCTCAACGCCAGTGCGACGGCGTGATCCTCGCCATGCCCAATGGTCAGGCCGCCCCCTATGTGGCGGCGATCGAGGCGGTGAAGCCGGACACGGTCATCGTCGATCTGTCGGCTGATTACCGCTTTGACGAGACCTGGGTCTATGGCCTGCCGGAATTGTACGGCGAAGGTCCGATCAAGGGCGCGACGCGCATCTCAAATCCGGGCTGTTACGCCACCGCCGGACAATTGGCGGTTGCCCCGATGCGCAAAGCGCTGGCGGGGCCAGCGCATCTGTTCGGCGTTTCCGGCTATTCCGGCGCCGGCACCACGCCGAACCGCCGCAATGATGTGACCGCGCTCAAAGACAATCTGATGCCGTATGCGCTGATCGGGCATATCCATGAGCGCGAGATGAGCCGTCATCTGGGTCATGAGGTGCGTTTCAGCCCTCATGTGGCGGCGTTTTTCCGCGGCATCGTGCTGACCGCGCAGATGGAGTTCTCCGAGCCGGTGACGGCGGACGCGTTCCGATCAGCCTATGAGGATGCCTTTGGCGCTCAGCCTTTGATCCGGGTTCAGGATGAGGCGCCGGAAGTCATTGAAGGCGCGCATAATCCGGGCGCGGTTCTGGGCGGGTTCGCCTTGAGCGAAGATGGCCGCCGTGGCGTCATGGTGTGCGCGCTCGATAATCTCCTCAAAGGCGCCGCGGTGCAGGCGATGCAGAATCTGTGTCTGGGACTGGCGCTGCCCGGCTTCAAGCCGCAGCAAAACTGACGGCTTCGTGACTTGGCGGTGAGCGGCTTTGGCCCACATCTATAGGGAAACCCCTATGGAGGCCCTTATGAAAGCTGTCCTCACCGCCGCGTTCGCGGCTTTCGCCCTGTCCGGCGCCGCGTTGGCGCAATCAGACGACTATGTTCGCCCGGCCGAGGCGGCGGGCGCCGATCTTCCGGACGGGCTGGCCCACGCCGTGTTCTCTTCGGGCTGCTTCTGGTGCACGGAAGCGGATTTTGAAAAGCTCGACGGCGTCGTCGAAGTGGTGTCCGGCTTCGCTGGCGGCACGGAAGTAAACCCCGATTATTACGACGTGGCTCGTGGACGCAGCGACCACCACGAAGCGGCGCGCGTGATCTATGATCCCAGCGTGGTCAGCTATGAGGCCTTGCTTGACCATTACTGGCGCAATGTGGACCCGTTTGATGAGGGCGGGCAGTTCTGTGATCGCGGATCAGGCTATGCGCCGGGCATCTACACCGCCAACGCCGAGCAACGCGCTGCAGCCGAGGCGTCACGCCAATCGGTGCAGGCCCTGTTTGAGCGTTCGATCATCGTGCCCGTCGAGGACCTGACCACCTTCTGGCCGGCGGGCGCCGAACATCAGGACTATTATCTGGAGCGCCCCGCACGCTATCAGCGCTATCGCTTCGGCTGTCGCCGGGATGCGCGTTTGCGCCAGATCTGGAACGACGTCGAGTAGCCGCTAGTCCGATCCGGCGCGTAGCTCCGCGACGCGGTTTTCATAGGCCGCGTCGCGATCGCGCCGCTGGTGGCCTTGCGCCCGGAAAACCTGGTAGGTGCGATAGCGGTCCCCGCCCAAGGGGATCGAAACCTCGTCCACCTGTTCAAATTGCGCAAAGTCCCACTCCATCAGCAGCGTCTCTTCGGGCCGTTCCGAGATGATGAGCACCGGCTCTGCAAAGCCGTCAGGCAGGGGCCATGTCTGCTCAGCGAAATTCTGCGCATGTTCCGCGCGCACCCACATGAACATCTGGCCGTCAAACCCCTGGCCATAGCGTTGCATCTGGTGAAAGTCGTTGCGGTTGTCATAGACCAGATTGGTGATGTCCTGCTCCTGTGCGATGCGCTCGACCGCCTGCACGGTTTCCGGCCAGCCGCGCACGCGTTTGAAGGCGTTGGCGAGGCCTGCGGCGTCTGAGAGCGGGGTAGAGGCGGCGAACGCCATCAAGGCCAGCCCGGCGACCGTATGCAGCCCCAGCGAGCCATAGAGCGCCCAGCGCCGCCAGGCCGGGCCTTGCAAGAGAAACGCGATGACCAGGATCAACCCGGTCAGATAGGCGGAAGCGGCCCAGTTGGCGTGCGCCCGGCTTATGAAGGCCTGGGCGGAAACGATGACCAGCACCGGCAGGCAGAAGGCGACGAGCATCAGGCGGGGGCGCGCCGTGTTCCACGCCAGCGTAGTGGCGCGAAACGTCGTCATCACCGCCGCGATCAGGATGACGAAGAAGACCGGGCCGAACACACCCAGCTGACCGGACAGGAAGTCCGCCAGCTCTTCGGGATGAAACAGCGTCCCGCTCCAGTTGGCGTTGGCGGCGGTATGGCTGACCGTGGCGAAGTCATGCTGGGCGTTCCAGATCATATTGCCCGCAATGATGAGAGCGAACAGCGCCAAAGCCGCGGCGCCCTGAAGCGAGATCAGCGCGCGCCGTGACGGCGCGTCGATGACGGCGCTGACGGCGAGCCCGATCAACAGATAGATGGCGGCGTATTTGGACAAGAATGCATAGCCCGCCGCTGCGCCGAGCAGCAACGCAAAGCGCCAGTCCGGGCCTTCGCGCAGCCTGACCAGCGCATAGAGCGCCGTACTGAAGCCCGCCATCAACACGGCGTCGGTGGAAATGATGGTGGAGGACAGCCAGACCGCCGGCATCGTCGCCCAGCCCAGAGCGGTGAACGCGCCGACCCTGGCGTCAAACAGGCGCGCCGCGGTCAAACCCAACATCATTGCGGTGATCGTATGCAGGAAGGGCGCGGCCAGCCGCACCGCCCAGTCGGCGTCGCCGAACATGGCGGTGGTGGCGGCGATGATCCAGGCGATCATGGGCGGTTTGGAGAAATACCCCCAGTCCACCGAACGCGACCAGAGCCAATACTGGGTCTCGTCTGCATACAAGCTGTTGGGATCAGCCAGTAAAGCCAGGATGCGCAGGACAAGAAGACCGCCCAGGATGAGCACGGTCATACGCATCCAGCTGCGTGAGGGCGAATCTGAGGGTGTGGGGCTGAACTTTTCCATGAAAGGCTTCATGCGGCTGCGCCGCCGGACTGTCAAAGCCCTTGCCTGACCGTTCAAAAAGCGTGGCCTATATGCAACGATCCAAAACGCCTTGGTGCAGAGCAACAAACACGACTAACAGGGTTTTCGACCCTGCCGTTGTTAATGGGCCTGCAAGCCGATCCTGAATCTCCTTGCGAGCACACGCTAATACTGAGTTAACGGCGCACACGGGACGCTCTGTTGACGGATTGGCGCCCTGAGCGCCGTCGCAAAACGTTCACATACCCGTCACGCAATCGTTAGCACCGGATTTTAAGGCCCCCCTCGAAGCAAGGGCGTAGTGCCCCTGCCTTTCATCAGGTCGATTTTTAGGGGACCCTCCACAATGGCGATGTTCAAAAAGTTCGCTTACGGCGCTTCGGTAGCCGCGCTTGCAGCGCTGGCGCCGGTTGCCGCCGTGCACGCACAGACCACTTCTGCAAACCTGCGTGGTGAGATTGTTGACGCGTCCGGCGCTCCTGTGTCCGGCGCGACCGTCACCATCATCCACAGCCCGTCGGGCACCGCCTCGCGCGCCGTGACCAACGAAACGGGTCAGTTCTTCCAGTCCGGTCTGCGCGTTGGCGGTCCGTACAGCATCATCGTTGCAGCGCCGGGCTTCCAGGGCGAAGCTCTGGACGGCGTCAACCTGCGTCCGGGCAACCAGTCCCCGCTGACCCTGACCCTGAACCCGCAAGCCGCTGACGTGATCGTCGTCACCGGTCAGGCCATCAACACCACGGACCTGAACAACGGCGTCGGCTCCAACTTCTCCGCTGACGACATCGCTAACCAGCCGTCCGCCAACCGCGACGTGATCGGCACCCTGGTGCGCGACCCGCTGGCGTTCTCCGACGGCGAAGGCCAGCTCTACGTCGCCGGCGTGAACCCGCGCTTCAACGGCCTGGCCATTGACGGCTCGCTGCAGCAGGACGACTTCGGTCTCGGTTCCAACACCTACGCAACCGAGCGTTCGCCGATCTCCCTGGACGCTGTTGAATCTGCGTCTCTGGTGGCGTCCGACTATTCCGTGACCGCATCCGGCTTCACCGGCGGCCTGGTGAACATCACCACCAAATCGGGCACCAACGAGTTCGACGGCGCTCTGTATTACTACTATCAGGACGAAGAGTATTTCGGCGACCGGATCGACGGCCAAGACGTCAACATCGCCCCGTTTGACGAAAAAGAATACGGCATCACCCTGGGCGGCCCGATCATCGAAGACCGCCTGTTCTTCTTCGTCTCCTATGACGAGTTTGAATCCGGCTCCGGCACGGATTACTCCGTCGGCGACAGCAATGACGGCATCGACACCAACTTCTACGGCGCCCTGAACCAGTACGTTCTGGACAATCTGGGCTACGACATGGGCGGCCGTCCGACCGTCACGTCCAACCCGGTGACCTCCGAGCGCCTGATCGGCAAGATCGACTGGAACATCAACGACAACCACCGTGCGTCGTTCACCTACCAGTCCACTGAAGAGAGCGGCACCTCCACGGGTCGTCAGAACTTTGAATCGGCCTGGTACGACATTCCTGTCGAACTGACCTCCTATTCCGGTTCAGTGTTCTCTGACTGGAGCGACAACTTCTCCACCACCGTTCGCGCCACCTACAAGGAATTCTCCCGCGGCCAGCTCTGCCGCGCCGGTTCCGACACCGCGCACCTGGAATTCCGCCTGACGCCGGATGATCTGGTTGGCTCTCCGCTGGAAGGCCTTCTGATCGACAATGGCGAAGAAACCTTCGTGGGCGGCTGTGACCGTTTCCGTCACGCCAACGAGTTTAACGACGAGCGTCTGCAGCTCTTCGCACAAGGCGACTACATCCTGGGCGATCACCTGATCACCTTCGGCGCCGAGTATGAAGACTACTCGCTGTTCAACTTGTTTGTTGCGGGCTCCAATGGCCGCTTCATCTACCGCTCGCTTGACGAGATTGCGAACAACACCCCGCAAATCGACTACGTCAACGCCAACACCAACAATGCTGATGACGCAGCGGCTGCGTTCGGCCTTGAGAAGATCACCCTCTTCGCCCAGGACACCTGGCAGGTTCGTGACAATCTCGAAGTCGGCTTCGGCGTGCGCTACGAGACCTATCAGCAGGACGATGTTCCGCCGCTCAGCGCGGATGTGGATGCGCTGTACGGTGCAAACACCACCGGCCAGAACCTGGACGGCCTGGACCTGATCATGCCGCGCGCCAGCTTCCGCTGGGAGCCGAATGATCGCACCACTCTGACGGGCGGCTTCGGCCTGTTCGCCGGCGGTGAGCCGAAAGTCTGGATCTCCAACGCATTCCAGGGCGCTACCGGCTTTGCTCGCCAGAGCTCCGGCACCCCGACCGCCGGCCTGACCGTGCCTCAGCCGCTGCTGGACAGCGTTGCAGGCTCCACCGGCAGCGTGATCGACGTTGTTGCTGACGACTTCGAGATCCCGTCCGATTGGAAAGCGTCGCTGCGCGTTGATTACGATCTGAACCTTGAGGCCCTGGGCCTGGGCGACGGCTACCTGCTGTCCGCTTCCTGGCTCTACACCACCCCGCAGGACGCCTTCATCTGGCGCAACCGCGCTCAGACGGACCTGGCGGCGGCTCTGCCGACCGGCGTGGCGCCTGATGGCCGCACCATCTATGCGGACCTTGACGATCTTGGCTTCGCCAACCTGACCGAGCTGGGCAATGCTGACGGTTCTGAAAGCCACGTCTTCTCTGTCGCTGTTCAGAAAGACTACGAAAACGGCTTCGGCTTCTACACCAGCTACGCCTATCAGGATGTGGACTGGGTTTCCGAGGGCGGTTCTTCGCGCGGCATCTCCAACTGGCGCGGCCTGTCTGCGATCGACCGCAACAATCCTGAAGTGCGCACCTCCTTCTGGGAGATCGAGCACTCCTTCAAGATTGGCCTGTCCTATGAGCGTGAGATCATCTCTGATCTGACCTCCCGCGTGGACGTGTTCGGCCAGATCCGTTCGGGCACCCCGTACTTCCTGACCTATGACGTCAGCGGTTCCAACTCCCTGTTCGGCCGCGCCGGCGCAGGCGAGAGCCCGTACGACAACAACCCGATCTACGTCCCGACCCGGACCGGCGACGCGAACGTTGTGTTCGCAACCGGCTTCGACACGGCAGGCTTCTATGATCTGGTGAACCGTGCAGGCGCCGCAGAAGGTGAAATCATGCCGGTGAACAGCGCGTCTGGCGCCTGGAACCAGCAATGGGACCTTCGCTTCACGCAGGAACTGCCGGGCATTCCGGGTATTGATCGCTTTGTCGGCGACAACAACTTCGAGTTCGTGATGGACATCGTGAACTTCCCGAACCTGCTGAACTCCGATTGGGGTTCCCAGACCAACGGTCCGGGCTTCGGTCAGTTCACCGCTGTTGATGCGGACCTGGTGTCGGCGACCGACGTGGCTCTGAATGGTGTTGACGGCGCCACCGCTCTGCGCGGTGACGACATCCGCACCACCTGCACCACGGCAGCGTCTTGCGTGTACCGCTACAACGATTTCCGGGCTGCGGGCCGCGACATCAACGAGCTGGACCGCAACGACTCGGTCTACGAAATCCGCATCGGCCTGCGTTACGAGTTCTAAGAACTCCAACGCCGATACGGCTGGATTACGGGAAAGGGCGGCTCTTTGGGCCGCCCTTTTCTTTTTATGCCTGCAAGGCCTTCATCGACGTCCCGGTCGTCGCAAAACTGTGACCCCTGCGCGGTATGCAAAGCCCACGCTGACAGCTTCTTGGCATGGGAAAAGATCATGGTCCGCACTCTCGCTTCTGCATGGACGCGCCGTTTCGTCCTGACCTCCGCCGCTTCCGGCGCCGCCGCCGCCCTGACGGCGGGCTGCACCATGCCGGTGACGCAAGGCTCCGCACCGGTCTTTCGCAATGATCCGTTCTCTCTGGGCGTGGCGTCTGGCGAGCCGACCTCTGACGGGTTCGTGCTGTGGACGCGCCTCGCCCCGAACCCGCTCGATCCCGATGGCGGCATGGCGCCTGAAGCCGTCGATGTGAGCTGGGAGCTGGCCGAAGACGAAGGCTTCACCCTGATCGTGCGCTCCGGCGTCGAGCGGGCGCTGCCCGATTGGGGGCATTCCGTCCATGCCGAGATTTACGGACTGCCGGCTGGACGTGAATACTTCTTCCGCTTTCATGCGGGCGGCGTGACGAGCCCGACCGGTCGTGCGCTGACCGCCCCGGCCTATGGGTCTGGCGTGGACGCGATGAAGATCGCCTGGTGCTCGTGCGCGCA
Organism: Oceanicaulis alexandrii DSM 11625; assembly: GCF_000420265.1. Taxonomy (NCBI): domain Bacteria; kingdom Pseudomonadati; phylum Pseudomonadota; class Alphaproteobacteria; order Maricaulales; family Maricaulaceae; genus Oceanicaulis; species Oceanicaulis alexandrii. The sequence goes on from NZ_ATUP01000001.1 coordinate 2,093,076, forward strand.
TTACGAGCAGGGCTATTTCCACGCCTATCGCAACATGGCTGAAGAGCGCCCGGACCTGATCGTGCACACCGGCGATTATATCTACGAATCCAGCTGGGGACCGCAGGTGCGCCGCCATGTGACGCCCGAGCCCTATACGCTGGAAGACTATCGCCGCGTGCATGCGCTGTATCGCCTTGACCCCGATCTTCAGGCCGCCGCCGCCATCGCGCCCTGGCTTGTGACCTGGGACGACCACGAAGTGGATAACGATTACGCGGGCGACATCAGCGAGCAGCCGTTTGTCTCGGCGGAAGAGTTCCGCGCGCGTCGCCTCGCCGCCTACCAGGCCTATTGGGAAAACATGCCCCTGCGCCGCCGCTCCATGCTGGAGCGCGCGTCGGGCCGGATGCGTATTTACTGGCAGACCGTGTTCGGCGATCTCGCGGAAGTGAACATGACCGACGGTCGCCAGTTCAAGACGCCGATGGCGTGCCCGTCCGAAACCGATCGCGGCGGCAATATCGTGCCGGCGAGCTGTGAGGAGCTGACAGACCCGAACCGCACCTATCTGGGCGGTTCGCAGGAGAACTGGCTGTCGCGCGGCGTCGCCGGATCCGGCGCGATCTGGAGCTTCATCGTTCAGCCGACCTTGTTCTCGCCGTTCAATTTCTCCAATCCGCAAACCGGTGAAGCCATGGTCTGGACCGATGGCTGGGACGGCTATCCCTTGGCTCGCCAACGCCTGGTCGACGCCCTGGCGCGCCGTGAAAACGCCAACCCGATCATTCTGGGCGGCGACACGCATTGCTACTGGGTCACCGATGTGAAGGCGGATTATGCGGACATGAACTCGGCGACCGTGGCCTCTGAATTTGTCACCACGGCGGTCACCAGCCAGCGCGGCGGCTATGAAAGCACCGCCGCCTTCTTGCCCAATAACCCGCATATCAAGCATTTCGACACCCGCGAGCAAGGCTATGGCCTGATCCGTCTGAGCCGGGAGCGCGCCGAGGTGGATCTGCGCGTGGTGGGTGATGTGTCGCGCCGGGACGGGTATGCGCCACGCAACCAGAAACAGTATGTGATCGAAGCCGGACAACCCGGTGCGGTGGAAGTCTGAGCATAGCGATAAATCCGCTATTGCCGGGGTGCGGCGCGTGATATTGGCGTTTTATGACCACACGCTCCGTACCCCACGAAACCGCCTCTCAAACCGTCATTCATACCGCATGGCCCTATCATGAGGACTGGGCCGATGCGCTGGATGGCGCGCGCGAGGAATTTGCCCGTTTTTTGAGCCTGGCCGCCGCCCCTGGCGCGAACGGCAAGGCGCAGCCGCTCACGATCTATGTGGCGAACGCCGAGACCGAGGCGAGCGCGCGACGCGCCATGGGCGACAGGGCCCGGTATGTGCGCGCGCCCTATGGCGATGTGTGGACGCGCGACACCGGCCCGGTGTTCGTGACCTCTTCAGAGGGGCTGAAAGCGCTTCGCTTCAAGTTCAACGGCTGGGGCGGCAAGTACGAATATCCGGGCGACGAGACCATTGGCGCCGTGATCGCCAAACAGGCCGGAGCCAAGATCGAGACGCTCGACTGGATCTGTGAAGGCGGCGCGCTGGAGTTTGATGGCGACGGCACTGTGCTCACCACGCGTGATGTGGTGCTCAACCCCAATCGCAACCCCAAGCTCAAATCCGCTCAGGTCGAAGCCGATCTGAAACGCACTTGCGGCGTGGAGAAAGTGATCTGGCTTGATGACGGGCTGGCGGGGGATCATACCGACGGTCATATCGACAATCTGGCGCGGTTCGCGGCGCCGGGCGTCGTTGTCACCCAGCGTCCTTCAGGTCCGGGCGATCCCAACACCGCGCTCTACGCCCGCACGGTTCGCGCGCTCAAAGCGTCGAAGGACGCCAAAGGCCGGGCTTTGACAGTGATTGAAATTCCTTCCCCCGGTTTTGTGATGGGGGAGGATGGCGGCCCGGCCGCAGCGTCTCACATGAACTGGATCATCGGGCCGCGCCATGTGGTGATGCCGGCTTATAACCGGCATTCCGAGGCGGCGGTGCGCGCACTTTCCCACGCTTTTCCCGATCATGAGGTTGTCGCCAGCCCCGCAAACCATATCCTGACAGGCGGCGGCGCATTCCATTGCGTCACTTGTAACCAACCCGATCAGGCTGGATGACACATTGATTGCACTCGCTTTACCGCTCAGCGTTCTGACCCTGGCCCTGTCTGATGTGACGGCGAGTTCGCCTGCGCCGGAGCCTGAAGCGCCGATGCAGGCTGTTGAGCAAGCGCTTGATTATCTGGACGCCTTCCAGCTTGAAGTCGCTGATGTGGCCCATCATGACCGCATGGTGGGCTTCGCCGCGGCGATCCTGGAAAACGGCGAGCCGGTGGCGATCTATACCTCCGGCGAAACCGTGCGCGGTTCAGGCGAGGCGGTGACGGCGGATACGGTGTTCCGCCTGGCGTCGGTGTCGAAAACCTTCGCCGGCACCATGCTGGGCCTTCTGGATGAAGCGGGTCTGGTCAGCCTGGATGCGCGGGTGCCTGAAACCGTGCTGGATCTTGGCGGCGCCCGCCAACCGACCTGGCGCGAGCTCGCGAGCCACCAGACCGGATTGCCGCCGAACGCTTATGACAATCTGATCGAGGCGGGGCAGGACGCACACACCGTGCGGGCGCGACTGACCGAAGTGCCTCTGCTGTGTCAGACGGGCGCGTGTTATACCTATCAGAACGTCGCTTTTGACGTGGTGCGTGACCTGATCGAGGACGCGACCGGGCAAAGCTATCCCGAGGCGGTCCAGACCTATCTGTTTGATCCGCTGGGCATGCACAGCGCAGGGTTCGGCGCGGAAAACCTGACGCGCGCGGAGAGCTATGCCGCGCCGCATTTCGGGCGTCGGCAAAGGCTGGGCGGGACTGCGACCGATTACGACACCCTGCCGGCGGCGGCGGGCGTGTCGCTCAGCCTCAATGATCTGATCATCTGGGCGCAGGCGCAGATGGATCCTGAAGGCTTTGGCTTGTCGCCACAGGGCGTCGAGCGTGCGCACACGCCGCAAACCCGCTCCTTGCGCGAAACGCGCAATCTGCGCCGCCTGGGCCGCGTCCAGGATACGTCTTACGGGCTGGGCTGGCGCATTTATGACTGGCAGGGCGAACGCACGCTGATCGTTCATGGCGGCGCGCTGGCGGGCTATGGCTCGCAGGTCGTGCTGGAGCCTGAAACCGGTTTCGCCTTCGTCGCGTTATGGAATGCGGATGTGGGCTTGCCGCGTCTGCTGTGGCCGACGGCTATGGACATGCGCACTGGCGACGGCCCGGGGGCCTTCGTCGATGACGCCATCGCGCGGATGAGATGATGACCGATACTTTCACCATGGGGGTCCTGCAGGCGTCGCTGAACGCGAGCATGGACGACAATATCAAGACCATCTCCGAACTGGTGCGCGACGCGGCCGGGCAGGGGGCGCAAGTGATCTTGCCGCCCGAACTGTTCCAGGGACCGTATTTCTGCAAGACCCAGGTCGAGGACTGGTTCGCGACGGCCTATCCGGCGCTGGAGCATCCGTGCGTCATCGCCATGCAGAAGCTCGCCCAGGAACTGGACGTGGCCATCCCCGTCTCGATCTATGAGCGTGACGGACCACAGTATTACAACTCCATGGTCATGGTGGATGCGGGCGGCCAGGCGCTGGGCGTTTACCGCAAGAGCCATATCCCTGACGGGCCGGGCTATCAGGAGAAGTATTACTTCCGGCCCGGCGATACCGGTTTCAAGGTCTGGGATACGAAGTTCGGCAAGGTGGGCGTGGGCATTTGCTGGGACCAATGGTTCCCTGAGGCTGCGCGTTCCATGACGCTGCTGGGCGCTGAAATGCTGCTCTACCCCACCGCTATCGGCGCTGAACCCCAGGCGCCGGAGATGGACACGGCGGCGGCCTGGCGCCGGGCGATGCAGGGACACGCGGTGTCCAATTGCATCCCCGTGGGCGCCGCCAACCGGATCGGCGACGAGGACGGACAGGTTTTCTACGGCACCAGCTTCATCACCGACAATACTGGCGCGGTGAAGGCCGAGTTGGGGCGGACCGAGACCGGGGTTCTGACCGCCACGTTCAACCGCAAGAACCTCGATACGTTTCGGGCGGCCTGGGGCTTCTTCCGCGATCGGCGGCCGGACCTGTATCTCTAGGCGCTGCGCAAGCCGGGAAACCTTTGCGCGCTTGGTGCGTTTGTAGGCTGAAGTCGGCATGCGCCGACATGATGAATTCAAGGCGGCGCGGCGCGACCTTCGGGGAGGCGCAGCGCCGTTTATGGTGTCCAGAAGGGACTTTTGATGACCCAGACCCGCCGCTCCGCAAAACTTCTGGTCCGAACCGCCACATTGTCTGACGTGCCCGCCATTCTGGACCTGCAGGAGCGCGCCTATCCGGGCTGGGATCCCGATACCCCCGCCATGATCCGCGGTCAGATCGCGAACTTCCCCGAAGGCCAGTTCGTGGTCGAATACGAAGGCGACCTGGTAGGCTGGTGCGCCAGCTTCATCATTGATGAAGAGGCTGCGTTCTCCCGCCATAGCTGGGCGTCGATCACCGGGGGCGGGTTTGCGGCGCGTCATGATCCCGATGGCGACTGGGTGTACGGCATGGAAGTGGCGGTCGATCCCAGCCGCCGCCGGTTGCGCATTGGCCAGCGCCTGTATGACGCGCGCAAGGCTCTGTGTGAGGAATGGGGGCTGAAGGGCGTCGTGTTTGGCGGCCGCATGGCGGGGTTTCGCCGAAAGCGCAAGCAATACCCGACCCCGCAGGATTATCTCGACGCCGTGGTCAACAATGAGCTGCGCGATCCGGTTCTGAACTTCCAGATGCGTATGGGGTATGAGCCGGCGGGCGTCCTCAAGGGCTATCTGCCCGACGATGCGGATTCAGGCGGCGCCGCGGCGCGCATGGTCTGGCGCAATCCCATGTATGTGGAGAGCAATGGCCCGGTGAACCGGCCCACGCCCAACACCGTGCGGGTGGCGGCGATCCAGATGGCCATGCGCTCGATGGAGACGCTCAAGGAGTTTGAGCGCAACGTCGAATATTTCGTCGAGGTTTGCTCCGACTATCGCGCGGATTTCTGCGTCTTTCCTGAAATGTTCACCGTGGCCCTGCTGGCGCTTGAAAAGCGCAAGCTGACGCCCGAGGAAAGCATCGCCGCCCTGTCGCGTCATACGCCGGGCTTCGTCGAGCTGATGAGCACGCTGGCCGTGCGCTACAACATCAACATTGTCGGCGGTTCCCACCCCACGCGCACCGATGACGGCGACATCCAGAACGTCGCCTATGTCTTCCTGCGCGACGGCTCGGTGCACGCACAGGAGAAGATCCACCCCACGCCGAACGAGCGCTATTGGTGGAACATCAAGGGCGGCGATGCGGTCGCCACCATTCCTACCGATTGCGGTCCTGTGGGCGTTCTCATTTGCTATGACACCGAGTTCCCAGAGTTGGCGCGTCGCCTGGCCGATGAGGGCGCGAAGATCATTTTCGCCCCCTACGCCACCGATGACCGCGGCGGTCATTTGCGGGTGCGTTATTGCGCCCATGCGCGCGCCATCGAGAACCAGCTCTACGTCGTCACCGCCGGCAATGTGGGCAATTTGCCCGGCGTCGAGAACATGGACATCAACTACGCCCAGAGCGCGATTCTGACGCCGTGCGACTTCCCGTTTGCGCGGGACGGCATTGCGGCGGAAACCAGCGAGAACGTGGAGACGATCGCCGTTGCGGACCTGCATCTCGATGACCTTGTGCAGGCGCGTCGGTCGGGCACGGTGCGCAATCTGCGCGACCGCCGGTTCGATCTCTATCGGATTGTCTGGAAAGACCGCGGCTAGACTACTTGGCGGGACGACCGGGGGCGATCAGCGCCAGCGCCACAGCGCCAGCCAGGCCGGGCCAGGTGAACGCCACGGCCTGATCCAGCGCGCCGCCCATCAAGCTGAGGGCGCCCGCCAGCAGTCCGCCAATGGCGGTGATCGCCGCGATGGCGAGTATGATCAGGCGGAACGACACGGAATGCAGGCTCCAACATCAACAGAAGGGGAGCTTACACCCGCACCCGCTAACAATTGGTAAGAGCGACGCGCCTAGCCGGCCAGGAGCGCGCCTCTGATGCCGTCAAAGATGAACTGCGCCGCCAGCGCCGCCAGAATCACGCCCAGGATACGGGTGATCATCGCGGCCAGCGTATCGCCGATCAGTTTCATGATCGCGCCCACGGCCAGGAACAGACCGAGGCACAGAACAAGATTGGCGCCCATGCCGATGAAGACCATGGCCTGGCCGCCCAGGCCTTCCGCTTCATTCATGAACAGCATGATGGAGGCGATGGCGCCGGGACCGGCCAGCATGGGGATGGCCATGGGGAAAACGGAGATGTCTTCGTTGGTGCCCGCGATTTCCTCATCCGCTTCATTCAGCGCTTCCGCGCGTTCTTCACGGCGCTTGGAGCGGGTCTCGAAAATCATGTCGAGCGCGAGCATGAACAGAAGCACGCCGCCCGCGGCGCGGAAGGCGTCCAGGCTCACATGCAGAGCGCTGAGGAGCCATTCGCCCAGATAGGCGAAGCCAAACAGAACAGCCGTCGCGATCAGGACCGACTTGATGGCCATCACCCGTCGGTGCGCCGGGGTGGAGCCTTCGGTCAGGCTTGCGAAAATCGGAGCCACGCCGATCGGGTCGATCACCACGAAAAAGGTGACCAGAGAGGCCGTCAAAAGGCTCAGATCCATCGCGTCCATAGGTGTCCCCAGTTCGAACCGTGCAATACGGTTTCGGCCTAACACGCCCGCACAGCCTTGGCGAGGCCGCGTCCTTGCAAGTCCGCCCTGTCATAACGCAGGACGCGGGACAGGGCGCCGCGTGATTATCGCTCTGGGGTCTGCATGGGCGTCAGGGCGCGTGCGGCCTGTCCCGCTTGCTGACGGCGGGCCTCCGGCAAGGCGATCAGGCCACGCTCGGCCAGATAGCCGAACGGACCCCAGGCGTCCTCGCTGGTCAGCTCTTCGACAAAGGGAAGCAGGCCCGGCGCGACGCCCACATGCTGGTTCTTGACGTAGACGAACAAGGAACGCGAGCCCGGATAGACGCCGTTGGAGATGTTCTCATAGCTCGGGGTGATGCCGTCGATCCGGGCCGCTTGGATGCGGTCGCCATTCTGCTCCAGGAAGGAATAGCCGAATATTCCGAACGCGGTGGGGGAATTGGCCAGCGTTTGCACGATGGTGTTGTCGTTTTCGCCTGCATCCACCCAGGCGCCATCCTCGCGGATGCGAGAGGCGAGGCGCTCAAACACATGCTCGTCGCTTTCGGACAGGGCTGACAGACATTCCACTTCCCGCGCGCCCATGATCATGTCGAGTTCGACAAAGGCGTCGCGCGTGCCTGACGTGGGCGGCGGGCCGAAGACTTCAATGCGTTCCGCGGGTAGATCAGATGAGATGTCAGACCAGCGCTGGAAGGGGTTGGGAATGAATCTGTGGCATGAAAAGCCGGCGATCTCGCCAAAGCTGCGCCCTGCATTCAAAGCGCCCTGGTTATCAAAAAGCGGTTCGCCTTGTTCCGTGATCGGCATCGGGGTTTCTGCGGCGAGCGCCAGAAACAGTTGCACACGCTCGATATCCATTGCGTCTGAGCTGATTGAATTGCCCAGAACGATGCCGTCATAGCCGATCGGGATTTCGGTGATGGCGACCACGCCATTGTCCTGGCACAGCTGATACTCGGTCGCCTTGATGGGGCGCGACGCCCCCGTCAGGTCCGGAAAGCCCAGCCCGACGCCGGCGCAGAACAAGTTCATGCCGCCGCCCGTGCCGGTGGCCTCCACCACCGGAGTGGGGAAGGTGCTCTTCGCGCCGAAATTCTCAGCCACCGCAGTGGCGAAGGGAAAGACGGTGGACGAGCCCACCATGCGCAGACCATCGCGACCGCCGACGCCCGCGCCCAGGGGTTGGGATTCGGTGCGGGCGGTTGCGGCTGGCGCCGCGGGTTCATCAAGCAGCACTATGTCTTCGCGCGGCTCGCCGCAGGCCATCAGACTGAGCGCTGCGAAAACGAGGAGCAGGTGATCGGCGCGGAGTTTTGGCATGGCGTCTCTCCCGGAACTTTTCATCGTCGGCGGCGTTGGTTCTTCTAACGTGAGGGATGCATCAGTTTTATGACGGGTGTGCAAGCCATTCTTGACGGCGCAATGGCGCAGAGGTCACGCGCCACGCTTGAAACGTCCAAGGGTCTGATTAGTTGACCTCTTTGTGAAGCAGACACAAGCAGGCAGGGATGAAACGGCTCAGGCCCCGACGAAAAAAAATTATGGCGCGCGGATTTTCAGCTTTACATGACGGGTCACAGGATTTAATTCGCGCCGTCCCGGCGGAGGCGATCCGCTCGATGCCGGATTGGGTTAACAACAAGCAGGGGGTTCCGTGAGTTGTCTCATTACCATACGCCCCTGGACCTGGTCCGCTCTCGGCCTGTCGAAGGCCCGGTCGCCTGCGCGCGGCCCGATCGACTGACGATTGCGGCATCCTGGTTCCAGAACAATTTTCCCGGCGAAGTTCTCTACGCGGTCAAATCAAACCCGTCTGCGTGGGTGATTGATACTCTGTATGCGGCTGGCATGCGCTGGTTCGACGTGGCGTCGCTCAACGAAGTTGAGTTGATTGCGTCACGCTGTCCGGACGCCACCATGGCCTTCATGCATCCGGTGAAAAGCCGTCGGGCCATTCACTCGGCCTATTTTGATCATGGCGTGCGCATTTTCGTGCTCGACTGCGAGGCCGAGCTTGAAAAGATTCTCGCCGAGACCGGCTACGCCAAGGATCTGACCCTGGTGGTGCGGATCGCTGTCTCCAATGACGGCGCGACCCTGCCGCTGGCGGGCAAGTTCGGTGCGTCCGAAGACGTCGCGGTGGACCTGATCCAGCGCGTTCGCGCCTATGCCGACGAGTTGGGCGTGAGCTTCCACGTGGGCAGCCAGTGCATGGCGCCGAGCGCCTATCGCGCAGCGATGCTGGATGTGTCGCGCCTGATCAAGCGCGCGGCCGTCACCGTGGATATCGTGGATGTGGGCGGGGGTTTCCCTGTCGCCTATCCCGGCATGACGCCGCCGCCATTGTCTGAATATGTGGCCGCTATCGAGAACGCGTTCGAGGAGATGATGGTTCTCGAGAACGCCGATCTGTGGTGCGAGCCGGGCCGGGCGCTGTGCGCGGAAGCGACGTCGATCCTGACCCGCGTCGAGCTGGTCAAGGGCGATCAGGTTTACCTCAATGACGGCGCTTACGGCACGTTGTTCGATCTGGTCCACATGAAGTGGCCCTATCCGATCCGCGTGCACCGTCCCAAGGGGGAGCCGAGCGCTCAGACCGCGGCCTTCCGTCTGTACGGGCCGACCTGTGACGCCATTGACGCGGTCGCGGCGCCGATCGAGCTGCCTGCGGATTTGTCCGAGGGCGATGTGATCGAGTTTGCGCTCATGGGCGCATACGGGGTCGCCATGGCCACCCGTTTCAATGGGTTCGGAGAGGTGGAGACCGAAACGGTGTCCGACTTCCCCTGGGCCTCTGTCTATGACCGTCCGGTAGCGGATGTCGTGGGGCACGATGATGAGAGCGACCGCGTGGTCTCTTTTCCGCGCCTCAACCGGCGTCGTCGTAACCGCATCATGAAAAGGCGTTGAGGATGGCTGACACCTCAAACCGCAAGGCCGAGCTGCTCTCCAGCCCGGTCGAACATATCGACATTGCGAGCTTTGACGGTCGCGTGATCATCGACGCCTGGGAGAAGATGAGCTTCACCTCCCGCGATGCGGCGCGGGCTGCGCGCATCCTGCAGGCTTCGCAGGAAGATCCCGACTGCTCGGTGATCCTGACGCTGGCGGGCTCTACGTCCGCGGGCGGTTGCATGCATGTGTGGCGGGACATGATCCGCAACAACATGGTCGACGCCGTGGTGGCCACGGGCGCGTCCATCGTGGACATGGATTTCTTCGAGGCGGTGGGTTTCAAGCACTACCAGGCCAAAGAGATTCCTGACGACCGGGTGCTGCGCGACCTCTATATCGACCGCATTTACGACACCTATATCGACGAGGAAGACCTGCAGGCGTGCGACCACATCATCGGCGACATCGCTGACAGCCTGCCCAATGGTCCGATCAGCTCACGCACCTTCATCAAGGCGATGGGCAAATGGCTCGCGGACGGCAACGCCAAGAAAGAGGGCTCTTTGATTGAAGAGTGCTATCGCCATGGCGTGCCGATCTTCGTGCCGGCGTTCTCTGATTGCTCGGCCGGGTTCGGCCTCGTCAAACACCAGGTGAACCGGATCAAGGCGGGCGAGGGCTATGTGTCCATCGATTCCGTCGCCGATTTCCGCGAACTGACCGACATCAAGATCAAGGCGGGCTCGACCGGCCTGTTCATGGTGGGCGGCGGCGTGCCGAAGAACTTCGCGCAAGACACGGTCGTCTGCGCAGAAATCCTCGGCCATGAAGACGTGGAAATGCACAAATACGCGGTGCAGATCACCGTGGCCGACGTTCGTGACGGCGCCTGTTCGTCCTCGACCCTCAAGGAAGCGTGTTCCTGGGGCAAGGTGGATGTGGCGCTGGAGCAGATGGTGTTCGCCGAAGCCACCACTGTGGCGCCGGTCATCGTCTCGGACGTCTATCACCGCGGCGCCTGGAAACAGCGCCCCCGCCGTCGGTTCGCCGACCTTTTCAACGACGCTTTTTAGAACACGGGACTGAGCGCGGCCGACGCGCCGCGTTCCCACATGGAAGGGACCTTCTCATGGACGGACTGACCCTGGCGGACAGCCCCCAGTACAACACCGACTTCGAACCGGTCGACGCCAACGCCAAAGACGATCTTGATCACTTCATCATGGTCGACGGCAAACAGGTGGCCGGTCGCCATCTGATCATCGATCTGATGGGCGCGCGTCACCTGACCGATGAAGACCGCATTCAGCAGGCGTTCCGCGATTGCGTGACTGCTTGCGGCGCGACGCTTCTGCACATCCATACGCACGTTTTCGAGCCCAATGGCGGCGTGTCGGGCGTGGCGGTGCTGGCGGAAAGCCACATCTCGACCCACACCTGGCCCGAGCGCGACTATGCCGCGTTTGACGTGTTCATGTGCGGCGACGCCCAGCCGATCAAGGCTGTGGCGATCCTCAAGGAAGCCTTTGAGGCCGCCGAGGTGCGCGTCACTGAAATCCTGCGCGGCGAGGGCGCGTAAGCGCACTTCGCCCGACGGGCTGACTGATAGGGGAGCGGTTCTGTGAGGAGCCGCTCCCTTTCATATTTTTTCTTGCCTTCACGCGGCGTGGGCGCGAGTAAACCCCGCGTCCCGCCCCCTAGCGTTCCTGCACGCGCCATCAGGAGAGTTTCATGACCGACACCGCCAAGCACACCTATCGCGACGCCAATGGCGATCTGTGGTTCCGGGAATCGCTGAGCGAGGGCATCGGCAACGGCCTGCGCATCGACAAGCTTCTGTACGCCGAAGCGTCCGACGTTCAGGACCTGATCGTCTTCGAGAACAATGAGAATGGCCGCGTGCTGGCGATTGACGGTCTGGTCCAGGTCTCCATGGCCGACGAGTTCATCTATCACGAGATGGTCAGCCACGTGCCGCTCTTGTCGCACGGCGCGGTCAAGCGCGTGCTGATCGTGGGCGGCGGCGATGGCGGCGCCATGCGCGAAATGCTCAAGCACAAGGGTGTGGAGTCCATCACCCTCGTCGAGATCGACCCCGATGTGATCGAGTTCTCGAAAAAATGGTTCCCGGACGTCTCCCAAGGCTCGTTCGAGGATCCGCGCGTCAATGTGGTGATCGCGGACGGCTCGAAATATGTCGAGGAGACCACCGACACGTTCGACCTGATCCTGATTGACTCCTCGGACCCGGTCGGGCCGAGCGCGGTGCTGTTCACCCGTGAATTTTATACCGCGTGCTCCAAGCTCCTGAACGAGGGCGGCGTCATCGTCACCCAGTCCGGGCTCGCCGCGATCCACCCTGAGCCGGTGAAATCCACCTCCGACAGCTTCAAGGCGCTGTTTGAGCACTCAGGCTTTTACCTGATCTGCGTGCCGGCGTTTTCGGGCGGCTTCATGGCGCTGGGCTTCGCCACGAATGACGGCGCGACCTTTGATCGCGATATCGTCACCATTCGCGAGCGCTTTGCGGCGCTGAACATAAAGACCAAGTATTACAGCCCCGAGATCCACAAGGGCAGCTTTGCCCTGCCGCCCTATATCGCCGAGAAAATCGCGTAAGGGCCAGGCATGAGGATTGAGAGGCGGCGCAGGCGACTGCGCCGCCTTTTTTGTTTGGGTGTCACTTCCCCTCTCCTCCTTGGCCAAGGGGAGAGGGACAGCCTTCGCCCGCTCTAACGCCACTGCCCCTTCCTCCCTGCGACCGTTCGCCTCTTTACCCGCCCAGCCTCTTGTGTGCTGGATATGCAACACCTACTTCGAGAGGTGACAGGGCGGTGTGGGGATGCTTCCAAGAAGGTCACCGGCCCCGCCTGTCTCGCTGACACTCAGGAGACATGATTATGGACTTTGAAAAATTCACCGACCGGGCCCGCAGCGTCCTGCAAGAGGCTCAGGGGCTCGCCCTCAAGAACAAGAACCAGCATTTCTCGCCCGAGCATATCCTCAAGGCGTTGCTGGATGACGACCAGCAGCTGGCGGTCAATCTGATCAAGGCGGCGGGTGGTCGTCCCGATCTGGCCGCGGACCTGACCGACAGGGCGCTGGGCGCGCTTCCCAAGGTGGAGAGCGCGACCGGACAGATTTATCTGGCGCCCAAGACCGCGGAAGTATTCTCATCCGCTGAAGACGCCGCCAAGAAGGCGGGCGACCAGTATGTGACCGCCGAGCGGCTGTTGCAGGGGCTGAGCCTTGTTAAAGGCCAGAAGGCCGAGGAAATCCTCACCCAGGCGGGCGTCACGCCCCAGGCGCTCAACACCGCCGTCAATGATCTGCGCCAGGGCCGCACTGCCGATACGCAATCGGCCGAGGACACCTATGAAGCGCTCAAGAAATACGCCCGCGACCTCACCGAAGTGGCGCGTGAAGGCAAGCTCGACCCGGTGATTGGCCGCGACGAGGAAATCCGCCGCGCCATTCAGGTGCTGTCGCGCCGCACCAAGAACAATCCGGTGCTGATCGGCGAGCCGGGCGTGGGCAAGACCGCCATCGCCGAAGGCTTGGCGCTGCGCATCGTCAATGGCGACGTGCCGGAGAGTCTCAAGGACAAGAAACTCCTGGCGCTCGACATGGGCTCGCTGATCGCAGGCGCGAAATACCGTGGCGAGTTTGAGGAACGCCTGAAGTCGGTGCTCAATGAAGTGGAGTCCGCCAACGGCCAGATCATCCTCTTCATCGACGAAATGCACACGCTGGTGGGCGCGGGCAAGACCGATGGCGCTATGGATGCGTCCAACCTTCTCAAGCCGGCGCTGGCCCGCGGTCAGCTGCACTGCGTGGGCGCGACGACGCTGGATGAGTACCGCAAGCATGTGGAGAAGGACGCGGCCCTGGCGCGGCGCTTCCAGCCGGTCTTCGTGGAAGAGCCGAGCGTGGAGGACACCGTCTCCATTCTGCGCGGGTTGAAAGAGAAATACGAAGTGCACCACGGCGTGCGCATCGCGGACGGCGCCATCGTGGCGGCGGCGACCTTGTCCAACCGCTATATCACCGACCGCTTCCTGCCCGACAAGGCGATCGACCTGATGGACGAGGCTTCGGCGCGTTTGCGCATGCAGGTGGATTCAAAGCCCGAAGAGCTTGATGAGCTCGACCGCCGGATCATCCAGCTGAAGATCGAGGCTGAAGCGCTGAAGAAGGAAGGCGATGACGCCTCCAAGCAGCGGCTTGAGGCGTTGCACAAGGAGCTGTCCGAGTTGGAAGGCCGGTCCGCCGAGCTGACCGCCGCCTGGCGTGCGGAGAAGGACAAGCTGGCCTCCTCGACCGAGATCAAGGAGCGGCTGGATCGTCTGCGCGCCGAACTCGCCGACGCCGAGCGCCGGGGCGATCTGGGCAAGGCGTCCGAGCTGAAATACGGCCAGATCCCGCAGCTGGAAAAACAGCTCAAGGAAGCCGAGGACGCCGCCGACGGCGCCGCCAATGACTCCGCGCTGGTCAAGGAAGTGGTGGACGAAGAGCAGATCGCCGCCGTGGTCAGCCGCTGGACCGGCGTGCCCGTGGACAAGATGCTCGAAGGCGAGCGCGAGAAGCTTCTGAAGATGGAAGACGGATTGCGCAAACGCGTGGTCGGTCAGGAAGAGGCGCTGCAAGCGGTCTCTGACGCCGTTCGCCGCTCGCGCGCAGGTCTGAAAGACCCCAACCGTCCCATCGGCTCCTTCCTGTTCCTGGGGCCCACGGGCGTGGGCAAGACCGAGCTGACCAAGGCGTTGGCGGAGTTCCTGTTTGACGATGAAACCGCGATCACGCGGATGGATATGTCGGAATACATGGAGAAACACTCCGTCGCCCGTCTGATCGGCGCGCCTCCGGGCTATGTCGGGTATGAAGAAGGTGGCGCGCTGACAGAAAGCGTGCGGCGCCGGCCCTATCAGGTGGTGTTGTTTGACGAGGTGGAGAAAGCCCATCCGGACGTCTTCAACGTGCTCTTGCAGGTGCTTGACGACGGCCGCCTGACCGATGGCCAGGGCCGCACGGTGGATTTCCGCAATACCATCCTGATCATGACGTCCAATCTCGGCTCGGAATTCCTGCTGTCCGGCGATGTCGAGGAGGCCCGTGATCAGGTGATGGATGTGGTGCGCGGCGCCTTCCGCCCTGAATTCCTCAACCGGATTGACGAGATCATCCTGTTCCGTCGTCTGGCCGAGGAGCATATGGGCGCGATTGTCGACATCCAGCTCAAGCGTCTGGAAGCGCTGCTGGAAGATCGCCGCATGACGCTGGAGCTTGATGACGGCGCGCGGCAATGGCTGGCGACCAAGGGCTATGACCCCGCTTACGGGGCGCGGCCTCTGAAACGGGTGATCCAGAAAGAGCTGCAGGACCCGCTGGCCCGGCTCATCCTGGAAGGCAGCCTGCATGACGGCGAGACGTTGAAAGTCTCAACTGAAGGCGATGCGCTCACGGTGAACGGCAAGGCCGTGAGCCGGAACGCCCAGCCGCCCAAGGCTGCGGTCATTCAATAGGCCCGTGAGAGCCTCAAAAAGAGAAGAGGCGGAGCATCATGCTCCGCCTCTTTTTTTGCGCGATCACCTCGCCAGCGTCAGATAAGGCTGACCGTCCGAGGTTTTCTGCACCGAGCGTCCCTGACGGTCCATCGTGACCGTCACGCGTTTTCGATAGGCGGAAAAGCTATCGAATTTCACCACATCCACCGCTTCATCAAAGTCGAAACTGATTTCGTAGTGCGCCCCGTCATCGAGTTTTTTCAAGGCGTGAATAACGCCCGTGAAGGGCTGTCCCAGATAGGTGCCCGCCCATTGGCCGCCCATATGATAGGGCTCGCTGGGGCGGTTTCCGACCTGAGCGTGAAGCGTGTTCCAGTCCCGGCGGCCATATTGCCGGGCGATCAGCTCGAGCGCTTCGGAATGGGTGATGAAGTCGCCCTCGGTCTCCAAGGCTGCGCGCAGGCGTTTGGCCTGAGCTTTCAGCTCGGTGAGGTCGGGCAGGATTTGAGTCGTCATGGTGTGCGCCTTTCATCAAGGCGGCCTGTTCGGCGGGGCCCGCATTGCCGCCGCGCCGCTTGATGAGCTGCACGACATGCACAAGAAAAAGAAGACTTCACCAAAGACCCATGGGTCTTGCGGACGGCGGGCGCTTCCAGCCCGGCGGGGGATTTACGCCCTGGAGCGGAGTAGGTCAAGCGTTCCCTTTGACGGCAAAACGCGCTCATTCCCCGATCGGCTCTGTCCGTCGCTGCAGAAAGAGGCCACACTCAACGCGTGGACACCATCAGAAGAGGCCGCCCCGATGCAGCAGGCGCAAGACCTATTCAGCCATACCGTGTTTGCTGACGTGCTGGCTCTTGATGACCGCACCCCTTTCACCGACGTGTTTGATTGGGAAGCGCAGGGCATGGCCCACCCTGTTCTGGTGGCGGGCGAGGGGCCGGGGCTTCTTCTGATGCATGAGCTGCCGGGGTTTGTGCCGGAGTTCTGGCGTCTGGCGCACTGGCTGGTCGCGGCGGGGTTCCGGGTCTATGCGCCTGCGCTCTATGACCCGGTCGGCACGCCGCATGAAGAACTGGTTCAGGTTCATGGCAAGGTGGGCGGCATGGCGCGCGCCTGCATCAGCCGGGAAATCCGGCTGTTTGCGCGCACCGGCGGCTCTCCCATCTCAGACTGGTTGCGCACGCTGGCCCGCGAAATCCATGAAGAGTGCGGCGGTCCCGGCGTGGGCGCGATCGGTTTGTGCCTGACGGGCAATTTCGCCTGGTCAGTGGCGGTCGAGCCCAGCGTTATTGCGGCCGTAGCGGGCGAACCGGCCTTGCCGTTCAACGCTGCTCATTCCGTGCATCTTGATCCCGATGAGGCCCAGACGCTCTCCGCGCGCGATGACCTTGAGGTGATGGCCCTGCGCTTTGACGGCGATCCGTCGTGCAAGGCCGGGCGGTTCGCGGCCTTGCAAGCAGTGCTGGGCGACAAGCTGGAGACGCGGGTGCTGCCTGATGAGGCGAAGAACCCGAACGGCAATCCGTTTCCGCATGCGGTGCTGACCAAGGATCTGATCGCCGAGGACGGCCAGCCCACCTATGAGGCGGCGCGGGACGTGCTGGCTTTTCTCAGCCATCGTCTGCAGACCAACCGATAGAAGACGCTCAGGCGTCGCCGGCGTTATCTGCGGTCAGAAACGGCGCAGAGTCAGTGGTCTCTAGCGCTGGGGGAGCGCTGTCGCGGATCTCGATCAGCTGATCGCGCGCGCTCATGAAGTCTGACAATTCGTCAGATTCCAGTCGCCGGCCCGTAGGCAGGTCAAGACTCATCGGGTTGGTGGGATTGCCGTTCAGATGCACTTCATAATGCAGGTGCGGACCGGTTGAGCGACCTGTCGTGCCCACATAAGCGATGATCTGACCTTGCTGGACGCGGCTGCCCGAGCGGATGCCGCTGGCGAAACCGTTCAGGTGCGCATAGGCGGTCTCATAACCATTGCTGTGACGGATGCGCACATAATTGCCGAAGGATCCGAACCGGTTGGCGCGTTCGACAATGCCTGCGCCCGCCGCCATCACTGGCGTGCCGCGCGGGGCTGCGAAATCGGTGCCGTTATGAGGCCGGTTGCGGTTCAGTACCGGGTGGAAACGCATGCCGAAGGAAGAGGAGATGCGTGCGCCGTTGATAGGCATGCGCATCAGCAGGCGCTGGGCGCTTTCGCCTTCTCCGGTGTAATAGCCGACTTCGCCATCTTCCATTTCATAGCGGAAATATTCCAGAGGATCGCCGCGCCCGTCAAACACCACATACAAGATGTTCCCGGTGCGCACGGTCTCGCCGCGGCTGTTCACAAAGCGCTCGAAGACCACGTCAAACGGGTCGCCGGGCTGCACGGTGCGAAAGTCGACGGCGAAGCCCAGAATGTTGGCGAGTTCGAATACGACACGATCAGTGGCGCCCAGCTCGATGGCGGACAGATAAAGGCTCGAGCTGACTTCGCCCGTGACCCGGACCACTTCGCGCTGCAGGCTGGCAGTGGCTTCGCGGGCGTGAAACTGGCCGTCCCCGTCGCGCGAGACCGTGAGCGTCCGTTCCTGGTCCGGGCGGAAAGAAAAGCCCGCCAGACGCGTTTCAGCGACGGGCGCATCGGTTGCGGCGGCCAGCTGCAGCTCTGAGGCTGTCGGCGTTTCAAAAAACAGGGTCAGATCCTGGCCTGCACGCAACAGGCGGGCCGAGAACAGCGGATCGAGCGCATTGATCGCCCGTGCGGCGTCGATGCGGTCCGCGCCGGCGTCCGCCAGCACGCTGGCGAAAGTCTGGCCGCGGCGCACGGTGACGTCCCGGCTTTGAACGTCAGGGCGGACATCGGCGTTCGTGAACAAAGCATGTTCAGACATCACCAGCGCTTGCGGCGTATCAAGCCGTGACAGGGGGGCGGCTGAAACAGCGGACGTGGGGGCGGGGGGCGCCGTATCGGCGGCGGTCTCGATCTGCTCTGCCCGTTCGGTCTGGGCCTGAGCGGAGAGACGGGGATCAGACTGATCGCGGCTGATCAGAAAGCCGACCGTCAGTACAAGCGCAGCGCCGACGGCGACAAAGAAGATTAACGAGCGTGAACGCCGGGCGTCGGCCAAGTGCACATCAAATCCGGACATGTACGCAGATTTTCCCTCGTTGCTCCCCAGCAGCCGGGGAATGCTAGCGCGCCTGAAACGCATCTGGAAGTGCCTTAAGCTGCAATCTTCATTCCAGTTAGGCATGGCGCACGCGCAAAGACGTGACAAAGAGTTAGCTTGGTCTTTCGCATTTAGGATGCATCGCTTAACAGGTTGCAAAGATAGTGAATGCGAGCCGTTGCGTCGGGCCGCAGGAAAGGTTTGTCCATGAAGAGTGTTCTTCTCCTTAGTCTCGTATTGGGTCTCTTGCTGGCGGGCGCGCTCTGGGTCTCTGTCTATATCTGGACCAGCATGGATGGCGGGGATGTGGCGTTCAGCATCAGCTGGCATGGCTGGCTGGCCATGGGGCTGGGCGTCGTCCTCACGGCTGCGCTGGGCGTGGGGCTTATGGCGTTGGTGTTTCATTCCAGTCGCAGCGGGCATGACGATCTGGACGACGGCGCCTGAGCCCTCTGATTTTGACGCAGGCCGTTAACCCTTTTTCCGTCGAGAATCGCATTAAACATATCTCCATGAGCACTCAGATCGCCCCCACCGCCGCCGAACTCGCAGCTTTGCTGTCCTCCCGCGTTTGCCATGACATTGCGGGGCCCACCAGCGCTATGGGCGCGGCTCTGTCCGTTCTCGACGACGACAGTGCGCTGGACATGCGTGACGACGCGATTGCGTTGTTGCGCACGGGCGCGAAACAGATTCGGGCCAAGCTGGAATATGCCCGCGTCTGTTTCGGCGCAGCGGGCTCTCGGGGCGGTGAAGTCGCCCTGTCCGAGATCAAGGCTCTGGCCACCCCCATGTTCGAGGATTCCCGCCCGGACCTGGTCTGGCCGTCTGATGGCGGCGCCATCAGCAAGACTGCGGCAAGGGTGTTGCTCAATCTGATCTGGATCGGAGTGGACAGCCTTCCGCGAGGCGGTGATGTGATTGTCGAGGCGTCCGCCAGCGCCGACGGGGGCGCGCGTTTGCGCGTCATCGCCAAGGGCGCGCGGCTGAGACTGGACGAGGCTTATCAGAAAGCCATCCGTGGCGAGCGGCCTGAAGACGGTTATGATGGTCGTTCCGTGCAGCCCTATTATGCAGGCCTGATTGCTCGTGAGAGCGGTGGCCGGGCCGAGGCGCAGCTGGAAGGCGACCGGGTCGAGCTGGCGGCTTTGATCGGTCCTGAAGGCGCTCAGATTCAGGCCGCTGAATAAAACATTACATCTTTTGTCGGAATGCGCAGGTTCCCAACCTTGCGTTAACTCTGCCCGTGACAGTCTAGGTGACAAAGCCGCTTTGTAACACCGGGGCTGACCATGGATGAATTGATCGGCGAGTTTCTCGCAGAGACGTCGGAAAGCCTCGACGTCATTGACGAAGAGCTTGTAAAATTTGAAGCAGATCCGACGGATCGCGCGACGCTGGATAATATTTTCCGGCTCTTGCACACCATCAAGGGAACGTGCGGCTTCCTGGGTCTGGAAAGACTGGAAGCCATCGCCCACGCTGGTGAAACCTTGCTGGGCAAGTTCCGCGACGGCGACATGATCGCGGACTCCACGGCGGTGACCGTGGTTCTCAAATCGCTTGACCGGATCAAAGAGATCACGAACGGCCTCGAACAGAACGGCGTTGAGCCTGCGGGCGAAGACCGCGACTTGATCGACCGCCTTGAAGCGCTGTCCATGGGCAAGGGCGATCCGGGAGAAGCTGGCGGGGCTGCGGCTCCGGTCGCTGAAGCGGTGCCAGAGCCAGAAGTGCAGCCTGAGCCTGAACCCGAACCTGAAGTGGTTGCTGAAGAAGCGCCTACGGGCTTCGACGCTGATCTGGGGCGTGATTTGCGGCCCGGCGAAGTCTCTCTGGCTGATCTGGAAGCGGCCTTCATGTCGACGCCGGGACCGGAGTTTGATGCGGACGCGGATTCTGAAGCTGAACACGACGCAGAAGCAGAAGAGCTCGAGGCTGAGGTTGAGGTGAAAGCTGAAGCTGAACCTACGCCGAAGGCGGCGGCTGCGGCGCCGGCCGCGCCGGCCAAGGCGGCCGCCAATGACGATGCTGGACAGCAAACCTCGCACCGCTCCCAGGCGACGATCCGCGTGAATGTGGATACGCTTGAGAACCTGATGACGACGGTGTCCGAACTGGTTCTGGCGCGTAATCAGCTGCACCAGATTGTACGCGATTCCGACGATTCAGCCCTGAAGACGCCGCTGCAACGCCTGTCCTCCGTTACTGCAGAGCTGCAGGACGGGGTGATGAAGACCCGCATGCAGCCCGTCGGCGACGCCTGGCGTAAACTGCCGCGCATCGTGCGCGACGTCAGCCAGGAAGTCGGCAAGAAGATTCGCCTGGTTCAGGAAGGCGAAGACACCGAACTTGACCGCCAGGTTCTTGAGCTGATCCGTGACCCGCTCACCCACATGATCCGCAATTCCTGCGATCATGGCCTGGAGACCCCCGAGGAACGGGTGGCCGCCGGCAAGAGCGAAATGGGCACTGTGAAACTGTCCGCCTATCACGAAGGCGGCGCCATCATCATGAAGATCACGGATGATGGCCGAGGTCTGAACGCTGTCAAAATTCGTGAAAAGGTCCTTGAGAAGGGCCTGGCCACCGAAGCCGAAATGGAGACGATGAGCGAGGCGCAGATCCAGCGCTTCATCTTCGCTCCGGGGTTCTCGACGGCGGCCGCTGTGACCAACCTGTCCGGCCGCGGCGTCGGCATGGACGTGGTCCGGACGAATATCGAACAAATCGGCGGGTCCATCGAACTGTTCTCCGAACAGGGCAAAGGCACCACCTTCACGATCAAGATCCCGCTGACGCTGGCGATCGTCTCCGCACTGATCGTCAAATCGGGCGAACAGCGCTTTGCTGCTCCTCAGCTCTCCGTGCGTGAGCTGGTCCGTGTGGGCGCCGGCTCTTCTATCGCAGTCGAAACGCTGAACGGCGCGAACATGATCCGCCTGCGGGATCGTCTGTTGCCTGTGATTGCGCTGACCGAAGTCCTCAACACCGCTCCGCCGACTTCTGCGGATGAGATGACGGGTTATGTCATCGTTCTGGAGGCGGCGGGCCGCAAGATCGGCCTGGTGGTCGATGATGTTCTGGACACCGAAGAGATCGTGGTCAAACCGCTCTCCGGACCGCTGCGCAGCATCAACGTGTTCTCCGGCGCGACCATTCTGGGCGACGGTTCGGTCATCATGATCCTGGATCCCAATGGTCTGGCTCAGGAAACCTCGTCCGCTGAGGATGAGGAGAAGAGCGACGCGACCGCAGAGGATGCGGCCGAAGCGAATGGCGCCAATGGCCGACAGCGTCTGCTGCTGGTGCGTGCGGGCGGTGAAGAGCCGAAAGCGGTTCCTGTCAGCCTCATCACGCGTCTGGAAGACTTTGAATCAAACACCATCGAACAGACCGATGGCCGTTACGTGGTTCAGTATCGTGGACGCTTGCTGCCTCTGGCGCATGCGGGCGGCATGGACACCTTCAAGACCGAAGGCCGACAGCCGGTTCTGGTGTTCGCCGAGGATGGCCGGTCTGCGGGCGTGGCCGTGGACGAAATTCTCGATGTGGTGGAAGAGCGTCTCGACCTGGAAATGGGATCCGAGCGTCCCGGCGTGATCGGCTCGGCCATCATCAAGGGCAAGGCGACCGAAGTCCTCGACATCGCCTGGCACATGCAACGCGCCTGGGCTGGCGCGCCGCAGCGCAAGGGCCGGACCGGCACGGGTCGCAATGCGGTGCTGCTGGTGGAGGCGGACGCCTTCTCCCGACGCATGCTGGCCCCGCTTCTGGCGGCGGCGGGTTATGACGTGACGGTGGCGGGCGGTCTGCACGAAGCGCGCGACGCCGCAACCATGGGCGCGGAATATGATGTGCTCGTCGGCGACCCGGCTGCACTTGCGCGTCTTCAGGAAGAAGGCGTTTACACCAATGTGCCTAGACTGGGCGTGGGTGAGCACGATTACGCCACGCCGAGTGATGGCTTTGTCGCCATCATGCCGGCTGGAGATCGTGGCGGCCTGATCGCAGCGCTGGACCAAGCAGCGCGCAGCGCGGCCTAGAGGAGAACAGGCATGTCTGTTGAAGATAGCTTCGAATACGTCACGGTCCGGATCGGCGATCAGCTGTTCGGCGTCGAAGTTAAGCAGATCCGGGAGGTGTTTTCTCCGCAAGACGTCACGTCCGTGCCACGTGCGCCGGGCGAGGTCGCTGGCCTGTTGAACCTGCGCGGCCGTATCGTCACCGCCGTGGACGCCCGCCATCGTCTGGGTTTGCCGCCGCGTGAACCTGGCGCATCGGCCATGGCGCTGGGCCTTGAAGAAGGCACCGAGCTGTTTGGCGTGCTGGTGGATCAGGTCGGAGAAGTGATGCGGCTGAAGCCCGATACGCTCGAACCGACCCCCGCACACCTGGACCCGCAATGGCGCGCCCTGCTCAAAGGGGTGCACCGCTTGGAAAAAGACCTTTTGGCGGTTCTGGACATCAGAGCGCTGATCGCCTGGCAAGCCGGACTTGCGGCTTAATCGAGGAGCATGGGTATGAAGACCTGCCTTGTAGTGGATGACAGCCGGGTGATCCGGAAAGTGGCGCGCAAGATCGTCGAAGATCTCGGCTTCACTTGTGAAGAGGCGGCCGACGGTCAGCAGGCTCTGGATTTTTGCAAGAAAACCATGCCTGACGCTGTGCTTCTCGACTGGAACATGCCTGTGATGAACGGGCTCGATTTCCTGATCAAACTGCGCGAAGAGCCCAATGGGAAAAAACCGGTCGTGGTGTTCTGCACGACTGAAAACGATATGGCCCATATCACCCAGGCGCTGCGCGCGGGCGCTGATGAATACGTCATGAAGCCGTTTGACGGCGACATCATCGAATCCAAATTTGCAGAGACCGGCCTGGTCTAGAACGGATGCTTTCGTGAGCGTTTCTCCTTCTCCAGCCGGCCGGAGCGGTTTGCCCAGCGTCCTGATCATCGATGATAGCGCCGTCGTGCGCGGTCTGGTCTCGCGCTGGATCGAAGCCGACTCCAGATTGCAAGTGGCGGCGACCTGCGCAGACGGTGAAGTGGGCGTGCGCAAGGCTGCAGAGCTGCAGCCCGATATTGTGGTGCTCGACATCGAGATGCCGCGTATGGACGGGCTGACCGCGCTGCCGCAGATCCTCAAGGCGTGCCCCAAGGCCAAGGTCGTGATGGCGTCGACGCTGACCCTGAAGGGCGGCGAGATCACCATGCGCGCCTTGTCTCTGGGGGCGGCTGACTATGCGCCCAAGCCTGAAGCCGGCCGCGTGGCCGGAGCGGAAGCCTATCGCAAGGAATTGCTCGACAAGCTGGTCGCGCTCAGCCCGCGGTCTGCAGGCGTCGCGCCGCGTCCGGCGGCTGTGCGTCCGGCGACACCGCGCCCTGTTGCGCCAGCGCGAAAGCCCAGCCTGATTGCGATCGGGTCGTCTACAGGCGGCCCGCAGGCGCTGCGCGAAGTCATCGCCGCATTGCCGCGGGATATCAAAGTACCCATCGTCATCACTCAGCACATGCCCAAGCTGTTCACCGCGATTTTGGCCGAACATCTGAGCAAGCTTGGAATGCCAGCGGCCGAAGCCAAGGAAGGCGAACCGCTGCGTCCGGGGCGCATCTATCTCGCGCCGGGTGATTTCCACATGACTCTGCGGTCCGCCAATGGGGTGATCAGCACCCATATCGACCAATCCCCGCCCGTGAATTTCTGCCGTCCCGCCGTGGATCCGTTGTTCAACAGCTGCGCCAAGGTTGCAGGCAACGGCGTGCTCGCCGTCGTGCTGACCGGAATGGGGCATGATGGACGCGACGGCGCTCGCACGATCCGTGAAGCCGGCGGCCAGGTGATCGCGCAGGACCAGGCGTCCAGCGTGGTCTGGGGCATGCCGGGCGCGGTGGCCGAAGCGGGACTCGCAGACCAGATCTTAAGCCTGAAAGATATTGGCCCGGAGCTGTCCCGGCGCCTGAAAGGACCGCTATGAGCGCTCTTCCTTCCAACAAGTTTGACTTTCTTTGTCAGGATGTTCGCAAGCGTTCCGGCCTGGTTCTGGGGCAGGAAAAAGCCTACCTGGTCGATAGCCGGTTGGGCCCGCTTGCGCGGAAGGAAGGCTTTGCGTCTGTCGAGGCGTTGATTGACGCCATGATGCGCGGCGATACCCGGATTTGCGTTGCGGCGAGTGAAGCGCTGGCCACCCACGAAACGTTCTTCTTCCGCGACAAGACGCCTTTCGACCTGTTTGAAAACGTCATCGCGCCGGCGCTGAAGTCAGCGCGGATGGGGCGGTCCCTGAAAATCTGGTGCGCCGCAGCCTCCTCCGGCCAGGAGCCGTATTCTTTGGGCATGCTGCTGGATGAGATTCCCGGCCTGAACGCAGACATTCTGGCGACCGACATGAGCGCGCCGGTTCTGGAGAAGGCCAAGGCTGGGATCTATACCCAGTTTGAAGTGCAACGTGGTTTGCCGATCCAGCGGTTGGTGAAGAACTTTGATCAGGTGGGCGATTCCTGGCGGATCAAACCGCAATTGCGACAGAAAGTGCGGTTTGAGCAGGCCAACCTGCTTGACGATTTTTCGCGATTTGGTCGCATGGACGTGATTTTCTGCCGCAATGTGCTGATCTATTTCGATATCCAGACCAAGGCGAAAATCCTGGATCGTCTGGCGTCGCTGCTGGCCGATGACGGTTTCTTGCTGCTCGGCGCCGCTGAGACGGTGGTGGGTTTGACGGACAATCTGCGTCCGATCAGCGGCCATCGCGGCCTTTACGCCAAGCCGGCGATGGCGGCGAAGCTGACCAACGCCGCCTGATCGGGGCTACCAGCGCGCGTGCAGGCCGACGCCGAGGAAGTGTTCTTCTTCCTCCCAGTCTTCACGCCCAAGATGAAACTCACGCTTCTCGCGCACATAGCCGAAACTCGCATGGGCGCGGTCTGACAATTTGACGGCGACGCCCAGATGGGTGTCGCCGATCACCGTTTCAGATGAGAACGGCGCCAGCGTGTATTCGCGCAAGCCTTCAGGTGAGACAGCATAGCTTTCCCGACCCGCGCCGCCGACAATCCACCAGTTCGGCTCGGCTGCGCCGGTATCGGGTGAAACACGCACCTGGATGCCCAGAGCGGTCGCAGACCAGCCATCCCCGGATTCAGAGTGGGCCCGCGGCGAGACGGCGAAGCCTTCCATGGAGGCTTCGGGCGTTCGAGTTTCGGAGCGAGGGGTGAATGTCTGCGCTCTGCTGGTCGGCGCCATGATTGCGTTGGCGACCCGGCGTGAGGCGTCAGAAATGCGTAAATCGCGATAAAAGTCAGGGTTTTGAAGTGAGGCGGGGTTAAGCCGCGGCGTGGGCAAAGAGCGGCCCGTTAGTTCGGGGCTGAGATCGTGGATAGGCGCCTCGGGCGCGGCGCCTGGAGCAAAAGCCGCAAAAAGCCCGCCGCCGCCAATGATGGCGGCCAGACTTAATTCCAATATGCGCCGCCCCGTCATAGACCTGCCCAAGTCCTTCATCCCCTGAGGAATTAATACCTTGGTAACAAATGAGGGCAAGCTAAAACTCTCCTGACACGCGTCAGGCGATGTTCGGAAATCAGGTGTGGCGCGAGAGAGCCTTACTGCGCGCGCTGTCGCATCTGGCTTGCGATCTCGTCCATCTCGGCTTGCTCGGCGGCCTTGAGCGCATCCTGAATGCGCAGCAAACGTCGTTCTTCGAGCAATTCGTATTTCTTGAGATCGGCGAAGGCCGCTTCCAGGCGTCCGCGCAATTCATCCGCCTGGGCGTCCACTTCACCCAAAGACGTGCGCAGCTTGTCCTTGCGCTGAATCACCGAGCGGGCATAGCTGCCATAGGCCAGATAGCCGTCACGGTTTTCATCTGCGATCGCCTGCTCTTCAGGAACGCTTTCCTCAAGCCGGTCGATCTGGTCGTTGATCGAGGCGCGTGCGCGTTCGATCTCGGCCATTTGCTTTTGCAGTTCTTCCACTTTGAACCGGGCCAGCCGGATCAGCGGTGCGTGAGAACGTGTCGCCATGTCTTATCCCTATCCATCACCCAATATCCCGGCCAGGCTTGCGAAACTCTCATCAATGGACGAGGTCTCGTCTTTGCCCTGACCCAGGAATGCTTCGAGCGGTTCATTGACCGCAATCGCCCGGTCCACCTCCGGGTTTGATCCGCTGGAATAGGCTCCCAGTCGGATCAGCTCCTCCATATCCGCATAGGCGGCGAGGAGTTTTCGTGCTTCGCGTGCAAGCGGCGCTTCTTCGGGCGCATACACCTCAGGCGCGGAGCGAGAAATTGATTTCAGAACGTCGATCGCGGGATAGCGTCCGCGCTCGGCGATGGTCCGGCTCATCACGATATGGCCGTCCAGAATACCGCGGACGGCGTCCGCGATGGGTTCGTTATGGTCGTCGCCGTCCACCAGCACGGTGAACAGGCCCGTAATCGTGCCGGTTCCGTTGGGGCCGGGGCCAGCGCGCTCCAAAAGCGCGGGCAGTTCGGCGAAGACAGACGGCGTGTAGCCGCGCGTCGTCGGCGGCTCTCCGGCGGCCAGGCCGATCTCGCGCTGCGCCAGGGCGAAGCGTGTGACTGAATCCATCAGGCACAAAACATTCAGGCCCTGATCACGGAAATATTCCGCCGCCGCCATGGTCGTGTAACACGCCCGGCGACGCGCCAGCGCTGGCGCATCAGAGGTTTCGGTGATGACGACGGAACGCGCGCGGCCTTCCGGGCCCAGCACGTCCTCGACAAATTCGCGCGCTTCGCGGCCCCGTTCGCCGATCAGGCCAATAACGATGACATCCGCTTCACTGCCTCGCGCCAGCATCGACAAGAGCACGGATTTACCCACGCCCGAGCCGGCGAAGACGCCCAGGCGCTGGCCGAGCCGCATCGGGGTGAACACATTCATGGCGCGAACGCCGAGATCCAGGCGTTCGCCCAGGCGCTGGCGAGTATGAGCGCTGGGCGGACGGCCTTTCAGCGCATACTCAACATCGCCCTCAGGCAGGAAACCCAGCCCGTCTTGCGGGCGGCAGAAGCTGTCCATCACCCGGCCAAGCCACGCCTTGTGCGGACGGATGGCCGCGCCACGGGGGTCGAGCGTCGCAATCGCGCCGGGGCGCACGCCCGTCAGATCATCATAGGCCATCATCAGGGCGGTCTCGCCCCGGAAGCCGACAACTTCGAAACTGGCTTTCACCGGACCATCAAGATGTGCGCGCGCGCCAAGGGTCAGGGCCATCGCCGGCCCCTCCGCCTCGACCAACAGGCCGTTGACCGCTGATACGCGGCCTTTGAACGTTCGGGTCTCCAGATTGGAGATCCGGTCGATCAGGCTATCCACCGCACTTCTCGCGTTTGCTTGCGGGCGTTTTGCCCGACTTGAACCCATACTTAACCCAAACGCGGTTTCAGCCGCGTAAACGTCGCTGCGCAAACGGCATGAATCGCTGTGGCAAGATTCTACCGTAGGACTGTTTTCTTTTGAGTGCGAATGACTATGTTCCCCTTGGCTTTAGGGGCCGCCGTGACGCGCTGACGCGACCACGCGCCTGATTGCGAGCCGATACGCCGCTGATCGAGGCTTTCAAGAAAAGCTCTGACGCGCGTTCGAGAGGCCGCCGGTCGGTGGCTCTCACTAGTTCACATCGCTGGCGCAGACGCCGCCGCCGAGTATTCGACGACGAGGAAGCCACATGTCGCTCAACGCCAAGACTGTGCGCATCGCAGGATCGCGCCCGAAGAAAAAAGCCGTTTCGCGTCAAAATAAAGACAATCTTTATGCGCGCATCGACGAAAGCAAGTTCAATCGCTACGTCGTCCACGATCTGCCGCGCTATCGTAAATATCTCAGCGAGGGCGGCGCCGCGATATACTCTTCTGACGAATTGGACGCGCTTGAAGAGGCGGGGGTGTCTGATCGTCTGCCGCCGCGCGCGACGGGCTATTATCTCAATCTCGCGAAACGCTCGGACGCCGTGAAGAACCTGATCAAGGCCCGCCCCGAGGAAATGGATGATCTGTCGGGCGAGGCGGATCCGTCCAACCAGCTCAAATACAGCCCCATTCCCGGCCTGCTGCATAAGTACGAGCTATGCCTGGTTTATGTGGTGCGCACCTGTTCAAGCTGGTGCCGGTATTGCTACCGGTCTGACTTTCTGACCGGCAAGACGGGCAAGGACACCGCTTCGATCCACGAGGTGAAGGACTATATCGAGACCCACAACGCCAAGGTCGAACGCGGCGAGATCACCGACAAACCCAAGGTGCGCGAAGTGCTGCTTTCGGGCGGCGATCCGATGGTTTTGTCCAACCGCAACCTCTTTGACTATCTGAACGGTCTGGCGGAAGCCGGGGTTGAGGTCATCCGCATCGGCACCAAGGAGATGGCGTTCTTCCCCGAGCGCTTTGACGACAACTTCTTCGAGATGCTGGACCTTTTCCATGAAGTGCACCCCAATGTGCTGGTCGCCTTCATGGTTCACTTCACCCACGTGGACGAATTCCTGCGCCTCGACGATGCGGGCGAGTATGTGCGCAATGAGCGTGGCGGTTATCTGCGCAACCCGCTGGTGGAGCGGGCGGCGACCCGGCTCAAATCACGGCCCTTCGTGACGCTTGAGAACCAGACGCCGATCATTGACGGGGTCAATGACGATGCGGACGCTTTGCGCCTGATGCAGCGCGAATTGAAGCGCATGGGCGTCAACAACCATTATTTCTTCCAGTGCCGCGAGATCGAGGGCTTTCGCGCCTTCGCCGTGCCGGTGGAGAAAGCCTGGAAGCTCCACGCTGAAAGTCAGCACGGCCTGTCAGGGATCGAGCGCTCGCGCTTCGCCCTGTCCACCGAGGCGGGCAAGATGGAGATGGTCTCCGTCATTGACGGGGATGAGCGCTTGCGAGCGCTGGGCGGTGAATTGGGAGAGGCTCTGGCGGACGGGCTGGTGATCTTCCGTCTTCACAGGACTCCCTACTCGGATCGCCAGAGCGATATCGTCATTGCGCGGCGTAATCCGGACGCGTTGTGGATCAGCGGATACGAGGATCGCATCCTCTATGACGGCCGCGTTCATGACGCCGGCGACAAGTGGAGTCCGCTACTGGCGG
Organism: Oceanicaulis alexandrii DSM 11625; assembly: GCF_000420265.1. NCBI lineage: Bacteria > Pseudomonadati > Pseudomonadota > Alphaproteobacteria > Maricaulales > Maricaulaceae > Oceanicaulis > Oceanicaulis alexandrii. Next base: position 2,122,557 of record NZ_ATUP01000001.1, read on the forward strand.
CGCTCGCCCCGGCGCTCTTGCAGGCGGCGGAATAACGCCTGAACTTTTCCGAGTTTTCCACGATTTTGAAAAGCGCCTGCGGGGTCCTCGCAGGCGCTTTTTTACGATTCGTGAGTTTTTTCAGAAAAAACCAAGCTCATGATTAAAATAGGATTTATTGCGCGACTTGTTGCGCAGGACTCGATTCCATCCGCTGAGTCAAACAGTCGTTAACTTCCCATAAGGGTTTCTCGCCTCTGATAGCGAACAAGGTTAACGGTTGTGACGTCGTACGAAGGCGGTGATTCGTGCGTCGGACATGGGAGGGAACCGATGCGGGTTCTGCTGATCGAAGATGATCGCGCGACAGCGCAAGGTATCGAACTGATGTTGAAGTCCGAGGGCTTCAACACGTATGTGACGGACCTTGGCGAAGAGGGTGTCGATCTCGGCAAACTCTACGACTATGACATCATTCTTCTGGATTTGAATCTTCCGGACATGCCCGGTTTTGACGTGCTCAAAACCCTGCGCGTGGCCAAGGTGGATACGCCGATCCTGATCCTGTCCGGCAATGCCGACATCGATAACAAGGTGCGCGGCCTCGGCTCGGGCGCTGACGACTACATGACCAAGCCTTTCCACAAGGAAGAGCTGATCGCCCGCATCCACGCCGTGGTGCGCCGTTCCAAAGGTCACTCCCAGTCGATCATCAAGACGGGCGACATCGCCGTGAACCTCGACGCCAAGACCGTCGAAGTGAACAGCCAGCGCGTGCATCTGACCGGCAAGGAATACCAGATGCTGGAGCTGCTCTCCCTGCGCAAGGGCACGACCCTGACCAAGGAAATGTTCCTCAACCATCTTTATGGCGGCATGGACGAGCCGGAGCTGAAGATCATCGACGTCTTCATCTGCAAACTCCGCAAGAAGCTCGCTTCGGCCACCAATGGCGATCACCATATCGAAACGGTCTGGGGCCGCGGATATGTGCTGCGCGATCCGGCTGACGAGATCAGCGCCGCCAGCGCCTAGGCGATCAACATGTCTGACTGAAAACCCCGGGCCCTGGCTCGGGGTTTTTCGTATTCGGCAGGAGGGTATCATGCACGCTCGCTTTCAAAGCCTGATCTCTGATGATGACTTTGAGCACTCCGCCTGGCGCGCCGAGCCGAACGGCACGGTGAAAGGCGGCGTCGTGGTCTTGCAGGAGATTTTCGGCCTGACCGGTCATATCACCCAGATCTGCGAAAGGTTGGCCGAGGCGGGATATCTGGCGATCGCGCCGGATTTGTTTGCGCGAACCGGCGTCTCGCGCCCGATCTCATATGACGATGCGGAAGCTGGCTTGGCGGCAGTGGGAAAGACCGATCAAAGCTTGCTGGACCTGGACATAGCCGCTGCATTTGACGCGCTGGAGGGACAGCCTGCCGCCGTCATCGGGTTTTGTTGGGGCGGGGGTCAGGGTTGGCGAGCGGCGTGCCGGAACCCTGTCCAGGCGGCGGCGTTGTTTTATCCCACACGCATGGCGGACCATCTGGATGGCGCGCCGCAGGGTCAGGTTCAGGTTCATCTGGCGCACAATGACCGGCATACGCCTGATGAGGTGACACGAGCCATGCTTGCGGTGAAGCCCGAGCTGTCGCTTTATCGCTATGAGGCTGCTCACGGTTTCATGTGCAGCCAGCGTACCCAGCATAACGCTCTGGCGGCGAACGCCGCCTGGGCGAGGATGCTGTCCTTGTTTGATGCGGCGCTCTAGGCGCCTCGTCCTCGTCGTCAGGATGTCTCATGGCTGCTCCCAAACCCATTCACGCGTATGATGTCTCCGAGGCTGGCGCCGCCAAGGCGGTCACCGACCTGGACACGAGCCCGCCAGCTGGCGGCTATCGCTGGGTGCATCTGGACCTGAGCGACCCGAACGCCTTTGCTTGGATCTCCGAACAGGCTGATCCGGTGGTGGCGGATGCGCTGATGCGCGCCGATACACGCCCGCGCATGGCTGAACATGCGGACGGGCTGATCCTGATCATGCGCGGGGTCAATCTGAACCCCAATTCCGACCCCGAGGACATGGTGTCGCTTCGGCTGTGGGTGACAGACCGGCTGGTGATCACCACGCGTCTGCGCCGTCTGATGGCGGTGTCTGAGATGGCCGAGCAGATGGCCCGGGGCTCAGCTCCCGCGACGCCAGCCGATCTTGTATGTGCGCTGTCTCAAGGATTAACGGCGCGGATGGAGCCGGTGCTGGAGGCGCTGGTCGATGAGATCGACGATCTTGAAGAGCGCAGCGTGGACAGGGCGTCACGGCTGCGCGGCGAGCTGGCGGAGATCCGCCGCACCACAATCACGCTCAGGCGCTATCTGACGCCGCAACGCGATATTATGGCGCGCCTGTCGCTGGAGGATGCGGGCCCGCTTCACCATCCCCGTGTGCGGGTCACTTTGCGTGAAACCGCTGACAGGCTGGCCCGTCTGGTGGAGGAGCTCGACATGATCCGAGAGCGCAGCTCCATCCTCAATGATCAGATGGTGGATGCGCGTGCTGAAGAGATGAACGCCGCCATGTTGCTCTTGAGCGTCGTCGCGGCGGTGTTCCTGCCGCTGGGCTTTCTGACCGGGCTACTCGGGATCAATGTGGGCGGCCTTCCCGGCGCGCACTGGCCCTATGCCTTCGCCCTGGTCTGCGCGTCGTGTCTGGGCCTGGCGGGCGGTCTGGTCTGGTGGTTCCGCCGCAAGGGCTGGCTCTAGCTATTGCGCAGGTCTGTCCGGAGGAGGCGGGCGGCGCTTGCAGGGGCGATTGTCTCGAGTGGAGACCTGGACCAGGGCGCAGCAGCAGGTATCGGATCATGCAGTGCGAAGCGTTGTTTACCTCTGCATTTTCAAATGGAAAAAAGAATAAGAGTAGTGCATTTGCTGCACCTGCTGCTGAGGCATCAATGGCGCACTGAAGCCAAATTTGAGCAATAATAAGGCTCCCTGCTTGCTAACGTAATGATGATATTACTATCCTGCGTTTGCTATCGCCAAAACAAAGTGTGCAGCACCAAAGCTGCCGGGCGACGGGGAGGACACTATGAAGCACTCGATCAGGTCGGTCGCGCTTGGCGCGACCGCTCTCGCCGCCGGATTGACCGGCATCGCTCAAGCTCAGCAACCTGATGTCATCACGGTGACCGCTCAGAAGCGTGAACAGACCTTGCAGGAAGTGCCGATCGCGGTGTCCGTCGTGCAGGCTGAAACCATCCAGAACGCGCAGATCATCGACGCGATCGACCTTCAATCTGTCGTCCCGTCCTTGCGGGTGAGCCAGCTGGAGCGTAGCTCGAACGCCACTTTCATTATTCGCGGGCAGGGCAATGGCGCCAACAATCCCGGCATCGAGCCGTCCGTGGCTGTGTATATCGACGGCGTGTTCCGCCCGCGTGCAGGCTCTGTTCTGTCTGACCTGATGGGCATCGAGCGTGTCGAGGTCTTGCGGGGGCCGCAATCGACCCTGTTTGGCAAGAACGCCACCGCTGGCGTGGTCAGCATCATCACCGAGCAGCCTGCGTTTGAATGGGGCGGTCAGGGCGAGGTGACGTTCGGCAATTACGGCCAGTCCATTCTCAAGGGCTCCGTGACCGGGCCTCTGTCTGAGAATGTTGCGTTCTCGCTGTCCGGCAGCATGAACCAGCGTGACGGTTATTATGACAATGTCGGCACGGGCGGCGATTACAATGATCGCGATCGCTGGGCGGTTCGCGGCCAGTTGTTGATGCTGCCGACCGATAATCTCGAACTGCGTCTGATCGTGGATTACGATGAAATTGACGAGCAGTGCTGCGGGACGGACCGGATCACCGACGGAGCGGCCGGCCCGGCGATCCGGGGGCTCTTGGGCGGCCAGACCTCTGCTGGCCCGGATTTCGAGTATCAGATCGCGACGAATGTGGCGAACCAGAACCAGATCGAGAACTCGGGCATTTCCTTGCAGGCGGACTGGGAGCTCAGCGACAGCCTGACCTTCAGCTCCATCACCGCTTTCCGTCAGTATGAAGACTTTGTCGACTATGAAGGCGACTTCACCGATCTTGATATTCTGGGCACCAATATCCGCGGGCTTGATGTGGATACCTTCACCCAGGAATTCCGCCTGACCGGGGATTGGAACAATCGCGCCTTCTTCTTGCTGGGCGCGTTCTATTCCGATGAAAGCATGAATGTCGAGGACGCCCGCATCTATGGCGCCGACGCGCGCGCCTATGTGGACATTCTCACCGGCGGCGCTCTGGCGGCGTTTGAAACCCCGCTCGGCTTTGCGCCGGGCACCTTCTATGCAGAAGGCGGCGGCACGCGGTTCACGGCGGAGCAGTCGGACAAACAGTTCCAGATTTTCGGCCAGGTGGATTTCAATCTGACCGAGCGTCTGGTTCTGACTGCGGGTCTCGCTTACTTCGAAACCAACAAGGAAGTTGATTTCACCAATGTGATCCGCACGAACCCGTTCTCGGACCTGAACTTCGTTCAATTGGGTCTGGGCAGCTTCCTGCAGAGCGTGGGCGTCAATCCCAATGACCCTACGCAAGTGGGCGCATTTGCGGCCGCTCAACCCGGCGTCTTCGGTGCGTTTGTGAACGCCTCGACCACGTTCAATTCTACCGCTCTGGGCAATGGCGGCGTGCTGGTGAACGGCGTGGTGGTGGATCCGCTGACCGGTCTGCCTCTGGCCAACCCGCTTCTGGATTTCTTCCAGCTCGGCCTGCAGCCGCTGGGCGCGCTGACCCCATTCCCCAACTCGGTCGAGTCGGGTGAAACCAGCGATAACGATGTGCCCTACACCTTCCGCCTGGCGTATGACGCGACGGACCGGACGAACGTGTACGTCTCCTATGCGCGTGGCTTTAAAGCCTCGTCGTGGAATCTGACGCCGGATACGCGGCCCGACACCGACGACATCGCCGCCTTGCGCGCTGCTGGCGAACTGGCGGCTGACAATGCGCTGGGTCTTCCGACCGTGGTGAATACGGCGGAAGCGCTTGGGGTTGCGGGCAACCAACGCTTCGCCCGTCCTGAAATCACGACCACGTTGGAAGTCGGTTTCAAGACGCGCTTCTCCTGGGGCTCCCTGGATGTGGCGCTTTTTGATCAGACCATTGAAGACTTCCAGTCTTCGGTCTTCCAGGGCGCCGGGTTTGCTGTCATCAACGCCGGTGAGCAGTCCAGCCAGGGTCTGGAATTTGACAGCACCATTAATCCGCCGGCCATCCCCGGACTGACCCTGACCCTGTCGGGCATCTGGATGAACGCTGAATATGACAATTATCCAGGCGCGCCTGTGGTGACGGGCAGTCAGGTTGATCTGGCGGATGGAGTCGCTGACGGTCGTGGCGACCTCTCCGGCCAGTCTGTGGCGGGAATTCCGGAGTTCGCGGGATCCTTCGGCTTCACCTATATGCGTCCGTTCTCAGGTGGCGAGGCGTTTGTCCGCGCTGATTACCAGTACGAGTCAGAAGTCAGACTGCTGGAGAACCTGCCTGACACCATCACGCGTCAGGTCGGCACGCTGAATGCGGCGGTCGGCGTGAATCTGGATAACGGTCTGGAAGCGCTCCTCTGGGCCCGCAACCTGAATGAAGACGAGTACTACACCTCAGGTTTCCCGACGACGCTTCAGTCCGGCTCCTTCTCGGGCTACCCGAACCAGCCTCGGACCTATGGCGTGACGCTGCGCAAGCAGTTCTAGACCAAGGCCAGACGAGACGAAAAAACCCCGCCGGTCTGACCGGCGGGGTTTTCTTTTATCGGCGCCCCCTGAAGGCAGGCGAGAGGGCTAGTCAGCCTCGGCCGGAACCAGACGCAGGACCGAGCCTTCAAAATCATCGGTCAGCACGTACAGCGCGCCATCCGGGCCGGTGCGCACATCGCGGAAGCGCTGGCCCATATCCGCCAGCAAAGGCTCGACGCTGATGACGCGGTCTCCGTCAATTTCAAGGCGCTCGACCTTGCTGCCCGCCAGAGCGGACACGAAGAGATCACCCTGCCAGTGCTCAAACGCGTCGCCGGTGTAAAAATCCATGCCGGACGGCGCGATGGACGGATTCCAGTACCAGATCGGTTGGGTCAGTCCGTCACGTTCGCGGTCTTCAGTGATGATGGTGCCGTCGTAATTGATCCCGTAGGTGATGACCGGCCAGCCATAATTGTCGCCTGAGGCCAGGATGTTGATCTCGTCCCCGCCGCGCGCGCCATGCTCGAGCTCCCAGACCGAGCCGGTGGCGGGATTGCGGGCGATGCCCTGGGCGTTGCGGTGTCCGAAGCTGTAGACGCCCGGCGCGCCGTTCTCGATCTCTGGATTATCGTTTGGAATCGAGCCGTCAAGATTGAGGCGGACCACCGCGCCCAGATGGTTTTCCGGGTTCTGGGCTTCGTCCTGATAATTGCCGCCATCACCCAGGGTCAGAAACAGCGTGCCGTCGGGATTGAACAGGATGCGGCCGCCAAAGTGAAAGCCGCGCGCTTTTTCAAAATTGACGTGGAAGATGTCTTCGACGTTTTCCAGCGTGGTCAGGTCTGAGCTGAGCTGAGCGCGGGCGAGGGCGGTGTTGTTCGCCTCCGCGGTCCCTTCAGCATAGCTGAAATAGATCGTGCGGCTGGTGGCGAAATCAGGCGCCAGCGCCACGTCCAGCAGGCCGCCCTGGCGTTCGACCAGCAGATCATCGGGCAGGCCGCTCACCGGGGCTTCGCGCAGGCCATTCTCATCAATGACCCGCAACCGGCCTTCGCGCTCGGTCACCAGGTATGCGCCGTCCGGCAGGAAAGCGATGGACCAGGGATATTCCAGCCCGCCCGCGACGGTTTCCACGATGAAGTCGGCTTGTTCGCTTTCAATGACATCCTGCGCATGGCTGGCGGACGACAGAGCCAGCACGCTCAGGCTGGCGGCGGCGAAACGGATCATGGCGTTCTCCCCTAATTGACTTGAGGGGAAGATAGGCGATCAGACGCCAAATGAAACATGCAATCGGCTTGAAGCGTCAGGCTGTCAGCCGCAGGGGCGCTTTGAGGAAGGCTTCGCCCATGCGTTTGACGCGGCGGGTCAGCACAGGCTCTGCGGCCGCCGTATGCGCCCAGCGACGACGCAGCTTCAGCGGCGCTTTCGAGAGCGGACCTGGCAGGATTTTACAGGCCGCTTCCGCACTGTCCCAGGCGAGAAGGCCCGCCATCGCGGCGCTGGGTTTCATGGCGCGACCGCCCTGCAGCACGGTCTCATAATCGGTGTAGGCGTCTTTATAGGCGTGCTCCCCGCCGCCCAGATCAATGCGGTTTATGCGCATATTGGGCGCGGCCTCGATAATGCCCTGCAACAGAAGATGGCCAGGGGAGACGGCGCTGAACGCCGGGTCATAGGCCGGCATCCACGAATGATAGATATCGCCGGCGACAATCCCCATTTCCACCGCGGCCAGCCGGTCGCCCAGATAGAGCGACGCGACCAGGCCCCGGAAGGGACCAAAACTGCGCGACGCGCAATTGCGGATCACGCCGTCCACCCATTGAATATCAAACAGGTCCAGCAACCCCGTCTGCCGGTATTGAGCGCTCTTCCAGGCGCGCAGGGTTTCAAAGCGTTCGCCCAGCGGGTCGCCGAAAACGATGCGGATCGGGCCGAACTCGCGCTCGGCCTTGCGCTGGCGCTGGCGCAGTTTCTTGAAATGCTTGTGCTGGGTCTGCTCTTTGCGCGCCATCCAGGCGTCAACGCCATCGCTGAGATCAATGATCGAGGAGCGGGTTTCAGTCCGCACCTTTCCCAGCGCCTCGCCTTGCCAGTTATCATACACAAGAACGTCTGCGCCCATGGCGGACAGAAGGGCTGTCTCCTCGACCTTGAAGCCGGGGATGGCGGCGAAGCCTTGATAGTCTGACAGTGGCGCGCCGACGGGGCGCGCAATGCCGCCCTGGGGCGCATGATAGGCGAAATAACCGATCGGGGCGCTGTTCTCTTCAGCGATGATGACGTGGACGTCATGGCGCTGGGCGTCCACGTCCTGGGCGAAATCGGGCAGGAGATAGGGGCTGGTCAGCCGGCCGCCCGGGTGAGCGAGTTCGCGCCACCGATCGAGATCGCGGCTCCCGAGTGCTGATAGAGGCGTATCAAACAGACGCACATTCACCCCCTGAAGTCTTCTTTCAGGTGAAAATGCAAGGCGCGCGCCGAACGGGACTCATGTATGGTCCTGTTTCGTTCCGCTCTGACGCCGAGGTGCACCATGGATCCCGTTTCAATCGCCTTGATCGCCCTGGGCGGCGCCTGTCTCGTTTTGGGAGGCGTGGGCGCGCTGATCCTGCGCAAGGCCTGGGGTGAGGCGGATGGCTTGCGCGCCCAGTTGAGTGACGGGCAGAGCGCTTTGTCTGAGGCCCAGCTTGAGTTGCGCGAAGCGCAGACCGAGGCGCGCCGCGTCAATGAGCTGAAAGCGGAGCTCGCCAGTGAACGCGCCATGCGCGACGCAGCCGAGCAGGCGTTGGCCGAGGCGCGGACACGGGCGTCCCGCGTTGAAGGGCTGGAAGAGCAGCTTGAAGAGACGCGGCAGGCGGAAAAGCGGGCGTCGTCTGAATTGCAGGCGCTGAAGGAACGTCTGGAAGAGCGCGAAGCAGCGGTGAAAGCCGAGCGCGAGCGCCTGACGGCGCTGAGCCAGGAGATGCAGGACCGGTTCAAGACGCTGGCGGACGAAGCGCTGGACGCTTCGTCGAAAAAGCTGCTCGAACAGGCGCAGCAGAACTTCAAGACCCAGCATGAGCAGGCCCAGGGCGGTGTGAAATCCCTGGTCGATCCGATCCGCGAACGCCTCGATCTGTTCCGTCAGCAAGTGGACAAGATGGAGCAGGAGCGCGCCCGCAATTCCGGCGCGATCGCCGAGCAGATCACCAAGTTGTCTCAGGGGCTCAACGACCAGCACAAGGAAACCTCCAAGCTGGTGAACGCCTTGCAGCGCAAATCCACCACGCGCGGGCAATGGGGCGAGCGCACGGTGGAGAATATTCTCGAGCTGGCGGGCCTGACCAAGAACATTGATTACGACGCCCAGCATCAGACCCGCGACAGCGAAGGCGCGGCGTTGCGGCCGGACTTCGTCATCAAGCTGCCGGGCGGGGGCCGGTTCGTGGTCGATTCAAAGGTGGCGCTGACCGCCTATCTGGATGCTGTGGAAGCCGAGGATGAAGCTACCCGCCGCGACGCGCTGCGCCGCCATGCCGCTCAGGTGAAGACCCACGTCAAACAGCTCGCGAAAAAGGAATACGCCGCCAGCGTGGACGGCGCGATCGACTTTGTGGCGCTGTTCATCCCCGGCGAGAGCTTTTATTCCGCCGCCATTGAGGAAGATCCAGGCCTGTTTGACGACGCCATCAAGGCCAATGTGATCATCACCACGCCAGCCACTCTATTGGCGCTGGCGAAGGCGGTGGCGTACGGCTTCCGTCAGGAAAAGCTCGAACAGAACGCCCAGAAAGTCGCCGCGCTGGGCGATGAGCTGTATAGCCGCCTGACCACGTTCACAGACCATTTAGGCCGCGTGGGCGCGGGGCTGAAGACGGCGACGCTCAATTACAACAAGGCCGTGGGCTCGTTTGACAGCCGCGTCCTGCCCAAGGCGCGCGACATGGCCCAGCTCAACGGCCAGATGAAGCTGGTGGAGCCGCCCGCCCAGGTCGATGAATCGCCGCGTCTTCTGTCCGCGCCTGAGACCGATCAGGGCTGACCGGGCGCATCTTCGTCCGCAGGCGGTTCGCCGCCTTCGACCAGATACCAGGGCGTCTCGCCATACTCATAGGGCGGCAGGGTGAAGAGAGTGCGGAACGCGTCCAGCGCCGCCGGATGGAAAATGGTGGAATGCGTTTCGGTCTGTGAGCGGTCCACATAGATCCAGTCGAGCCCCTCCGGCGCGTGGGCTTCAAGCGCCTCCAGAAGGTGATCGAGCCCGGCCTGCATGGTCCCGCCTTCATCAGCCATGGTGATGTAAAGGCTGCGTTCGGCGTCGTCATGGGCGGCGACAAGCGCTGCCGCTTCCTGGCCGGTCGCTTGCTCATCCCACCACAGAGACGGGCTGACAGCGATGTAATCGGTGAAACTCGCGGGCACGTACAGGAAGGTGTCGGTGACAAAAAGGCCGGCCAGCGATTCCCCGATCAACGCCCGACGGTCTGACGTCTCATACCGGCTGTCGATGAAGGGGATGACGGTCTCTGTCAGAAAGGCGAGGAAGTCTTCCGACCCGCCCTGGTCTTCGAACTGGGCCTGATAGCGCGGATCGGCCGCGGGCCGCGTCAGCTCGAGAAGACGATTTTTCGTCTGCACGCCGACCAGGATGAAGGGCTCATACTGCCAGCTGAGCGCGCCCAGCTGCGCCAGCCCTGCGATATGGACGAAGTCCTGATCCTGCGCGCCATCAACGAGGTAGACCACGTTGAGTGGCTCTTCCAGCTCGTCATAAAAGGGTGGCAGCCAGACATTGATCTCCCGCTCATCGCCCAGGCTTGGCGCGTCCAGACTGAAGCTCTCGCCAATGACGATGTTGCTCTGGGACACCGGTTCTAATGCTTGAGACAATGCGGCGGCGGGCGACGCAGCGGCCAGCAGGCCTGCCAGAATGAACGCCTTCATGGTATGATCCCCTCAATTTGCAGCCTGACGCTATCGCGTCTGGCGAGGTTAGCCAGCGCTTTGTTTGATCGGGGCGCTGCGACAGCCAGACAAACTTGAACCTAACCCTTTGCACGATTACCTAAGCGACATGGCTATTCGAGAAATCCTCACTGTTCCCGATCCGCGCCTGAAGCTGGTCTCCAAACCGGTCGACGCGGTGGATGATGAACTTCGCGACCTGATGGATGATATGGTGGAGACCATGTACGCAGCGGACGGCATTGGTCTGGCCGCCATCCAGGTGGGCGTGGACAAGCGCGTCATCGTCATGGATTTGACGGATGAACGCACCACGCCGAGCTTCTTCGTCAATCCGGTGATCACGCCGCTGACAGAAGATCTCAAACCCTATCAGGAGGGCTGTCTGTCCGTGCCTGATATCTATGACAGCGTGGAGCGTCCGAAAAAGGTCAAGGTCGAGTTCCTCGACTATGACGGCGAAAAGCGCGAGCTGATCGCCGAAGACCTGTTCGCCGTGTGCATCCAGCACGAGATGGACCATCTCGAAGGCGTGGTGTTCATCGACTATCTGTCGCGTCTCAAGCGCGAGCGGGCAGTCAAGAAAGTCCAGAAACTCGTCAAGCAACGCGGCGCGCCCGCAGAGGCGGCGGAATGACCCTGTCACGTGTTCTGATGGCGGCGACGCCGCTCATCCTTGTCGCTTGTGCGCCTGCCGCGCAGTCAGACCCGGACCTGTTTGACCGCTTGAGCGTCTATTGCGGTCAGGCGTTTGAGGGCGAAGTCACGTCAGAAGATGAGCGCGATGCGGATTTCGCGTCCGAACGCCTTGTCATGCATGTGCGCGAATGCGGCGAAACCGAGCTGCGCGTGCCGTTTCATGTGGGCGAGGACCGCTCGCGCACCTGGGTGATCACGCGTCTGCCTGAAGGCGGATTGCGCCTCAAGCATGATCACCGTCATGAAGACGGCTCTGAAGACGTGCTGACCCAGTATGGCGGCGATACGGTCGGCCCTGCCGGCGCGATCCGCGCCGATTTCCCCGCGGACGCCGAAAGCCAGGCGCTGTTCGAGCGCGAAGGCATTCCGGTTTCCATGGCGAATGTCTGGTCGATCACCCTCTCCGAGGACAGCTTCATCTACGCGCTGGACCGTCCGAACCGGCATTTCGCGGTGGAGTTTGACCTCACCGAGCCGGTCGAGACCCCGCCTGCGCCCTGGGGCGCCGAAGACTAGGCCTCAAACCCGCCTGGATACTGCACGAACGCCAGATAAAGCCCGTCCGGCGGAGCCACGGGGCCGCAGCGCGTGCGATCCGCGGCGTCAAGCGCCGCCTTGAAATCCTCAGGCGTCCATTTGCCGAAGCCGACTTCCACCAAAGACCCAACGATCGAACGCACCTGACGATGCAGGAAGCTGATCGCTTCAACCGTCACATGGATTTCCGCGCCCGATTGGAACACCGCGATCTGATCGAGTGATTTGACGGGGCTGTCCGCCTGGCACTGGGAATCTCGAAATGTCGTGAAATCATGGGTGCCGACCAGATGCTGGGCGGCGGCGTGCATGGCCGACACATCCAGCGCTTGCGAGACGCGCCAGACCTGGCCGCGGGTCAGGGTCAGCGGCGCCCGGCGGGCCTGAAGGCGATAGATATAGCCGCGCCGGTTCGCCTTGAAGCGGGCGTGAAAATCATCGCAGACGCGCTCGGCCTCCACCACCGCAATCGGATGGGGTTTGAGATGGTGGTTCAGCGCATCGCGGACCTTGTCGGCGGGCAAATCCTTGTCCAGATCCACATGCGCGACCTGGCCCAGGGCATGAACGCCGGAATCGGTGCGGCCCGCGCCATAAATCTCGCGCGGCGCGCCATCAAGCTTTTCCGCCGCCTGCTCCAGCGCGCCCTGCACGGAGGGTCCGTTCTTCTGGCGTTGCCAGCCCACGAACGGGCCGCCGTCATATTCGATGGTGAGCTTGTAGCGCGGCATGATTAGCGCAAAACCGTCCCGGCGGGCACGTCCGTGCCGTTGAGGAACGCCTTCGCGTCCATCACGCCCTTGCCCTCGCGCTGGAGCCGGGTCAGGCGCACCGCGCCGCGCCCGCAGGCGATCAGTAAGGCGTCGTCCAGCACCTCGCCGGGCTCGCCGTCGCCTTTTTCAGGTTGGGCGAAGTGGACCTTCACGCGCACCGGCTTGGTCTCGGTTTCCAGTTCGAAATACGCGCCGGGGACAGGCGACAGGCCGCGGATCTGGTCGGCGACTTCACCGGCGGGCTTGTTCCAGTCGATGCGCGCATCCTCGCGGGTGATCTTCCTGGCGTAGGTGACGCCCTCTTCGCTTTGCGGCGTTGCGCTGAGCGAGCCGCGCTCGAGCGCGGCGAGGGTGCGCGGCCAGAGCTGGGCGCCCGTGCTCATCAGCCGGTCATGCAAGGTGGACGCGGTGTCGGTCTCAGCAATGGGGACCACTTCGCTCATCAGCACCGGGCCGGTATCGAGCCCCGCCTCCATCTGCATGATCTGGACGCCGGTGACCTCGTCACCCGCCATGATGGCGCGCTGGATCGGCGCCGCCCCGCGCCAGCGCGGCAGCAGCGAGCCGTGCAGATTGAGACAGCCCAGGCGCGGCGCATCGAGCGCTTGCTGCGGCAGGATCTGGCCATAGGCGACGACGCAAGCCGCATCGAGATCGAGGCTCTCGAACTGGGCGATCACCTCAGGGTCGCGGAAGCTTTCGGGCGTATGGACGGTCAGGCCGAACAGCTCGGCGAGCTGATGCACCGGAGTTTTCACCATCGCCTGCCCGCGTCCACGGCGACGAGCAGGCTGAGTGTAGACCGCGACCACATCATGACCGGCGCCGACAATCTCGGCGAGCGAGGCGGCGGCGAATTCAGGGGTGCCCATGAAGGCGAGGCGTAAGGTCATGGCTCTAAATCAATGCTGTCAGGTTACGGGCCTGCACCTAGACCGAAGTGCGGCGGAGTAAAAGCCTTACACCGCCTTCAGCCCTGTAATCTCTTCGCTCAGCGTCCAGAGTTTTTGTGCGGTTTGGGCGTCGCGGATATGAGGTTGAACGCCATAGAACACGCCTTCGGGCGGGTTCAGCGCGCCGATATTGCAGTCCTCGCAATAGACCCCGCCCCGATCCTCCAGCAGGGGTGAGGTCGCCGCCCACAGCGTGGTGGAGGCGCCTTGCTCGACCGTCTTGAACACATCCTTGGTCGTGCCGTCTTCGTTGAACCAGCCCATGGCGCGCATCTCTTCATCGGCGAGATCGCGCTGCAGCTCGGTCATGATCCCGCCAGGATGGACTGAATAGGCTTTCAGGCCCCGATCCTCATAGCGGCGGTTCAGCTCCAGCGCGAACAGGGCGTTGGCGCTTTTCGAGCGGCCATAGGCGGGCCATTTCTCGTAGTCTCCGGCGTCCCAGTTCCAGTCTTCAAGGTTCACATCACAGATCCGGTGCGCGATCGAGGACAGCGCCACGACGCGGGCGCCGGGGCGTTCTAGCAGCAGGTCGGAAAGCTGCGCGAACAGCGCGAAATGGCCCAGATGATTGGTGGCGAACTGGCTCTCCCAATCCTTGGAGTTGCGCCGCAAGGGCGTCGCCATGATGCCGGCGTTATTGATCAGCAGGTCGATGCCGTCCGGTGTCAGAGCGCGGATCTCTTGCGCGCCTGTCTTGACGCTGTCGGGTTCCATCAGGTCGAGCGTCACGGTTTCGACCGGCAGTCCGTCCAGAGCGGAGCGGGCCTTCTCTGGCGTCCTGACGGTGACGATCACGCGGGCGCCCGCGTCAGACAGGGCGCGCGTGGTCTCAAGCCCGATGCCGGAATAACCGCCTGTGACGATCACGGTCTTTCCGGCCAGGTCCGCGGCCTGGGCGACCTCCTTGGCGGTGGAGCGCATGTGAAACGGGCTGTCGACGGGCTGCTGGCGGTCATCAGTCATAATCGAACCTATCCTCTCGCTGTGCGTTTCAGTGTCGCGCGTCAAATCACAGGACGCCAGCTTTCTGATGGCGCGCCGTTCAGGCACGGGTCAGCAAGCCATGCTAGGCTGAAAGGGCTTAGGCGTTTCAAAGGGGACGAACATGCGGACTATTCTGACTTTACTGGCGGTTCTGGTGCTGGGCGCCTGTAGCGCTGCGACGCCGGGTGACGGCCCGGTCAATGGCGGCCCTGGGGGCGGCGATTGGCGTGTCGTTGGGCTGGGCGAAGCCTGCGGCGGCATGGCGGGCGTCAGGTGCGAAGGCGCAGACGCCGGAGCCAATTATTGCGCTTACGCGCCCACGGCCCAATGCGGCGCCGCGGACCAGATGGGCGTTTGCACCGCGCGCCCGCAAATATGCACCCGCGAGTATCGCCCGGTCTGCGGCTGTGACGGCCAGACCTACGGCAATGCCTGCACCGCCGCCGCTGCGGGCGCCAGCGTGGTGCATGAGGGCGAGTGTCAGGCGCGCCAGTAAGCGCTGAATGACGGCTTTCGCTCAGTCATTGGCTTGAGCGCCCGGTTCCGCAACGCGCTGGAACCGGGTAAGCAGCCTGTCTGACGACAGGAGATGCCCCATGGCTCAATTGACCGGCAAGACCGCTCTGATCACCGGCGCTGCGCGCGGCATTGGCGCTGCGATCGCTGAAGCGTTCGTGGCTGAAGGCGCTCAGGTGCTTCTGACCGATATTGACGGCGCCGGCGTCGAGGCGCTGGCCGCACGACTGGGCGAGCGGGCGCACGCGCGAACTCTGGACGTGGGTGAGCCAGCCGATTGGTCAGCGGCGGCGGAGTGGGTCGAGCAAAGCTGGGGCGGGCTGGATGTTCTGGTCAATAACGCCGGCATCACGGGCTTTGGCGGTGAGGCGCCGAGCCTTCACGATCCCGAGCATGTGACGCTGGACGCCTGGCGCGCCGTGCATCAGGTCAACACCGATGGCGTCATGCTGGGCTGTCAGTGGGCGATCAAGCTGATGAAGGCGCGCAAGGGCGGCTCAATCATCAATCTGTCTTCGCGCTCGGGCGTGGTGGGCATTCCCGCCGCGGCCGCTTATGCGGCGTCAAAGGCCGCGGTCCTGAACCATACGCGCACCGTGGCGCTCTATTGCGCCCAGTCAGGCTATGACATTCGCTGCAACGCCATTCTCCCCGCCGCCGTGCTGACTCCCATGTGGGAGGACATGCTGGGCGAAGGCGACGCCCGCGACCGCGCCGTCGCGGATGTGGAGGCTGGCATCCCCATGGGCCGTTTCGGCCGTCCTGAAGAAGTGGCGGATGCGGCGCTCTTTCTCGCCTCAAGCGCTTCCAGCTACATGACCGGGACAGATCTGCATCTGGATGGCGGCATCCTCGCCGGCGCGGCGTCTTCACCGCGCCGGGCTGAGGACTGAGTTTACTCCGCGCGCCAGACGACCTCGCCGTCGACCACCGTCATCACCGGACGGGCCTCCGCCAGCTCGGCGTCCGGCACGGTCATCAGATCGCGGTCAAAGACGGAGAAATCCGCCAGCTTGCCCACTTCGATCGTGCCCAGCTCGTCCTCGCGGAAGGTGGCGTAGGCCGGCCAGATCGTGAACAGCTTCAGCGCGGTTTCACGATCCAGCGCCTGATCGAGATTCCAGTGCTCGTCGGCAAAGCCGTTGAGATCGCGGCGTACGGCGGCGGCGTAGAACTCGATCCGCGCCTCGCCCCGCTCTACCGGAGCGTCAGAGCCGCCCGCGATCATCGCGCCGTCCTCGATCAGCGTCCGCCAGGCATAGGCGCCTTCCAGCCGGTTCAGGCCGATGCGGCTGGCGGCGAAGTGCAGATCGCCAATGGCGTGGCTGGGCTGCATGGAGGCGATCACCTCCATCTCGCCAAAGCGCGGAATGTCGTTGGGGTGCAGCACCTGGGCGTGCTCCACGCGCCAACGAGGCTCGGCCACGGCGCGCGCCTCGGCGGGAATGGCGGCGAAGCTATCCTCCATCCAGTTGAGCACTTCGCGATTGCCTGCATCGCCGATGGCGTGAATGGCGAGCTGGACGCCATCCTGCAAGGCGCGCTGCATCATCGCTTCCGCGCGCTCTTCTTCAGACAGGAACAGGCCGGTGGTGTCCGGCGCGTCGTCATAGGGTTCTAACAGTGCTGCGCCGCGGGAGCCGAGCGCGCCGTCCATGTAGAATTTCACGCCGCGCGCCACGACCCGGCCATCGCCCTCGATGCGAGGGGCCTGGGCGGCGACCGCGTCATAGTCTTCCGGATTGGCGTAGACCGACACGCGGATCGGAAACGCGCCGTCTTCGGCGAGGCGCGCCATGATGTCCACGTCCGCATAGGGCACGCTCATATCGTGCACGCTGGTCCAGCCCTGGGACGCCATCACTTCAGCGCCCAGACGATAAAGAGTCTCACGCTCCTCGTCGTCGGGTTGGCCCGCCAGCGCCGCAAAGGGCGCCATCGCGGTGTCGATGAACATGCCGTTGGGCTGGCCGCTCTCATCTTTCAGTATAGCGCCGCCTTCGGGGTCAGGCGTCTCCGAAGTGATCCCGGCGGCTTCGATCGCGGCGGTGTTGGCGACCAGCGCATGGCCGTCCGCACGCACCAGGATGACTGGACGCTCGGCCTCGACCGCATCCAGATCGGCGGCGTTGGGGAAGCGCTCTTCGGGCCAATGGGTTTCGATCCAGCCACGGCCGGAGATGATCGAGGCGCTGGCGTCCGAGGCGGCCTCCGCAATGCGGGCCTGCAGATCAGCGACGGAGGCGGTTCCTTCGAGATTCAGCGTACGTTCGCGCTCGCCCACGCCGATGACATGGGCGTGCGCGTCAGTGAAACCGGGAAACAGCGTTGCGCCCGCCAGGTCTACGGTCTGCGTGTCTTCGCCGATGAACGCCTCACCGTCTGCGGCGCTGCCCACAAAGACGATCCGTCCGTCATCAACTGCGACCAGCTCGGCAGTGGGGCTCGCCTCGACGCCGGTGTAGATCAGGCCGCCGGTGAACACCCGGTCAGCGGCGTCAGGACCCGCAACCTGCGGGTCGAGCGGTTCGGAACAGGCGCCCAGCGCCAGCGAGCAAGCGCTGAAGGACAGCGCGGCCAGTGAAAACGTGCGGATCATATATCCCTCCCCAGGACGATGTGAGAGGGAAACTAGCGCGGTGCGGGCCTCAGGTCACGGTCATGATCATCCAGTCGATGATCAGGGGCACGCCAGCCGCCGCCGCCGCCAGCAGGGGCGGCAAGCCCAGCGCGGCGTGCGCCACACGCCAGTGCACGAACAGGCGCACGAAATTGTAAAGCGAGGTGACTTGCCCCATGGCGCCCGCATCGGCCAGCCCGGCAGGGTAGAGCGCCAGCATCAGCGCCTGGACATGGACTAGCAACAAGACCGTCCAGTTATGGGTCACCAGCCAGCTGGCGTAGCGGTCTTTCACGCCCAGAACCATCACCATGCCCATGGCGACCACCGGGAAGACCAGCCAGAAGCGCGCCCAGCTCAGCATGGCGTCCAGAAGCGAATAGCTCGCGTCCGCTTCGAAATAGCTGGCGTTGTCGGCGATGAAGTAATTGATGCCGTAGATCAGGAAGATGAAGGCGGGCAGGCCCAGAACGACGCCGATGAAGGACCGGCCGACGCCGGTCACGCTCATGTCGAAGTGCTTGCGCCAGTCTGACTTGAACATCATCAGCGCAAACACGCCGTCGACGCCAGAGCGCATATCCTTGAGGGCTTGGTTCATCATGGAAACGTCTTGAAATACCGGTCGAGCACGTCTGCATAGATCGCGGCGAGCCCGGTCACATCGCTGACGGGCACGCGCTCATCCACCTGGTGCATGGTTTCGCCCACCAGGCCGAATTCGGCCACCGGGCAGTAATCCTTGATGAAGCGCGCGTCAGACGTGCCGCCGCCCGTGGTCAGCGCCGGTTCGCGTCCCGTGTGGTCCTTGACCGCGTCGCGGAGCAAGCTGGTGAACGGGCCGGTCTTGGTCAGAAACGCGTCCCCGGTGACGGTGAGATCGAGATCAATCTCGCAGAACGTGCCGTTTTCAGCGGCGGCGGCTTCTTCACGTATCCATTGTTTCAGATCATCGCCGGACTGGGCGGTGTTGAACCGGATATTGAACTTCGCGCTGGCCCTGGCCGGGATCACGTTATGGGGGGCGTTGCCCACATCAATTGTTGTGACCTCGAGATTTGAGGGCTGAAAATGCGGTGCGCCCTCATCCAGGGTGCGCGAGGTCAGCCGGTTCAAAAGGTCGATCAGGACAGGGATCGGGTTCTCGGCCTTCTCAGGGTAAGCCACATGACCCTGCTGGCCGGTGACCGTGATCACCCCGTTCAACGAACCGCGGCGTCCCACCTTGATTGTATCGCCCAGGTGATGCGGGTTTGTGGGTTCGCCCACCAGGCAATGGTCGAGTTTTTCGCCCTTGTCGGTGATCGCCTTGAGCAGTTTCTTGGTGCCGTTGACCGCCGGGCCTTCTTCATCGCCGGTGATCAGGAAAGCGATGGAGCCTGCGGGCGCGCCCTGGCTTTGCAGATGCCGGGCGACGCCGGCGACCATGGCGGCGATGGCGCCTTTCATGTCAGATGCGCCGCGTCCCCACAGGACGTCATCGGCGATTTCCGCTTCGAACGGACCGCGGCTCCAGGCGGCGTCATCGCCGGCGGGCACCACGTCGGTATGACCGGCGAAGCAGAACACCGGCGCGGCGCTTCCAAGCCTCGCGTAGAGATTGTCGACCTCTTCAAACTTGAACCGCTGGCAAACGAAGCCGAGCGCTTCAAGCGCCTCTGACAACACGTCGAGCGCGCCCGCGTCCTTGGGAGTCACGGACGGCGCCTGAATCAGGCGGCGGGCGAGCGGGATGGGGTCGGTGAGCGAAGACAGATCAAGCATGGCGCAGATTTAGGGCGTTTTCGCGCGCGGCGCCATGCCTGACAGGTCAGTTAGGGTCTAATCGCGCAGCAGCGCGTTGATCGAGGTTTTGGCGCGGGTCTGTGCGTCCACGCGTTTGACGATGACGGCGCAATAGAGCCCCGGCTTGCCGTCTTCGCCGGGCAGGTTGCCCGGCACGACGACGGCGTAGGGCGGCACCTCGCCACGGAACATCTCGCCGGTGGCCCGGTCGATGATCTTGGTGGAGCCGCTCAAGTACACGCCCATGGCCAGCACGGCGCCTTCGCGCACGATCACGCCTTCGGCGACTTCGGCGCGGGCGCCGATGAAGCAATTGTCCTCGATGATCACCGGATTGGCCTGCAGAGGCTCAAGAACGCCGCCAATGCCAGCGCCGCCGGAGATATGCACATTCTTGCCGATCTGGGCGCAAGAGCCGACCGTGGCCCAGGTGTCCACCATGGTGCCTTCATCCACATAGGCGCCGATATTGACGTAGGACGGCATCAGCACCACGCCCTTGCCGATGAAGGCGCCGCGGCGCACGGCGGCGGGGGGCACGGCGCGGAAACCTGCACGCTCGAACTCCGCAGCGTCCCAGCCTTCAAATTTCGAGGCGACCTTGTCCCACCACGGGCCATGATCGGCGCCGCCGGGAATGATCCGGTTGGGGTTGAGACGGAAGGACAGCAGGACCGCCTTCTTCAGCCATTCATGCACCACCCAGTCGCCGATCTCGCCGCGGCTGGCGACGCGGGCTTCGCCGCTGTCGAGCTGGTTGAGGGCGGTGTTGACCGCATCACGGACCTCGCCCTGGGTCTGGGGGGTAAGTTGGTCGCGGATGTCCCAGGCGGCGTCGATGACCGATTTCAGCGCATCATGGTTCATGGCGTCGTCTTCTTTGCTGTGTCCGCAGCGACATGCCAGTCGCCCAGGAAGGTGCGCAGGCAGTCCACGGCGTAGTGAATATGATCGGGATGTATCAGCGGTTCGGGCGCAGCGCCATCCGCGAGCGCTTCCACGGGGGGATGCACCAGCACGGTGGTGAAGCCGATCTCATGGGCGGTTTGCAGGTTCTTGACCGAATCCTCAAACATCACCGTGCTTTGCGGCGCGATCGAGAAATGCCCGGTGAAGCGCTCAAACCCCGCCCGGTGCGGTTTGGGCGTAAAATCCGCGGCTTCGATGTCGTAAAGGTCTTCAAACAGCCCGTTCAGCCCCAGCCGGTCGATGACCTTTTCGGCATGCTTGCGCGATCCGTTGGTGTAGACGATGCGGCGACCATTGAGGGCGGCCACATGGTCGGCCAGCTCGGGGTCCGGTGTGATCACCGAGTGATCCACGTCATGCACGAAATCCAGAAACGCGGCGAGGTCGCTGACCTGATTGTTGAGGAGCAGCCCGTTCAGCGTGGTGCCATGGGTTGTGTAATAGTGCTGCTGCAGGGCGTGGGCTTCCTCGCGCGTCATTGAAAACTCGCGCTGAACCCAGTCTGTCATCTTGTCGATGACCTGACTCATCACCGCCGCGTCGGCGGGATAGAGCGTCTCATCAAGGTCGAACACCCAGGTGTCCACATGGTGCAGGTCAGGGGTTCGGTTCACGGAAGGGGTTCCTCAAAGTCATCAAGATCAAGCCGCATCATGCTGCCGCCATTCTCAGCGGCAGGCGCGGCCCGAAACAGGGCGGGCTGAAAGCCGGACGCCTCGCACTCACCGCGAGTCTGGCTGGTGAAACGCGCGGGCGTGATGCAAAACGCTTCCGTGCCGGACGCCAGCGGACGCAGCGCGTCGCCGTCGATCAGCTGGGCGTAGACATAGGTCTCGTCGCCTGTCAGCTGGGCGGACAGGGTTTGAGCGCAGCCGCCCGGCGCAATGCGCCACCAGCCGCGGGTTTCAAATCCGTCGCCAACCGCCCGCGCCACCGCGACGCCGACGGGCAGATTGGCGTCATTGCACACTTGCAGGCCCAGGCTTGTATTGCGTTCCAGCGCGCGCTCATGCAGCGCCTGGATCAAATCGCTCCGATCCGCGCCGAAACTGCGGCCAATATCGGCTTCAAACGCGGCGACCTGGCGACGCGTGCGGCGACCGGCATAGCCGTCGATGACGTTGATGTCGTACCCGGCCGATTGCAACAGGCGTTGCAGCCCGGCCTCTTCGGCCCGGTCGCCGAAATCGGCGACTTCGACAAGCACCGCACTGTCGCGTTCGGCGTCCGTCAATTGTCGGAATTTGCGAGTTTCCAGCCCCAGAGTCTCGCAATCGGCGACGCCCTCAAACGCGAAGTCCGCCTCATCCACGCAGATGTCCAGGCTGCCGCGCCATTCGCGCACTCCGCCCAGATAGGCGCGGGTGGTGCGCGCATAGAGGTATTGTTCGGTGTCTGTGGCGGGGCCGATCTCGGCGCAGCCCCCCGGGGCGATGCGCGCCCAGCCTTCCACCGCCAATCCTGACGGCGTGCGCCAGGCCTTGGCCGCCTCCACCATGAAGCTGGTCTCATTACAGACCTGTCCCGCTTGGGCGGCGCCGCCAAAGCCCAGCATCAACACCAGGGCCAGCATGATCCGGTTCAGCATCTCAAGGCTCCCGTCGCTCCACTCGCCCGTTTTGTATATTAGGGCGGGGCCTCGGCCGCTTACAGGGCCAGGGTGGAGATTTCCCCGCGCAGCTCGTCCAGCCCGTCGCGTTTGGCGCTTGAAGTCGCCGAGATCACCGGAAAGGCGGCGGGCCGCCGGGCGATTTTCTGCGAGGTTTCCTCAAGGCGCTTCTGCGCTTCGCTGGGCTTTAGCTTGTCGGTCTTGGTCAGAACGATCTGGTACACCACGGCGGCGCTATCAAGAACCTTCATGATCGCTTCGTCAGACGGCTTGATGCCGTGCCGGGAGTCGATCAGCAAGAAGACCCGCTTGAGATTGACCCGACCGCGCAGATAGTTCTGCGTCAGCCGCGTCCAGCGCGCAGCGACCTCCTTGGGGGCTTTGGCGAAGCCATAGCCCGGCAGGTCGACGATGCGCAGCCGGCCTTGCATGTCAAAGAAGTTCAGCTCGCGCGTACGCCCCGGTTCCGTGGAGGCGCGAGCAAGTTGCTTGCGGCCGGTCAGAGCGTTGATCAGCGAGGATTTGCCCACATTCGACCGTCCCGCAAACGCGATCTCGGGGACGTCGGAATCCGGCAAGGTGTCCATGGACACCACGCCCAGCATGAAGTCGATCTCGCCGGAGAACAGCTTGCGGCCCGCCGCAAAGCGGGCCGCAGTTTCAGCCTGGGCGTCTGGAGAGGGCTCGGTCAGGGCCGCCTCCTATTTCTTCTTGCCGCCGCGCGGCTTTTTGGCCGCGGGGTTGGAGCTGACCCGGCGACCCGGCGTAGCGGGCTTGGCGGGCGTCTCGGGGTTGGCCGGAGTTTCGCCGTCTGTGATCGCAGCGTCAGCGTTGGCGTCTTCCGCCAGTTCTGTGACGGCTTTCTCCACCTTGCCCTCGATCACCTGATTGGTGGCGGTCGGGGTGTCCTCGCCCTGGTATTTGGCGGGTACGGCCGAGCCGGTGAGCTTGGCGCGGACCTTGAAGAAGTTGCGGTCCAGCTCGGTCACCACGCCCTGACGGCGCATGATCAGGTATTGCTGGGCGATGGTCAGCGTGTTGTTCCACGACCAGTAGATGATCAGGGCCGCCGGGAAGGGTGCCATGATGATGGTGAAGATGATCGGCATGAAGGCGAAGATCTGACGCTGGATCTTGTCTGGCGGCGGCGGGTTCAGTGATTGCTGCGCCCACATGGTCACGCCCATGAGCAGCGGCCAGACGCCGATCGCCAGGATCTGACCGATCAGCGGAATGCCGGACGGGTCGTAGGGCAGCAGACCGAACAGATTGCCGAACATGGTCGGGTCCGGCGCGGACATGTCCTGAATCCAGCCAAAGAACGGCGCATGGCGCGCGTCCAGCGAGATGAACACCGTCTTGTAGAGCGCAAAGAAGATCGGGATCTGCGGCAGGATGGGCAAACAGCCCGCCACCGGATTGATCCGCTCTTTGCGATAGAGCTCCATCATGGCCTTTTGCTGGGCCTGCGGGTCGTCCTTATGGCGCTCGCGGATCTCTTTCATTTTCGGCGCGGCGGAGCGCATCTTGGCCATGGATGCGAAGGCGCGGTTGTTCAGCGGGAACAACACCAGCTTGATCAGCAAGGTCACGACCATGATCGCCAGGCCGTAATTGCCCAGAAGTCCGTAGAAGAAGTGCAGGGCGGCGAAGAAGGGCCGGGTCAGGAACCAGAACATGCCCCAGTCGATCGCCATGGTCAGCCGGTCAATACCCAGCTCGTTTTCATAGGCGGCGAGGATGGGCTGCGCTTTGGCGCCGGCGAACACATAGCTCGACGCTTCCAGGCTGGCGCCCGGCGCCAGGATTTGCGCATCGCTGAGATAATTGGCTTCAAAAACGGGACGGTCAGGGCGCGAGACCACGCGGAACTGGGCGCGCACATTGCCCTGATCCTGCGGGGCGACGGCGGCGAGCCAGTATTTGGAGGTGATGCCCATCCAGCCGCCGGGACCGGAGCGCTCGATCAGGCCTTCATCTTCCCACTTCTTGAACTTACGGGAGAAGTGCGTGCCGTCCACGACGCCGACCGCACCTTCATGCAGCACGAAGAAGTTTTGCAGGTCCTGCGGCACGCCATGCTGGCGCACCAGCGAATACGGACGCAGCGACACCGCCGCAGAGCCGTTGTTCACAACGCTGTCTGACACGGTGAACAGGTAATTATCGTCCACAGTGATGGTGCGGCGGAAAGTCAGATCGCCGGCCTGGTGTTCGAGCACCACCGGCGTGTCAGGCGTCAGCACATCGCCTTCCGCCAGGGTCCATTGCGTGCTCAGACCCGGCAAGCCCTGGGGCGCATTGGCGTCCCCCAGCCAGCCAGAGGCGGCGAACTGGTACCCGTCAAAGCCTTCCGGACTTAGAACCGTGACCGCCTCGCCGGAATCCACTTCGGTGTCATAACGCAGCAATTGCAGGTCATCCAGGCGCGCGCCGGTGAGCGAGAGCGAACCGGACACCGCCTCGGTGCGGATTCCAATGCGCTGGGAGCGGGCGAGCGCGTCTTCGCGGCTGAGACCGTTTTCGCCGCTGCCGGGCGCGAAGGCGCTGGGTTCCGCCTGAGGGGCGTCGTCCGTGTTGGTGGTTTCAGCCTGGCTAGCGGCTATGGCCGCTTCAGCGGCCTCCCGGTCGCGGGCCATCGGATCCAGCACGAACACCTGATACAGCAGCAGGATGCCGATCGCGATTACGGCTGCGAGCAGGAAGTTGCGGTTCTCACCCATGGGAGGAACGATCCCTTACGTCTTTGAGGGCGTGTGATCCCGCAGATCGCCCGTCGATCCACGCTCACGCCGCGCGAGGCTTATCAACGCGGCTTTGACATCGTCAAGCAAGGCCGGCCAGGACCGGTTCGCTGTTTGAGCGCGCGCAATGAACACATAGTCGGTTCCGAGCCGCCCGTGGAGGGGCAGTAACAGGCGCGCAGCTGCGCGCAACCGGCGCTTGGCGCGATTGCGCGCCACAGCGTTGCCGATTTTCTTGGTCGCGGTGAACCCCGCACGGGTCGGCCCGTCGGGGTCATCCTTGCGCGCAAGCATCTGAATGACAACAGACGGCCTGGCGATGCGCGGCGCTTCACGCGCGCGCAAAAAATCGCGCCGCTCGGTAATCCGTGCGGCGCGATCTGGATACATCGTCGTGTCGACTGTCGCCTGAATCAGGCGGACAGACGCTTACGGCCCTTGGCGCGGCGACGCGCCAGAACCTGACGACCGGCTTTGGTGGCGGCGCGGGCACGGAAGCCGTGGCGGCGCTTGCGGACCAGATTGGACGGCTGGAATGTACGTTTCACGGTTCGGCTCCCATTGGGATCAGCGGCCGGGCCCCCGGCGCTTCAAAATTCGAGCCGCGGTGGATACGGGAGGTAGGGCCTTGAGTCAAGCGCCCCACCGCCTTTGTAGGCGGCCATGAACTGCACTTTTAGCATGCTTTTCAGTCGTACCGGGCCAGAAATTTCGGCGCCGGGTTGGGAAGTTGCAGTGCGCGGGCCACCGCCGGGCGTGCATCCAGGCGCTCGATCCAGGCGGCGAGATGGTCCAGCCCGTCCATGGAAATGGTCGCCCAGGAATGGCATCGCACCCAGGGGAATATCGCCATGTCGGCGATGGAATAGGCGTCACCTACCAGCCAGTCGCGCTCCTGAAGACGGGTGTCGAGCACCTCGAACAGGCGGCGGGATTCGCCGGTGAAGCGCGCGGTCGCGGCTGCGCTGGCCTGACCGGCGTCTTCCGCGAAACGCGCAAAAAACATGGCCTGACCCATGGCCGGACCGACGCCGCCCATCTGTAGCATCAGCCATTGCAGGGTTTCAGAACGGGTATTGGGATCGGCCGAGAGAAACTGTCCGTATTTCTCGGCCAGATACCACAGCATGGCGCCTGATTCGAACACGGCGAAATCATTATTGCCCCGGTCGATCAGGGCGGGAATCTTGCCGTTGGGGTTCAGCGCCAGAAAGTCGGGCGCCTTGTGCGCGCGGGTGGAGAAATCGACCCCCACAAGCTCGTACTCCGCACCGGCTTCCTCCAGAAAGATCAGCGGTTTCCAGCCATTCATGGTGGCTGCGGTAAAAAGCTGGATATCGGGATATGACATGGTGCGCGTCCTTCTTGTCAGGGCGCGATCACGCCCGCGTTGGGAAAGGGCGGTGGGGCCGCCTGTGCGCACCTAGCTGCCGTGTGACGGCGCGCAGCGGTATCCGGTTCATTGCGCACGTAGAATTACGCAGACGCGTCATAAGCGCGTGATTTTGAAATAAACTTTCACACCAAGGTGATGCTCGGTCGTGGGGATGTGGTTTTCCCCTACTCGACACCACGGTCTATATGCAGTCACAACGCTGAGACGAGAAAAGGGATTTCCCGATGGAAACGGACGAGCACACCATTGAAGACGCGCCGACTGCGGCCAAGCCGGCCAAGCCGCTCTGGCGCCGGTTGGCGCCGCTGGTCGTCCTGATCGCGGGTCTGGTCGCCTTTTTCGCGCTGGGCGGGCCGCAATATCTGGATGCGGAGCGCGCACAGGGCGTTTTACGCAGCGTGGACGGCTGGGTTCAGGACAATCTGGTGCTGGCGCTCGTCGCTTACATGATCTTCTACGCGCTCGCGGTCGCCATTTCGGTGCCGGGCGCGCTGTGGTTCACCATCGGATCCGGTTTCCTGTTCGGCCCCTATCTGGGGACCGGCGTCGCCGTGATCGGCGCGACCGCCGGCGCGACGATCATCTTTCTCGCCGCCCGTTACGCGTTCGCTGACTGGGTGCGCGAGAAATTTCCCGGCTATGTGAAAAAGCTGCAGGACGGGTTTTCGCGCGACGCCTTCACCTATGTCGTGATCTTGCGGCTGATCCCGGTCTTGCCCTTCTTCGGCATCAATATTGCGACCGCTTTGCTCAACGTTCCGGTGCGCGCCTATGCGCTGGGCACGCTGGTGGGCGTCATCCCCGGCGCCTATGTGTATGCGACCGTCGGCGCGACCATCAAACGCGCCGCCGATACCGGCGTGCCGTCCTTTGGGTCGCTTCTGACGCCTGAACTGATTTTCGCCATGGTGGCGTTCGCCGTGCTGGCGGTTCTGCCGGTGGTGTATCGCCGGATGACCCAGTCCAAGGGAGACGCCGCATGAGCCGCGAACGCATAAAGGCCGATCTCGCCATTATCGGCGCAGGCGCGGCGGGTCTCGTCACCGCCTCGGGCGCCGCACAGCTGGGCCGCAAGGTTGTCCTGTTTGAAGCGGGCGAGATGGGCGGCGATTGCCTCAATTATGGCTGCGTGCCGTCCAAGGCGATCCTGACCGCCGCGCACAAGGTTCACGCCATCCGTGAAGCATCCAGGTACGGCATCACCGTCGGCGAACCCAGCGTGGACTTCGCCAAGGTGCGCGAGACGATCCAGACCGCCATCACCACCATCGAACCCAATGACAGCCAGGAGCGGTTTGAAGGCTTCGGCGTCAAGGTGGTGCGTGAATACGCGCGGTTTGAAAACGAGGACACGATCGTCTCAGACAGCGTCGAGGTGAAAGCCAAGCGCATCGTCGTCGCCACCGGCACGCGCGCTTTCATTCCGCCGATCGACGGCCTGTCGGGCGCGCCGTATCTGACCAATGAAACCATCTGGTCGCTCGAGACCTTGCCTGAGCATCTGATCGTGCTGGGCGCGGGGCCGATCGGCTCAGAGCTTGGACAGGCGTTCCGGCGTCTGGGATCTGACGTCACGATCATCGAAGCCGGCGTGCCGCTGGCGCGGTTTGAGTCTGAACATGCGGCTTTGGTGACCGACGCCCTGATGAGCGACGGCGTCAGCTTGCATGCGGGCCTCAGCGCCACAAAGGTCAGCCATGACGATAAGGGTGTCACGGTCACTCTGTCAGACGGCCAAAGCGTCACCGGCAGCCATATCCTGGTCGCCACCGGTCGCAAGCCGGTGCTGGACGGTCTCAATCTGGAGGCCGCAGGCGTTGAAACCGATGCGCGCGGCATTGTCTGCGACGACCGTTTGCGCACCTCGAACAAGCGCGTGCTGGCGGCGGGCGACATTGCGGGCAAGGGCGGATTGACCCATCTGGCGGGTTGGCATGGCAGCGTGATCTTGCGCAATCTCTATTATGGCCTGAGCACCGGTCAGTCCTCTCAGCCCATTCCCGGCGCGGTCTATACCGATCCGCCCATCGCCCAGGTCGGATTGACCGAAGCGCAGGCGCGGGCCGAGCATGGCGATAAAATCAAAGTTGCAAGCTGGGGGTTTGACGATAATGACCGCGCCATTGCGGAATCGGACGTGCGCGGCGGCGTCAAGCTGATCCTGGGCAAGGGCGGCAAGGTGCTGGGCGCGCATGCGGCCGGCGCCCGCGCCGATGATCTGATCCAGATCGCTGGCGGCGTGATGTCGCGCGGCGGTACGGTGCGCGATCTCACCAGCCCGGTGGCGCCGTATCCGACCCGCGGCGAGATCTTCAAGCGTGCGGCGGGATCCTATTATGAACCGGTGGTGTTCGGCGCGATGGCGAAATTGCTCGCCCGCGTGCTGAGCGCGTTTCACTAAAGCCCAAGACCGGCTGGGGAGGCGGCGTGGAGATCAGGGTCAACAACCAGCACGGCGCCGCGCGCCAGGCCGCTGCGATCCAGGCGATCAAGGCCGTGCGCAAGGCGGTCCTGTCCATGCCGGGCAAGTTGCTGGGCCTGTCCATCGGCTTTGTGCTGCTGGCGGAAATCCTGATTTTCTTCCCCTCCGCCGCCAATTACCGGTCTGACTGGCTCACAGAGCGCACCGATGACGCCTATCTCGCCTCGCTGGCGGTGGAGACCGCGGACGAGATGGGGCTGGGCGACGAGATGATCGCCAATCTGCTCACCAGCGCGGACGCCGTGATCGTCGGCCGGGTGTATGACGGCATGAACGTGCCCTTGCTGGCGCGCCCCGGCGGCATCGGCGCGGCGCCGGTGGTGGAGGTGATGCTGGCGGAGGAGAACCTCTTTGAGCGCATCTTCAACACGATCGGCGTGTTCCTGGCGCCGGAGGGGCGGTATCTGCTGATCATTGACGAACCCATGGCGGGTGAGGTGGGTCTGGTCAGCGTCGTGGTGCCTGAAGCGGGCCTCAAGCGCGATCTCTACGCTTATTCAGGCCGGGTGCTCTGGCTGTCGATCTTCATCGCGGTGATGACCGGCGGCCTGATCTATCTGTGCCTGATGTTCATGTTCGTGCGCCCCATGCGCAAGCTGGCCCAGGCGATGACCCAGTTTCAGCAAGACCCCGGCAATCCGGCCTGCACGGTGTCCCTGTCCCGTCGCTCTGATGAAATCGGCGAAGCCGAAAGCGCGCTGGCGGCGATGCAGGACGAAGTGCGCACCGCCTTTCGCCAGCGCGAGCGTCTGGCGGCGCTGGGCGGGGCGGTGGCGCGCATCAATCACGATTTGCGCAATGTGCTGACCAGCGCCCAGCTGATTTCCGATCGTTTGGCCACCAATGCCGATGACCGGGTGGCGGCCATGGGCGCGCGTCTGGTGCGCGCGGTCGATCGCGGCATCCGCCTGTGTGAGGACACGCTGCAATATGGCCGGTCTGAAGAGCGTCCGCCCGAGCTGCAGCCGGTCGTTTTGCGCGCGGCGCTGGACGATGCGGCGGGTGACGCTTTCGCAGCGACTGGCGCAGCGGATTGGCGCAATGAGATTGACGAGAGTCTGCAGGCCCAGGCGGACCCTGACCATCTGCACCGCATCTTCCTCAACCTGTTTCGCAATGCGTTGCAGGCGATGGAGAAATCTGACTCTCCTTTGATCCAAGTCCGCGCCCGTCTGTCGCGCGCGGGAGAGTATGTTCTGGTCGAGGTGTGCGACACCGGGCCGGGCGTGCCGGACCGGATTGCGGAAACCCTGTTTGAGCCCTTTGGGCGGACGGGCTCCAGGGGCGGGTCCGGGCTGGGCCTGTCCATCGTGCGCGAGCTGGCGCGGGTGATGGGCGGCGATGTCTATCTCAAGACCAGTTCCGACGCGGGAGCCGTCTTTGAAGTACGCCTTCCGGCCATGGGCGGCTAGACCGGACAGGCGGTGATCCTGCCCGGTCTGTCAGTTCGCCTGTCAGCGCCTAGAGCTCGTCAAACTCCGCGTCATAACGATGCTCGACGCTATCCCGGCGATGCGGGTTGAAGCGCACTGAGCGATCCGTTTCGAACGGATAGCTGGGCGTCCACGGCGGGGCAGCGCGACGTTTCTTGGCTTTCTGGGCGGGGCCCGTTTTTTTCAATCCGGCCATGGCCGATCATCCTGAAGGTTGAGAGTTGGAAACCGAGCGGGTCTGAGGCCCGCCCGTGAGGCGTCTGGTCGGTGGTTATCGGCCGACGGCGGACAGCATGGCCCACAGATCGCGTGCGCGAACCTTGCGCGGTCGCGGAGTTTCCGCGCCGGGATGAAGGCGGGCGTCAGAGCTGCTGGGTCTGTAAAGAGAGGCGGCTTCACCACCAAACATGGCCGAACGGGCCGAGCTGGCGATTGAGGACTGATATTGCGTGCGCATGGCGCACACTCTCCATAACAAGATAGGCGCCGGCGAATGCTACGGCGTCGCGACGCGAGCGGCGTCACGTCCAATAGATGGCGGCTGAACTCTGTTTTCGGCAAGTGGAGATTTTTAGCGCCTGAAAACAAATTGTTTCAAATCCGGGTCTGCCCTTGTTTTCAGTTGCAGGCTTCGTGCTTCGGGCGTATTGACCGCCGCAATGGCGGAGCTGCGCGAGGGCGCGCGGACCGGACTGTCAGCTTGTGGAGTTCTGGCGTCCATGACGCAAGGCGTCAGCGTCCGCGCCGCAACGGCTTCGGACCTTCCTGCTCTGATGCATCTCGAAACGCTCTTCCCTGAAGGCGACCGGATTTCCGCAGCTAGCTGGCGGCGGTTCATCGCGCGCCGGGGATGCGCTGTCGTGGCGGTTTCGGATACAGCTGAGACAGAGGTTCTGGGGGCGGCGGTCGTGCTGACCCGCAAGGGATCGCAGACGATGCGCCTCTATTCGCTGGCGGTGGATCCGCGCGCTCAGGGGCGCGGCGTCGGTCAGGCGCTGGTGGAGGCGGCGTTGGCCTATGCCCGGCGCGCAGGCTGCGCGCGGGTGAGCCTTGAGGTGCGTCCCGACAACGCCGCGGCCCGCAGCCTCTATCGCAAGTGCGCCTTTGCGGATCGCGGCGTCATGCCCGCGCATTACGCGGACGGAACAGCTGCGTTGATCATGGACAAAGAGGTCCCGAGCGGACCTGCGGAGATACAGACACGATGACGGACTGGCTGATCCTGGTTGAGAGCGAGTCAGACCTCAAGCAGACCGAAACGCCCCACAAGGTGATGCGGGTGTCAGACTATCTGACCAGCCCCGCACTGTTCGCGGCGCGGCGGCCCTATGTGCTCAATCTCGCGCGCTCCTACGCCTATCAGGGCGCGGGCTATTACGCCGCTTTGCTGGCCGAGGCGCGCGGCCACAGGGTCAGCCCGACGGTGCAGACCATGGTCGAGCTGTCTCGCAAGGATTTGTACGCGCACGCCCTGCCGGACCTCAACGCCCGGCTGACCGATACTCTGGGCAAGGGCGTCGCGCCTGTGGAAGAGGTCTTCATCGCCTTCTCCAAGACGCCCCAGACCGGCTATGGCCGTCTGGCGCGTGAGGTCAGCGACTGGTTCCGCACGCCGGCGCTGGAGCTTGAGATCAGCCATGAGCGCACGCCGCGCATCACCCGCATCCGGCCCGTCCCGCTCCACAAGATGAGCGCGGAACAACGCGCGTTCTTCCTGGAGGCGTTGGCGGGCTATACGCGCAGCGCGGTGCGCTCGCCCAAGGCGCGGGCCGTGGCGAAATGGTCGCTGGCGGTGCTGGTCGATCCCCATGAACACACCCCGCCTTCGCAACCCTCAGACATCAACCGCCTAATGGAGGTTGCGGGCAGGATGGGCGTGGATGTGGAGGTGCTCGACACCAACGACCTGACAAGCCTGGCCGAGTTTGACGCGCTCTTCATCCGGGCGACCACAGCCATAGACAACATCACCTATCGCTTCGCGCGCCGTGCCGATCAGGAAGGCATGCCGGTGATCGACGATCCGGTGTCGATGATCCGCTGCACCAACAAGGTCTATCTCAAGGAATTGCTGGAAAAGGCCGGCGTGCCCATCCCGCCCACGGAAGTCATCGACAAGAAGTCAGACCTTAAAAAGGTGTTTGAGCGCCTCGGTGCGCCGGTGATCCTGAAAACGCCGGACGGCTCGTTCGGGCTGGACATGGTCAAGGCGAATACGCTCGAGGAATTGCAGGCGGGCGCGAAACGCCTGTTTGGCGAGACCGCGCTTCTGATCGCGCAGGGCTTTGTGCCGACCACCTTTGACTGGCGCATCGGCGTGCTGGGCGGCCAGCCTCTGTTCGCCTGCCGCTATGGTATGGCGAAAGGGCATTGGCAGATCGTCAAACATGGCGAGAACGGCAAGATGACGGCGGGACGCACGTCCACCCTCGCCATTGAAGACGCACCGCAGGAAGTGGTTGAAACCGCCGTGCGCGCCGCCCGGCTGATCGGTGACGGGCTTTACGGCGTGGACCTCAAACAGACCGATCAGGGCGTCATGGTCATGGAGATCAATGACAACCCCAATCTGGAGCACTCCGTTGAGGGCGCTGTGCTGAAAGACGCGCTGTGGAAGGCCATCGTCGACTGGTTCTCGACCCGGCTGGAAAAGCGCCTCTCCGCCGGACGCTGAATGCAAAAAAGGGCCGCACACTACGCGGCCCTTTTGTATTCCTGACACGGCTTGCCGAACTAAGGTTGTTCAGCGATGCCGTCGCGGCGCGGGTCGGCGGCCCCGATCAGCGTGCCGTCTTCAAGCTCGCGGATGATATGGATGCCGGAATTCTCCCCGCGTCCGCCCTGGATGGTGAAGCCGCGATCCCGCAGCTCGGCCATGAGGGTCTCATCAAAGCCCTCCTCGATATTCACCGTATCGCCGCGCGCGACCACATTGGGCAGGCTGGCGGCCTCGATCGGGCTCAGCCCCCAGTCGAGCATGCCGACGAGCGATTTGGCGGTGTAAGCGATGATCGAGTTGCCGCCGGGCGAGCCTGTGGCCAGTTCAAACGCGCCGTCTGAATCGAGCACGATGGTGGGCGACATGGACGAGCGGGGACGCTTGCCCGGCTGGACGGCGTTGGGCAGCAGTCGGCCGTCCTCGTCACGCGCGATGAAGGAGAAGTCGGTGAGCTGGTTGTTGAGGAAGAAGCCGCCCACCATGCGACCCGACCCGAACGGGCTTTCCACGGTCGTGGTCATGGAGACCACATCGCCGTCCGCGTCCATGATCACGAAATGGCTGGTGCCCGGACGATCATCGGTGGCGTCGTCGGGCTGCTCGTCAGCGCCCGGCGGCGTACCGTGGGTGACGGCGGGAATGGCCTGGGCGGGATCAATCAGCCCGGCGCGCGCGGCGAGATAGTCGCGATCCAGAAGCCCTTCGACCGGCACGTCCACAAACGCCGTGTCGCCCACATAATGATCACGATCGGCATAGGCGAGGCGGCTCGCCTCGATGAACAGCGCCCAGCCGTCCGCTGTTTCGGGACCATGCGCGCTCATGTCGAAGGTCTCGAGCATGCCCAGAATGGCGCCCACGGCGATCCCGCCGGAGGCGGGCGGGGGAGCCGAGCAAATCTGATAGCCGCGATAGGGCGAGCACAAAGCGCTGACCTTTTCAGGCTCGTAATTCGCCAGATCCTCCACGGTCAGATAACCGGGACGGGGCGCTTCATTGACCGTGGCGACGATGTCCTGGGCGAGATCGCCTTCATAGAAATTGCGCCAGTCCTGCGCGATCAGACGCAGGCTGTCGGCATAATCGGGATTGGTCAGCACATGACCGACGGGCCAGGCCTCGCCGTTTTCGTCAAACAGATAGCGGGCGGCGGCGCCGCTCTCTTCCATGTCGGTGAAGCCGGCCATGCGCTGGGAAATATTGCTCAGGCGCGGCGCGACCTCAAAGCCGGTGTCTGCGAGGTCGATGGCGAATGTGAAATTCTCCGCCCAATCCAGCGCGCCATGCTCTGAATGGGCCATGTGCAGCATGGCGATGGCGCCGGGCGCCCCTGTGGACAGGCCCGAGCGCCACGCCTGAACATACGGGTAGGGGGCGCCGGTTTCGGGATTGATGAACAGGTCTTCGTCCGCGCTCATCGGTGCGCGCTCACGCCCGTTATAGACGCTGACCTCGCCGGTATCCGCCTCGTAATGGACCATGAAGGCGCCGCCGCCAATGCCCGAGCTTTGCGGCTCCACAAGGCTGAGCACGGTCTGCACCGCGATGGCGGCGTCCACCGCATCGCCGCCGGCGCGCAGGGCGGCGAGCCCGGCCTCGACGGCGTCCGGGTTCGCGGCGGCGACCATGCCGCCAACCGGCGCCGTGGCGGCCGGTGCGTCCGCTTCAATTGACGGCGCCGGGCTTGTTTCGGACGGCGCGTTGCAGCCCGCAAGGGCGATGGCGGAGGCGGCGGTCAGCAAGGTGAAGCGGGTCATGGAGTCCTTTCACAGCCCTTTGGAGGCCGGTTTCGCGTCTGGGCCGGTTTACAGGCCGGGAGTTTCGAACGGACGGGCCTCGTCCATCAAGTAGTCTTTCAATCGCCGTGCAGCGCTATGCAGCGCGCGACCGTCTGGCCAAACGATATGATACCCCCAACCAAGCGGGGTCACGCCAGAGCCGATCAGGAACACCAAACGACCGGCGGCGATGTCGGGCTCCGCCAGGCTTCGCCGCGCCAGCGCCAGTCCGCGCTGATGAACAGCGGCCTCCAGCACATGGTCGTGGCGGTTGTAGCGGTCCCCGCTCAGCGTGTCGGCGCGTTTGACGCCGCGTTGAGCCAGCCATTGCGCCCAGCTGGGTCCCACCGGTTCGCCGCCCGTACGCTCATGATGGACCAGCGGCATGGTCTCAACGGCGGTGCGCCAGTTCACAAGGTCCGGTTTTGGTCCCAGCAGGGTCGGTGAAAGCGCAGGCGTCAGGCTTTCGCTCAAAAGCTCCAGCGCCTGGACACCAGAAGGGGGCGTGTCTGAAAACCGGATTTCCAGGTCCAGCTGGAACCGGTGCAGGCTTTCAGGTGCAGGGTCCGTCACCAATTGCACCCGATAGTCGCGATGCTCGGCTTCAAAGCGATTGATGCGAGAAGACAGCCACCGCGCCGCGAACGCGCCAGGCGCGCCCAGCCGGATCAGGCCAGGGTCCTGATGCGCGCTTAACCGGACGCTGGCTTCGCGCAGCCGCTGAAACGCATCATGGACCATTTCTGCGGTGGCGCGTCCCTGGGCGGTCAGCGCCACGCCGCGCCCGGCGCGGACGGTCAGTTTCGTGCCGATCAGCTCTTCCAGCAGCCGGATCTGTTGAGACACGGCGCCGCTCGTCACCCCCAGTTCTGCGGCCGCCTGGGTCACGCTTCCGTGACGGGCCACGCACTCAAACGCCCGCAAGGCGTTGAGCGGCAAGGGCGGTGCATGGCTAAGAGTTAGATTTTCTAAATCCATCTTCAGTGTTGCTCAATTGTGTTGCGCTGCGACATCGTTCAGCGTTTCGCTTGATCCATCGTCGTACGTATATCTGCCATTTGATATAGCAGGTATATTTTATGATGAAGGTGTGCGTGCATTGAGGGGTGCACTGGTTTTGTGTCTTTTGAGCAAAAGGGTGTGACACAATGAAAAAGATTTTGGGCGCCGTATCATTAGCTGCGCTGACGGCTGCGACGGCTTACGCACAATCCGCTGACACTGACGACACCATCGTGGTGGTGGGAACCCGGTCCGAGGGCCGGACCGCGCTTCAAACCACAGCGCCTGTAGACGTGGTGGATGTCAGCGCGCTTGAAAACACCGGGATCACCGAACTCAACGCGGCGCTGGCGTACAGCTTGCCGTCGTTCAACTTCCCAAGCCCCTCCATCACCGACGGTACTGACCATGTGCGCCCGGCGACCTTGCGCGGCCTGGGGCCGGACCAGACGCTGGTCCTGGTCAATTCGCGCCGTCGTCACGCCTCGGCCCTGGTCAATCTGGGCGGTTCGGTCGGGCGTGGTTCCGCCGCTGTGGACCTCAACACCATACCCACCGCCGCGATCGGCCAGGTGCAGGTGCTGCGGGACGGCGCTTCGGCGCAATATGGCTCTGACGCCATCGCCGGGGTGATCGATGTTCAACTGCGTGAGGCCAGCGAAGGCGGGCAGGTCAGCGCCACTTATGGCCGTTACGCCACGGACATTCCGCTGACCACGGGCGAGCGCACCGCCAGCGATGGCGAAACCGTCAACCTTTCGGGCTGGGTGGGGCTGCCGCTCGGCGCAGACGGGTTCCTGACCTTGTCGGCGGAATATCTTGATCGCGCGCCCACCAACCGCGCCGGCCCCGATCCGCGCCAGCAATATCCCAGCCTGCCTGGCGGCGGGCTCGACCCGCGTGAGCAGACTTTTGATCGCATCAATCACCGCTTTGGCCTGGCGGACGCGGAAGCGTTCTCTTTCTTCGCCAATGCAGGCCTGCCGATCAATGCAACGACCGAGCTTTACGGCTGGGCGGGCTATCAGTCCCGAGAAGGCGAGGCGGCCGGCTTTTATCGCCGCGCTCAGGACAGCCGCAATGTGCTGGCGATCTATCCGGACGGCTTCCTGCCGTTGATCACCACCGATATCGAGGACTTCTCAGCTGTGGGCGGCGCGCGCGGCGTTATTGGCGGCTGGGATTGGGACGCGTCCCTGGGCTATGGCCGCAACGAGCTGGCCTATGGCGTGGAGAATTCGCTCAATACGTCCCTGGGCGCATCCAGCCCGACGTCGTTTGACGCCGGTTCGCTGATCTATGACCAGATCACCGGCAATCTCGATTTCGTCCGCTCTTATGATCTGGATGGATTCGCCGGCCCGCTCTCGGTGGCGTTTGGCGCTGAATACCGCCTTGAAGGCTATGAAATCCAAGCGGGCGAGGAAGCCAGCTATATCACGGGCGATCCGACCAAAGCGGGCGGCAGCCAGGTCTTTCCAGGCTTCCAGCCGGGCAATGAGGTCGATGAAGACCGCGATTCCTTTGGCGTCTATCTCGATCTCGAAGCTGATGTCACGGACCGGCTCTTGCTGACAGGCGCCGTGCGGGCGGAGACCTATTCAGACTTCGGCGAGACCGTGACGGGCCGCGTGTCCGCACGCTATGAGCTGAGCGAGACTGTCGCCCTTCGTGGCGCGATTTCCAACGGCTTCCGGGCGCCGTCGCTGCAGCAGGCCTATTTCACGTCCACTTCGACCGTCTTTGTTGGGACGCCGCCCACGCCTGTTGAAGTGGGGACCTTCCCCGCTGACAGCGCCGTCGCTGCTGCGCTGGGCGGGGAACCGCTCGATGCTGAAGAGTCGATGAACTATTCGGGCGGCGTCGTCTTCACCCAGGGCGCTTTCAGCCTGACCGTGGACGCGTACGCCATTGATATCGACAACCGCATCGTCCTGTCTGAGAACCTTTCGGGCGCGACGGTGGAGAGCCTCCTGCAGGCGGCGGGCGTCAACGGCGTGACCCGTGCGCGCTTCTTCATCAACGGGGTCGAGACCGAGACGCGCGGCGTCGATGTGGTGGCGACCTATGGCGTGGACACCGAGCGGTTCGGTGATTTCAACTTCACTCTGGGCTATAACCGCAACGACACCGAGGTCACCCAGGCGCCAAGCTCTGAAGTGCTTCCGGGCGTGACCTTGTTCGCGCGTCGGGAAATCGCGCGCTTTGAAGAGGGCCAGCCGGACGACAAGCTGATCGGTTCGGTCAACTGGACCCGCGGCGCCTTTGGCGGCGTGCTGCGCGCTACCCGCTTCGGCGAGACGGTCGATCCGGGCTCGGCGGCGGATGGATCGGGTGATGAAGTGCTGGATCCCAAGACCATTGTGGACGCGGAATTCTCTGCAGATGTCTTTGAAGGCCTGACCGTGTCCTTCGGGGCGAACAATCTGTTTGACGAGTATCCCGACGCGACGTCGCTTGATCCCAATCTGGCGGGGACGTTCTCGGACATCTTCCCGTTCTCCGGCTTCAGCCCGTTCGGCTTCTCGGGACGCTATGTCTACGGGCGCATTCGCTACGCCTGGTAAGCGCACGCCTGTTTGTGACCACGACCCTCGTCAGAGTGCTCTGGCGGGGGTCGTTTTTTATCGCGGCGCCGCTAGTCTTTGCGCGCCTGACATGAAGGAGTGCGCCATGGCCCGTCCCGGCCCGAAGAATGACATCACCGACATCGCCGGCCTGCGCGTGGGCCAGGTCGAGGATGAGGCCGTCAATACAGGTGTGACGGTGGTGGTCTGCGACGCGCCCGCGATCGCCAGTGTGGACGTGGCGGGCGGGGGGCCGGGAACCCGTGAAACCGATGCGCTGGCGTCGGGGCGTCTGGTGGAACGTGTGGATGCGGTGTGCCTGTCGGGCGGATCCGCCTTCGGCCTGGCGGCGGCGGACGGGGTGTCGGCCGAGCTTTGCAAGGATGGCCGGGGTTTCGCCCTGATGGAGATGGAGGGCGTGCCGCCGACGCCGATCGTGCCCGCCGCAATCCTTTATGATCTCGCCAATGGTGGGGACAAGTCCTGGAGCAATGCGCCCCCGTACGCCGGGCTTGGGGCCGCCGCGTATCGCATGGCGGGCGAGGAGCCATTGCGCCAGGGGAGGGCGGGTGCGGGATATGGCGCGCAAGCCGGCGCGCATCCGGGCGGGACCGGGTCGGCCAGTATTGTAACCGAGGACGGCATCACCGTCGCAGCCCTGGCCTGCGTGAACTGTTTCGGCTCTGTCTACATGCCGGGCAGTGAGGCGTTCTGGGCCTGGCCCTACGAGATCGACGGTGAGTTCGGCGGTAAGCGTCCGGCCCCGGATTACCGGATGGAGCCCGGCGAGTGGGGCGCGGCGAAGCTGGATGGACGGCCGTTGGGGAATACGACAATTGCTGTTGTCGCGACGGACGCGCGCCTGACCAAGGATCAGGCACAACGTCTGGCTGTGATGGCGCAAGACGGACTGGCGCGAGCGATTCGTCCTGTACATGCCCCGTTCGACGGTGATGTGGTTTTTGCTCTGTCGACCGAACGCCGGGATTTGCCCGAGCCGTCAGCCTATACACTGACTCGGTTGGGAAATCTGGCAGCCGATTGCTTAACGCGTTCAATCGCCCGTGCGGTGCATCAAGCACGACCTTGATGAATGCGACAATAACTCCCCAACTAAAAAAGCATTTCTGTATACATTTGTTTTTTATAGGGCTTTCCCCCAATTCCCCTGAGTGGGGAACACTCGATTAAGAGGCTGTTCACGGCTTTGCTCCATCCCTGCAGTGAATGAGTTCACTATACTTGTGTTGGGGTTTGAGAATGATCCGCATTTTAAGTGCAGCCGGCCTGGCCCTGCTGCTGAGCAGCGCGGCCACCGCGCAAACAACCGAGCGCGACCTGGCTGTGGTCGGTCGAGCGCTCAGCTTCCTTGAGGGCGCGTCCGGTTCTGACCGGACCGTCGCTATCGTGTTTGATCCGGCGAGCCAGGCGGAAGCCGAAGCACTGAACGCGGCCATGGCGGGCGGTCTCAGCGCAGGCCGCGTGACCCTGAACGGTCAGCTTGTCCCGCTGGGCCAGGCGGTCAGCGGCGTACATGCCGCCATGTTCGTCGGGGGCGCAGCCTCT
This sequence comes from Oceanicaulis alexandrii DSM 11625, assembly GCF_000420265.1. Classification (NCBI taxonomy): domain Bacteria; kingdom Pseudomonadati; phylum Pseudomonadota; class Alphaproteobacteria; order Maricaulales; family Maricaulaceae; genus Oceanicaulis; species Oceanicaulis alexandrii. The sequence continues at coordinate 2,162,331 of NZ_ATUP01000001.1, forward strand.
GACGCGGGCGCCGTGCAAGCGGCCACCTCTGCCGGCGTGATGACAGTCTCCACAGACATGGCCTGCGTGCAGGCCGGCAATTGCGTGATGGGCGTCCAGAGCGAGCCCTCCGTGCGCATTGTGGTGAACAACGCGGCTGCAAGCTCAGCCTCTGTCAGCTTCTCCACCGCTTTCGCCATGATGGTCGAAGAAATCTAACGCCGCCTCCTAAGGAATCGAGACGATGAAAAATACCCTGCTTTATTCCGCGGCGGCGCTGATCGCGACCTCCGCAGCCGCCAACGCCCAGTCCATCGACTATCAGGTGATGGGCGACATGTTCGGCGAGCCGGTGACTACCGGCGCTACCGGTGCGCCGCAGCGCTCCACCGAAGTGCCCGCAACGATGATCATCATCACCCAGGATGATATCGCCAGTGCGCCGGAATACGACCTCCCCGGCATTCTGCGCCATTACAGCGGCGTGGATGTGGCCCGGTTCTCCATGGGCCAGGGCGAAGTGGGCATCCGCTCCGCCGCCACGCCCTACACCCCGCGCCTTCTGGTGCTGGTGAACGGCCGCGAAGTCTATCTCGACAGCTATGGCTACACCGCCTGGTCGACCCTGCCGGTGACCTTGGAAGAGATCCAGCAGATCGAAGTGGTCAAAGGGCCCCAGTCGGCGCTTTACGGCTTTAATGCCGTGGCCGGCGTCATCAACATCATCACCCGCAACCCCGCCTATGGCGATTACGCCAACGCAACGGCGGAAGTGGGGACCAACGGCTACCAGCAATATCGCCTGTCTGGCGGTCGCGCGCTCAATGACCAGATCGCTCTGCGCTTCAGCTATGGCCGTACGGATGCTCGCGACTTTGACGTTGAGCCGGACGCGATCGAAGCCAACACCCTGCGCGCCGCCAACCCTGACTTCGAGCGTGAACATTTCGCACTCGGCGGTACGGTTCAGTTCACCGGTAAAGTGGGCCTGACCTTTGAATACACCCAGTCCGAAGCCGAAGTGCTCGAACTGACTTCGATTTATTCGTCCGCCGCTAACGCATATGACCTGACTTCATATCAGGCCGAATTCGGCGCTGACACGGACTTTGGCTACATCACGCTCAGCGCGTATCGCAATGATTCCGAGATTGCCTACAGCTTTGGCGATCTTGAAGGCGAACTGACTTCGTTCAAGCTGCAGGATCTGATCAAGATCGGTACGAATGATACGGTCCGCGTAGCGGTCGAATTCCGCACCGCCCAGACTGCATCCTTCCCGGATACGACGGCCGGTGATCTGAACTATGAAACCCTGGCGTTCTCGGGCATGTGGAACCACAAGTTCTCCAGCTCGCTCGAGACCACTCTGGCGGTTCGCTATGACATGGTGGACTGGAGCCGTGACGGCTCGCCGAACCCGGCGCTCTATCCGTATACCCAGGCTGACTTTGACGTCAGCATCGAAGAGTTCAGCTATAACGCGGCTCTGGTCTACACGCCGGAATTCGGCGGCACGGTTCGCCTCTCCGCCGCCCGCGGCATTCAGGCGCCAACCATGTTCGACATGGGCTTCCTGCTGCCGGTTGGCACTGCGGTCCTGATCGGCGATCCGTCGATCCAGCCGGCGATCGTGGACAATCTGGAAGTCGCGTATGATCGCACCTTGTCCAATGGCGTTCAGCTGCGCTCGGCGCTGTTCTGGCAAAACACCGACGATGTGAAATCGTCCTTGGGTGGTGCGCCGACAGTGTTCCCGCCTAATGCACCGCTTCCGGCCTATGTGTTCGGAAACCGGGGTGAAAGCCAGCTCTGGGGCTTTGAAGGCTCGCTCGCGGGCATGATCGGCGAGAGCGTGAACTGGGACGTCAACTACACCTACAAGTCTGTTGAAGATGATCTGACGCCGTTCCCGACGACGACGTTGTTGGACTTTGAAGGCGTGACGCCCGAGCATACTTTCAACGCCCATGTGGGCTGGACGGGCGGCAAGCTGAGCCTGGACGGCTACATGAATTATGTGTCGGAAACGACCATGCCGTTCCAGCCGGTTTTCGGCCTGGTGTCATCGCGTGAGATCGATGGTCATGTGTCCTTCTCTGGCCGCGCCAGCTACGCCCTCACCGACAATCTGGACCTGTCGGTGACAGCCCAGAACGTCAACTTCGATGATGGCGAGCTGACCACCCCGGTTTATGAGACCGAGGCGCGGTACTGGGTGAGCCTGCGGGCGAACTTCTAAAAGGCCTGATTGTATCGCCGCCTCGTCTGTGACGGGGCGGCGATGCCGCAACGAGCATCCATAACCTATTAAACTATCAGGCTTAGGTTGGTGATAACCATATGCTCGCGCTGGGATTACAAGGGGTCGCGCTATCATGTTCAAGCGTCTGAGATTTAATGACTGGCCATTTTCGCTCAAGTTTGGCGTCGCGCCGGCTCTGGCGGTTCTGGCCTTGATCGGCATCGCCCTGATGGGCGGGTTCGCCCTCAACGGGGTGGCCAAAAGCCAGGAAGAAACCGTCCAGCGCCTGACGGGCGTCATTGCGCTCGATTCCCTGAGAACTGAAACCGAATCCCTGAACGCTGATGTCTACCAGACGCTGACCGCTGTCGCAGCGGGGCAGTCGGTGGACGTATTCGCCGCTTTTGACGGCTATATCGCCCGCGTGGGCGAGCTGCGGGAAAGCTTCGCCCTGATGGGCGCCGAAGCCGGCCCGGAGAGTCAGGCCGTCTTCGCCAATCTTGACGAACAGCTGGAGCTTTACGCCGGCGGCCTTGAGGTCGTGGGCTCCATGCTGGAAATGGATTTCGCCAGCGCCGTCGGTTTTGTCGAGCCGTTTGATGAAGTGTTCGCGCAAATGAACGCGGATATCGTCAATCTGAGTGAAACCGCAGTCGCCGAGGCCCAGGCGGGCGCGGACGCCGCGAAGGCGTCTGCCGCTCAGACCAAATGGATGTTCGCCATTGTCACCCTGCTGGTGGCTCTGGGTCTGACTGGGGTCGCCTTCGGCTTTGGCCGAGCGGTCAGCCAGTCGGTGAAAAAGATCGCGAACGCCACACAGAAACTGGCGGGCGGTGACTTCGCGGTCGAAGTGGCCTCTCTCAAGCGCGCAGACGAACTCGGTTCGATCGTTGAATCGCTTGAGACCTTCCGCAATAGCGGCCAGGAAGCCTTCAAGCTGCAAGAAGAGCGTCAACGCGCAACTGAGGCCGAGGCTGAACGCGCCCGCAAGATTGAAACCCTGGCGGCTGATTTTGACTCTGCCGTGGAACGCACGCTGGAAGCGGTGACCATGTCCGCCAGCGCGCTGCAGGAAACCGCTGAAGTGCTGGTTGGCGCGTCCGCCAACACCACCAGCCGCGCAGGCGAAGTGTCAGGCGCCGGCGCCGTGGCGTCCCAAGCTGTGGCCACGGTGGCCTCGGCGGCTGAAGAACTCTCCGCCTCGGTCTCCGAGATCGCGGCCCAGGTCGAACGTTCGAGCGATGTGTCGGGCCAGGCCAAGGACCGGATGGAGCGCGCTTCCTCCGAGATGACCCAACTGACCAGCGCCGCCAATGAAATCGACCAGGTGGTCAAGCTGATCTCCGACATCGCCGAGCAGACCAATCTGCTGGCCCTGAACGCCACCATCGAGGCGGCCCGCGCCGGCGAAGCCGGCAAGGGCTTCGCTGTGGTGGCCAGTGAAGTGAAGACGCTGGCCGAACAGACCGGCCGGGCGACCGGGCAGATCTCCAATCAGATCACCCAGATCCAGTCCGCCACCGGCGCCGTGGAAAGCGCCATGGATGAAGTGCGCGGCGTGATTGAGGAAATGTTGAACGTGGCCTCGGCCATCAATGCGGCCATTGACGAGCAGCGGGCAGCCTCTAACGAGATCGCCAGCTCGGCGCAGAGCGCAGCGTCTGAAACCCAGCGCGTCTCCGCCAATATCGAACAGGTCAGCCGCTCTGCGGACGAGACCAGTGGTCAGGCCGGCACCGTGCAGGAAACCGCCGCCACTGTCCGCCAGGAAGCGGGCGGGCTGGCCAGCCGGGTGCGCGAATTCCTCTCGGCTGTCCGCGCAGCGTAAGGCTTTTCAGCGGGCCGGTCGCAGTGAAGAGACCCCAGGTCTCAGCTGCGGCCGGCCCGTTTGCAGTTAAGGTGAGAAAAGCGCAGTCAGGACGCTTGCCAAGGCCAAATCCCTTGGCTAGTTTCCGCGCCTCGCCGACAGGGACGCAACGCGCTCCCGCAAGCGACACAGGCGCCGGTAGCTCAGCTGGATAGAGCACCAGACTACGAATCTGGGGGTCGGGAGTTCGAATCTTCCCCGGCGCGCCATTCTTCCCAAAACCCAAATCTATAATCTTTGATCTTTCAGCTCGTCAGAAACTTGGCGGGCTCTGTTCCGTTTGTGAATGTGCAGTCTGTTCGGCCCGGCTTGCCCGCGAAGACGGTGCTGTCTAGTTTCACGATCATGATGTTTCGCGCGTTCAAAATCGTGTTTGTTTCGCTGGCCCTCATCCTGCTCGGCGGACAGATCGCGTGCGCGGCTGTGGACGCGGTGACCGAGGCGGGACCCGGGCATTCCATCCATCACGCCGAAGAAGAGCATGACGCGGACGGGCCGTGCGCGGATGTGTGCGCCACGCACCATCTGGTGATTTTCCCCGATCTGGCCGTCACAGAAGCGCGCGCCGCTTTGCCGATCCGTCGGGTTTTGAAGCCTATGGCGTTCACCTCCATCCCCGCTGCGCCGCCATTTTCACCGCCCCGGAGCGTCACCGTCTTATCCGTTTGAAGACGCACTGACCTCCAGGGACTGACATGACATTGACTTATGAACGGGGGCGCTTGGCCCTCTTCCTCGCCGCGTGCAGCGCAGCGTGGAGCCTGGCTTTGACCGGGTGCGGCGATGCTGCGCCGGGAGAGCTTTCACATTCGCATGCGGACGAGAATGATCACGCTGACGGCCACGCGCCTCTTGGTGAGGCGGGTGAGTCTGACCCGTCCGGCCACGCTGACTCCCACACCGATATCGCGCTGACCGACGCCGAGCGCGATGCGCTCGGCGTGGTGCTGGGCGCGGTCAGCCGCGGGCCGGTCGACGGCTGGGTCGAGCTGCCCGGCGAGGTGCGCTTTGATGAGAACCGCATCGCTCTGGTCTCGGCGCCGGTTGAGGGCGTGATCCGAGACGTGTTCGCCAGCGTCGGCGATCAGGTGCGGCAAGGCGATGTGCTGGCGGTGCTCGACAGCCGGGAGCTGGCCGAAGCCAAGGCGGCCTATCTATCGACCCTGGCGTCGCTGGAATTGGTGCGGCCCGAATTTGAGCGCGAGCGCGAACTTTTTGACCGCGGCGTGTCCACCGAAAGCCGGTTTCAGACCGCGCGCCGGGCGCTGGAAGAAGCCCGCATCGCCGTCAGAAGCGCGCAATACCAGCTGGACGCGCTGGGCGTGGATGAGACCGCCCGCGACGCCTTGGCGGATCCTGAGACGGGGGCGCTCAGCCGTTACGCCTTGATCGCGCCCATGGACGGCGTGATCACCGAGCGCCATGCGGTGCGCGGTGAATTCGCCGAGGCTGGCGATGTGGAGCCGACCTTCGTCATCGCCGATTCCCGCCAGGTCTGGGTGGATGCGGCGATCTACGGGCCGGACATGTTGCGGGTCCGTCAGGGCGCTCGCGCCCGCATCCGGCTTGCTGACGCGGAGCAGATCGCCTCGGTCGTCAGTTTCGTGGCGCCCCAGATCGGCGAGGCGACCCGGACCGGTCTGGCGCGCCTGATCGTGGACAATGCGGACGGGCGGCTGATGCCCGGCGCGTTCGTGACGGTCGAGCTTGAGGACGCAGCGGCGGCGCAAAGCCTGCGGGCGCCGGCGAGCGCCATCCAGATGCTGGAGGGCGAGACGGTGGTGTTCGTCCCTGAGGGCGACAGGTTTGAGGCGCGCCCGGTCCGCCTGGGCCGTCGCGGGCCGGACTATGTCGAGATCGTCTCCGGGCTCGCTTTGGGCGATGCGCTTGTGGTGGAGGGCGCCTTTGCGCTCAAGGCCGAACTTCAAAAAGGGGAGTTTGGTGATGGCCACGCCCATTAACGCCGCGCCTTCGGCGGCTTTCAGCTTGGTTCGAAACATTGTCTCGGCGCGCAGCCTCGCGGCGCTGCTTTTCCTGGCCGTGCTAGCTGCGGGCGTCTGGGCCTGGCGCACCACGCCGGTGGACGCCTTTCCCGACATCACCCCGCCGCTGGTTCAGGTCTTCACGACGACGGACGGGCTGTCGCCCCAGGAGGTGGAGCGCTATGTGACCTTCCCGGTGGAGACCGTGATGAGCGGCCTGCCCGGCGTGCGGCAGGTGCGCTCGAACTCAAGCTTCGGCCTGTCCGTGGTGACGGTGTATTTCGAAGACGGGACGGATATTTATCTGGCGCGCCAGCTGGTGTCTGAACGTCTGGCGGCGGCGCGAGACGCTATCCCGGACGGCTTTGGCGAGCCTGAACTCGGGCCGCTCGCCTCGGGGCTGGGCCAGGTCCTGTTTTACTATCTCGACAGCGCGGATGGCGATCTGATCGGTCTGCGCACGGTGCAGGACTGGCTGGTGAAGCTTGACCTCCAGACTGTGCCGGGGGTCGCTGAAGTGTTGTCGCTGGGCGGGTTTGAGCGCCAGTACCAGGTCAATGTGCGCCCCCAGGCGCTGGTCCAGTACGATCTGAGCATGAGCCAAGTCGTAACCGCGCTCGAACGCGCGAACCTGAACGCCGGCGCGCAATACATTGTGGAGAATGGCGAGCAATACACCGTGCGCGCCGAGGGGCTTTTGCAAGGTGAGGCGGATTTGCGCCAGGTGGTCGTCAAGGCAGTGGACGGCGTGCCGGTGTTGATGAGCCAGATCGCCGAGATCGCCGTAGGCGGCGCCCCGAGGCAGGGGCTGGCCACCATGAATGGCGAGGGCGAGATCGTCGCCGGACTGGTCCTCAAACTGATCGGCGCCAATACGACCGCCGTTATCGAGGGCGTCCAGGCGCGCCTCGACGCCATTAATGAGGCCTTGCCCGACGGTGTGGTGGCGCGGCCCTATTATGACCAGTCCGAACTGGTCGGGCAGGCGGTCTCCACCATGACGACCGCGCTCTGGCAGGGGGCGTTGCTGGTGGGGCTGGTCCTGATGGTGTTCATGGGCGGCTGGCGACCTGGACTTATCGTCGCCGCCTCGATCCCGTTTTCGGTCGCCTTCGCCCTGATCGCCATGCGGGGCTTCGGGGTGTCTGTGAACCTGATGTCTCTGGGCGGGATCGCCATCGCCATCGGCATGATGGTGGATGGCGCCGTGGTCATCGTCGAGAACGCTCGTCGGCATGTGTCCGAGACGGCGCACAGCGATCGCGCGAGCGTCATCGCCGGTGCGGTGACGGAGGTGCTCAAACCCTTGAGCGTCTCCATCGCCATTGTGATGCTGGTCTTCCTGCCGATTCTCACCTTGCAGGGTGTGGAGGGCAAGACCTTCCGGCCGCTCGCTTTCTCCGTCATCCTCGCCATGGCGGGGTCTTTGGTGTTTGCGCTGGTGATCGCGCCGTCCGCATCGCGGTTTTTGAGAGTCTCGCGCGCTCAGGCGGTCAGCGCAGGACGGATCGACCGGCTGATGGGGCGGGCGATCGGGTTTTTCGTGGGTCGGCGCAGCCTGGCCGCCGGCTTGGCGGCGGTGATGCTGCTCATGGGCGGTCTGGCGTATACCCGGCTCGGTTCGGAGTTCTCGCCGCGTCTGAACGAGGGCGATATTCTGGTGCGTCTGACCATGGCGCCGTCGATTTCACTCGAAGCGGCGGGCGAGACCGTTACGCGGTTTGAACGGCAAGTGCTTGAGCGCTTTCCCGAGGTCGAGCGTGTGGTGACGCGCGTGGGTCGCGGCGAGGTGGGCGCCCATGCCGATCCAGTCAACAATGCGGAAGCCTTTCTGGCGCTCAAACCGCGGTCAGACTGGGTGACGGCCCGCAATCAGGCTCAGTTGCTTGATCAGATGAGTGAAGCGTTCGAGGATTTCCCCGGCGCCCAGTTCAACTTCACCCAGCCGATCGCCGCCGCGACCGATGAGCTGCTGACGGGATCGCGCGCCGAGATCGCCATCAAGCTGTTTGGTCCTGATACGGATGTGCTGGCGCGACAGGCGAACCGCATCGCTTCGGTGGTGGGCGGCGTGCGCGGCGCAGCGGATGTGCAGGTGGAACAGGTCACCGGCGCGCCGCAGATCAGCATCGTGGTGGATCGCGCCGCCATCGCCCGCTACGGCCTGCAGGTCGCAGACGTTCTGGAGACGGTCCGACAGGCGGTCGGCGGCGCCCAGGCGGGGCAGGTCTATGACGGGGTGCGCCGGTTTGACATTGTCGCCCGCTATGCCGAAGCCGATCGGGACACGCCTGAACGCATCGCCCGCACCCTGATAGAGGGGCCCAATGGCGAGCGCATGCCGCTGGGCGCCCTGGCGCGGGTGGAGCGCATTGAAGGGCCACGTCAGGTGACGCGCGAGAACGGACGGCGTTTCATCACCATTCAGAGCAATGTGAGGGCGCGCGATATCGGCTCCTTCGTGGAAGCGGCGCGCGCCGCCGTAGAGCAAGAGGTGGATCTGCCGCCCGGCTATCTCGTGGAATGGGGCGGCCAGTTCGAGTTGCAGCAACAGGCGAACACCCGGTTCGCCATGATCATCCCGGTGACGTTGGCGCTGGTCTTTGTCTTGTTGCTCATGTCGTTCAACCGCCTCAAAAGCGCGGTCCTGATCGTGTTGAACATCCCGCTGGCGCTGGTTGGCGGGCTGGTGGCGCTGTGGGCGTCGGGGCTGAATCTGTCGGTGCCAGCGTCCGTGGGCTTTATCGCCCTGTTCGGCATTGCGCTGGGCAACGCCATGGTCCTGGTGTCCTTTCTGGACCGTCTGGCGGTCACGCAGCGCGATCGCCGCGCGTTGAGCGTGACGGGCGCGCTGTTGCGAGTCCGGCCTGTTCTGATGACGGCGTCCACGACCTTGCTGGGATTGGCGCCCTTATTGTTCGCCGATGGCGTGGGCTCGGAAGTGCAGCGCCCGCTAGCGGTTGTTGTGATCGGCGGTCTGGTCAGTTCGACCCTGGTGACCCTGTTCATCCTGCCTGCGGTCTACGCCTGGTTCGCGCCAGCCTATCCCGAACACCCGCAAGATCTTGAAATACAAGGAGGGCCGACAGGATCGCAAAAAACCGCGCCAGAATTAGGGTAAATCTGGTATTCTGGCGTCGGGAGGCGCGCATGTCTGACGGGCGCAGTCGAGGTTTGGGAGCCATGCTGGCGGGGCTAAGTCTCGCCATCTGCGGCGGTTTTGCGGCGCAGGCCCAGACCGCGCAGCCGGCCCGTCTCGCTCAGCCCCAGAATATCCCCCGGCCAGACCAGCCGGTCGCGGCCGAAGTGGACTGGGACGCGGTGCGCGCTGATGTCGCCCGAAGCCAGAGCGCCGGGCGGCTGACAGCGGCGCGGCCTGTGATCTTTCCGGTGCTGCCGCGCAATCTTGAGGCTGGCCAATCCATCGAGACAGAGGTTCCGATCCTGACGCCGAGCACTGCGGCGCTGGGGTTTGAGCGTCAGGCCGAGGTCCTTCTGTTCGCCCGCGGAGACTTTTACACGCTCGTCATCCAGGGCGAAGGCGTCATCATCGAGGTGTTCGGCACCCGGCTGGCCCATGCACCGGTCGAGGATGCGAGATCTGCACGCTTCCTGCGCGGATCAGGCCCCGAGGGCTATCGCACGACGCGCACGCGTTCGGGGCGAGAGCTCAGCTTCAACCGCTACAATGCAGCCTATTCCATCACGCTCGAGTGTGACGCTCCTGAGCAGGATGTGCGCTGCGTTGAGCCCGAGTATGGCGAGCGTTTGATGCAATCGCTGCAAGTGATGCCCGGAACACGGGGACGGGAGGGCGCGGGATGAGCCGGCGTTCAGTCGACTACGGGCTCGCGCTTCTGGTCGCTTTTGTCGGCGGCGCAGTGCTGGTGTTCTGGCCGCACGCTTCGGACACGCCGCCCCCTGATACGCCTGCCGAACAGGAGGCGCCCGCTGAAGAGGCCGAGCCGTCCGAGGAAGAGGCTGAACCTCCCGTCGAACCGCCTGAGGAGCCTGAGCCGGAAGGGCCTGTTGTTGATGCGTCGGGTGACCCGGTGTCATTCATGCCGCCGGGCGATCTGACGCCGGGCAGTGGATCGGGGCAGACCGAGCAGATCAATTATGCCCCGCAGATGCGGTTTCCGCTGGAGGCCGGACAGGCTTACGCCAACTCTCAGGTTTATGGGCATGGCGGTTATCTGGGGCCGGGGGGCGGCCAGTGCGACGCCGCGAACTATGCCTATGCCTGGCGCGATAATTTTTGCGAAACGCGATCATACTCCGCGCCGCTCTGTCCGTCCGGCACGGGTCATCAGGGGCAGGATATCCGTCCCGCAACCTGTCAGGACGCGGTGCATTGGGCCGTGGCTGCTGATGACGGCGTGATCACGTCTGTGGGCAGTTACTCGGTCCGCCTGATGAGCGAGACCGGCGTTCGCTACACCTATCTGCATCTGGAGCGCGACAGCTTACAGGTGGAGCCGGGTGACACCGTCAACAAAGGCGAGCGCTTGGGCTTCGTGTCTAACGAGTTTGGCGGCACGCCCACCACCATTCACTTGCATTTCGAGATCAAGATGGCGCTTGAGACGCCTCATGGCCTGCAGAACGTCAATGTTCCACCCTATGTCGCGCTTGTGGACAGCTATCAGCAGCTGTTGTCTGAAGGCGAGAGCGATCACGGTTAAGCGCCTGACGCGTATGATTAACACATCTACAAGTGGAATGATGGTCCGTTCTGAACCTCTGTGACCAGGAGGTGGAAATGGCGTCGGCGCTTTCAAGACAGGCTGCGATGGATCCGGCCCCTCAAGAGGGTGCGGCATCGGGACGGCAATTACTGAGCTTTCTGGACAAGGCCGACCCCAATGGGGCCCGAGCCAAGGCGATCTGGTCGCAACTCGAACCGGCCTTGCCGCGCATTCTGGATCATTTTTACACGCATATTCAGAACCAGCCGCACCTGAACGCGATTCTGCAAGGCTCCCAGCAGGGCGTGGCCAAGCTCAAGGCGTCACAGACTGAGCACTGGCGCGCCATGTTCTGCAGCCCGGTTGATGACGCCTTTGACGCGCGCGCCCGTAAAGTCGGCGAAGCGCATGTGCGCATCGGGCTTTCCTCTGACTGGTTCATCGCCGGGTATGGCGTCGTTTTGATGGAGGCGATCCCGGCCATCTTGCAGGCGCACCGCTTTACGCCGCAGCGCGCGGCGGGTGATTTGCAGATCCTGATTTCACGCATGTTTCTGGACATGGGAGTGGCGGATGCGACCTATTCCATGGGCGTCAACCAGCAAGAAAGCCAGAGCTGGCGCGAGGAGAACGACTATACGAGCCTGAGAACCGTCGCGAGCACGATTGTCGAGCTCAATGAGGTGATGCTCAACCTGGCGGTGCTCAGCAGCTCGACTGCAAAAACCACCACGGGCAGTCATGCGATTTCGGACTCCGTAGGCCAACTGGTCGAGGCCATGCAGCAGATCGCGGAGACCTCGCAATCGGCGTCCAGTGAGGCTGAGCAGACCCATGAAGCGCTGCGCGACGGCGTGCAGAGCATGATGCAGGCCAAATCCGCCATCACGAGCGTGACCGGTGCGGCGCAACGGTCAACAGAGAGCCTCAAGGCGTTGCAACAGGCCTCCCAGGAGATCACCGACTTTCTGGGGGTGATCCAGTCCATTTCCGATCAGACCAATCTTCTGGCGCTGAACGCGACGATCGAAGCCGCGCGCGCCGGTGAAGCGGGCAAGGGGTTTGCGGTGGTGGCCAGCGAGGTGAAGGCGCTCGCCAGTCAGGCCGCCTCCGCCACCGAGGATATCGGCGGCAAGATCGAGGCGCTGCAGCGCGGGATTGAAGCGATCAGCGCTGGATTCGCTGAAACCCATGAGGCTTTGCAGACAGGCGAGAGCACGCTCGATGAAACCAGCGTTCAGATCGAAGAAGCGGGCAGCCGGATGGGCTCTGTGACGCGCGGGATGAGTGAAGTCGCCGGGATTCTCGAACAGCAAAAGGACTCAAGCACCAAAATCTCCGAACACGCCGGAGAGATGTCGGATCTGACTGAAGATAACGCCGAGCGCCTGTCCGCCATCGCAGAGGCCTTGCGGGCGAGCAATTCGCGCTTCGCCGGGACTGCCGGGCAATGGCACCGCAATGGCTCTGACCGGTCCTTGTGCGAGATGGCGAAAATCGATCACGTCTTGTTCAAGAAGCGCGTGGTCGAGGTCGTGCTCGGCAAGGAGACCTGGCCGTCAGCAGATGTGCCGGACCATCATAGCTGCCGGCTGGGCCGGTGGTTTGATTCAACCGCCGATGAGTCGCTGAAGCGGATCGCCCCGATGCAAGCGCTCGAAGCGCCGCACGCCAGGGTCCATGAAGTCGCCCGCGCTGCGTTGAAGGCCCATGAAGCCGGCGATCAGGATCGAGCCATTGAAGAGCTCAAAGCGCTTGAGACCGCCAGCAGCGAAGTGGTCAGCTTGCTTGAAGAGGTGTCGAAGCATCTCAGTGCAGGCGAGACCAAGACGGATCGTCGCCAGTCAAACCGGACTCCTGTCGTTGGCGATACGATCGTGCTGACAAGCGGTGATGAACGGCGTGAAGTGAAGCTGGTGGATCAGAGCGAGGGCGGTTTCAAAGTCAAAGGGTTGACGTCAATCGATATCGGACGCCATTTCCAGTTGGAATATGAAGGAAAAACAATGTCTTGCCAGGTGCGCTGGTCGGATGGAAAAGGCGGCGGATTGCAAGTGCGCTTCTAGCAATACACGCTTAGGTGATTTTATTTTCGTGCCCCGGAAACGCCCGTTTCCGGGGTTTTTATATTTAATCCAAGGGGTTAATCGAATTTTCTGAGAGTTATTTGCGTATAACTCAGGAATCGTGGAAATGCTTCGTTAAGACAATTCGACGAATCTGTTTATTAGACGAACTCAATATATGTATTCAATATTGAGATTCGCACGGATAAATAGGGGGCAGATATGCCAGCTTTCGCCGAACGGACGGATTTCACCCTGCGTGACCCTGGCGCTCTTGGGGCCTTGCTTGTTTACGATTGGCGTTTGCGAAAACTGCTCACTGATGACGAAGTGATCACCGAAGCGGTGGATCGGCCCGTCTCGACCGGCGTATTGCGTCACCTGCAGCGTCTGGGTTTCATCAAGGCTGTTCATGGCGTGCGCCCCCATGGCGGGCGCATGAGACTCTGGCCGATTGTAGAAGTGCTCAAGCTTCAGATTGTGCTCGACCTGCGCCATATGACGGGCGCGCGGTTGTCCGCCTGTGTGGATGCGCTCAACCTGGACCCGACCGCTATCGAACTGGCGATTGAGGACTGGGAACGTCATGTGGGCGCCAAAGGCGATGAGCGCAGCGCTGTCAGCCGATCGTCCGATGGCGGACACCCGCTCGCCGATACGGCCTTTATCGCCGGGCTCTCCGCCGCGTCGGTACAGGCCTTTATCAGCCGCAGCGGTTTTGACACCGTGTCTGAACCGGCATTTCTTTTATAGCTTAACTAGCTTGCGCGGCGCCGCAGCAATTGCTTTCCTGATCAAAACCGGTTCGCATAAGCGAAAAGACCGATTGATCAGGGAGGCATATTGCCATGAGCGATATTCGTTTTGACGGGCGCGTAGCCATCGTCACGGGCGCAGGCGCCGGTTTGGGCCGGTCTCATGCGCTGGAGCTGGCGCGTCGCGGCGCCAAAGTCGTCGTCAATGATCTGGGCGGTGCCGTGGATGGCACAGGCTCTTCGCTCAGCGCCGCCGAAACCGTCGTCGAAGAGATCAAGGCCGCTGGCGGCGAGGCGATGGCCAACGGCGCCAATGTCACCAACCCCGATGAAGTCGCCGCCATGGTCGCCGCCGCGCGCGAGACTTGGGGCAAGGTCGACATCCTGGTGAACAATGCCGGGATCTTGCGCGACAAGAGCTTCACAAAAATGAGCCTTGAGGACTTCCGCGCCGTGATGGAGGTCCATCTGTGGGGTGCGGTTGTCTGCACCAAAGCGGTCTGGGATCACATGAAAGAGGCGGGTTATGGCCGAATCGTGATGACCAGCTCATCCTCTGGAATCTATGGCAATTTCGGCCAGTCCAACTACGGCGCCGCCAAGATGGGGGTTGTGGGCCTGATGAACGTCCTCCATCTGGAAGGGCGCAAGAACAACATCAAGGTCAACACCCTGTCGCCCACCGCCCATACCCGCATGACCGAAGGGCTGATCCCTGAAGAGGCCGCCAAGCTGATGACGCCCGAAAGCGTCACCGCGGGCCTGGTCGCCCTGTGCGCCGAAAACGCGCCAGACCGCACCATTCTGTGCGCCGGCGCCGGCGGGTACGCCGCCACCAAGATTTACGAGACGCCGGGCGTCTATCTGCCGCCTGAAGACCAGACGGCCGAGAACGTCATGGCCAATATGGACAAGATCACCTCTGATCATGGCCAGGAAGAATATGAAGAAGGCGCGCGCCAGACCTTCAAATTCATCCAGTACGCCGCCAAGCATTTCGACCTCGCCCTGGGCTAGGTCCCCCCCCTTAACGCCAGCAAAGGAGCCTCACCATGCGTGAAGCGCTTATCGTCTCCACCGCCCGTACGCCGATCGGCAAGGCCTATCGCGGCGCCTTTAACGACACCCAGGCCCAGGAACTGGGCGGCCACGCCATCAAGCACGCCGTCGAACGCTCCAAGGTCGCGCCTGACGAGATCGAGGACGTGATCATCGGCGCCGCCATGCAGCAGGGCTCGACCTTCCAGAATATCGGCCGTCAGGCCGCCATTCGTGCCGGCCTGCCCACCTCTGTGTCAGGCATGAGCATGGACCGCCAGTGCGCCTCGGGCATGATGGCCATCGCCACCGCCGCCAAGCAGATCATCTCTGACGGCATGAACGTCACCGTCGGCGGCGGCCTGGAATCCATCTCTCTGGTGCAGAACGAGCATATGAATCTGCACAAGGCGTTTGATCCGTGGATCAACGAACACCGCCCGGACCTGTACATGTCCATGCTGGAAACCGCCGAGATCGTCGCCGAGCGCTATGGCGTGTCCCGCGAAGCCCAGGATGAATACGCCCTGCAATCGCAACAGCGCACCGCAGCCGCGCAGGCGGCGGGCAAGTTTGACGACGAGATCGTGCCGCTGCCCTCCACCATGCTGGTGAAGGACAAGGCCACGGGCGAGATCTCCAAACAACAGGTCACGCTTGAGAAGGACGAAGGCAACCGCCCGTCCACCACGTTGGAAAGCCTGCAGGGTCTGAATCCGGTCTTTGCTCATGGTCAGCAGATCAAGGAAGGCAAGTTCATCACGGCGGGCAACGCGTCCCAGCTGTCTGATGGCGGCTCCGCCGCCGTGCTGATGGAAGGCAAAGAGGCTGAAAAACGCGGTCTTGAGCCGCTGGGCGCCTATCGCGGCATCGCGGTGGCGGGTCTGGACCCTGACGAGATGGGCATTGGCCCGGTCTACGCCGTGCCCAAGCTTCTGAAAGCGAACGGCCTGACCATGGATGATATCGGCCTGTGGGAGCTCAATGAAGCCTTCGCCGTGCAGGTCCTGTACAGCCGCGACAAGCTGGGCATCCCGAACGAGAATCTCAACGTCAATGGCGGCGCGATCTCGGTGGGTCACCCCTATGGCATGTCCGGCGCTCGCATGGTCGGCCACGCGCTGATCGAGGGCAAACGCCGCGGCGTGAAATACGTCGTCTGCACCATGTGCGTCGGCGGCGGCATGGGCGCTGCGGGCTTGTTTGAAGTGCTGTAAGGCGCTCAATATCCCGAAATGTTAAAGGCCGGCCTGGTGATCCAGGCCGGCCTTTTTTAACAGCGTTTCAGGGTCTGCAGTTCCCAAATCGCCGCATTTGAATTCTATCCGGCGTTCAGCGCATAGCCCGCTGACCGCACGGTGCGGATCGGGTCGAGTTCGCCCCCGATGCTCAACGCCTTCCGCAGGCGACCAATATGCACGTCGACGGTGCGCGCCTCTACATAAACATCAGAGCCCCACACAGCATCAAGCAGTTGCTCGCGTGAGAACACCCGTCCGGGGTGCTGCATCAGATAGTCGAGCAGCCTGAATTCGGTCGGGCCGAGATGGATTTCCGTGTCAGCCCGCACCACGCGGTGGGCCACCCGGTCGATGGTGATGTCGCCGACATTGACCGTGTCTTCCGCCAGGCCCGGCCGGATGCGGCGCAGAACGGCGCGGACCCGCGCAAACAGCTCTTTCATCAAGAAGGGTTTGACGATGTAGTCGTCCGCCCCGGTGTCGAGCCCGCGAATCCGGTCTGCTTCCTCGCCGCGTGCAGTCAGCATGATGATCGGCAGATTGCGCGTCTCATGACGGCTGCGCAGCCGGCGGCAGACTTCGATGCCCGAGATTTTCGGCAGCATCCAGTCGAGCACCACCACATCGGGCTGGCGCTCCTCCACCAGCATCATCGCCTCTTCGCCATCGGCGGCGAGGGAGACCCGGAAGCCTTCTTTTTTCAGATTGTACTGAAGCAGCTCGGACAGAGCGTCTTCGTCTTCTACGACCAGGACATGCGGTTGCATGGCGATCCCCTTCGTCAGGACGTTTCAGGACGAGGGCCGCGCGGCCGATCAGCCGTCAGCTCTTGCCCGGTAACCAGGTAATGGACCACTTCGGCGACATTGGTTGCATGGTCGCCGATACGCTCAAGATTCTTCGCGATGAAGAGAAGGTGCGCGCCCGGTTCGATCATCGAACCGTCTTCGCGCATGGCGGTGACGAGATCGCGGAACAGAGCATTGTAATGCTCATCCACATCGTCATCGCGTTCCCAGACAGCGACGGCCCGGCTGGCTTCGCCGGTCGCGTAGGCGTCCAGAACCTGATGGAGATGGCTTTGCACCACACGCCCCATCCGTTCCACCGCGCTGTTGAGCGCGGTGGGTTCGGACGCGTTCAGCGTATGCACGCGGCGGGCGATGGATTTGGCCAGATCGCCAACGCGTTCGAGATCGGACACGATCTTCAGCGCTGCAATGCACACGCGCAGATCCTGCGCGATGGGCTGGCGCAGGGCGAGCAGGCGGATGATCTTCTTCTCGATATCACGCTGCATCTGGTCGACTCGGGCGTCACGAAGGCGCACCTCGTCGGCCAGATCGCCGTCACGACTGGTCGCGGCATGCAGCGCATCCCTGACCATGCTTTCGGCCAGACCGCCCATGGCCGCGACATCTGCGGTCAATTGTTCAAGCTCTTCAGAGAAGGCTTTGACGATGTGCGGCGCGTTATGCGTCGTGTTCATTGCGATGGCCTTTCAAAGGTCCGTTGCCGCGTGAGGCTTATCCAAAACGTCCGGTGATGTAGTCCTGCGTACGTTGGTCGAGCGGGTTGGTGAAAATCTCTTCGGTCGGCCCGTACTCGACGAGCTTTCCAAGGTGGAAGAAGGCGGTCATTTGCGACACCCGCGCCGCCTGGGCCATGGAGTGGGTGACGATGATCAGCGTGTAATTCTCGCGCAGTTCGTCGATCAGCTCTTCAATGCGCGCGGTGGCGATGGGATCGAGCGCCGAACACGGCTCGTCCATCAAGATGACTTCGGGGTTCACCGCGATAGCGCGCGCGATCACCAGGCGTTGCTGCTGGCCGCCCGACAGCGAGGTGCCGGGATGGTGCAGACGGTCTGAGACTTCAGCCCAGAGCCCGGCCTTGACCAGGCTGGTCTCGACAATGTCTTCAAGCTCGCTCTTGGTGTCCGCCAGTCCGTGAATGCGGGCGCCATAGGCCACGTTCTCGAAAATGGATTTCGGGAAGGGGTTGGGCTTCTGGAACACCATGCCGACCCGGGCGCGCAGCACCACCGGGTCCACATCGCGTCCGTTCACCTCTTCTGAGTCGATGCGGATGGAGCCGGAGACACGCGCATTGTCGATGGTGTCGTTCATGCGGTTCAGACAGCGCAGGAAGGTGGACTTGCCACAGCCAGACGGACCGATGCAGGCGGTGACCGCCCGGTCTGGAATTTCCAGCGAGACGTTTTCCAGCGCCGGCTTGTCGCCATACCGCACGCTGACGTCTTGCGTCGCCACCTTGATGGGAAGCTGCGTTGTCAGCGGGTGATAGCGCGTCGGCTCACCCTGAGCTTGGACATCAGGTTTCATCAGTGTGTTCACCTTACCAGCGCCTCTCAAATCGGCGCCGCAGATAGATGGCGACGGCGTTGAAGCTGATCAGCAGCGTCAACAGCGCCAGGATCGCTGCGGCGGTGCGCGCTTCGAAGGCGCGCTCTGCGCTTGAAGACCAGATATAAATCTGAACCGGCATGACCGTGGCCGGTTCCGTGAAGCCCGCGAGCCCCAGCGTGGGCGGGTCGGCGATAAACGCCACCATGCCGATCATAAGCAAAGGGGCGGTCTCGCCCAAGCCCTGCGCCAGACCGATGATCGAACCGGTCAGGATGCCCGGCATGGCCAGCGGCAGAACGTGGTGGAAGACCGCCTGGGTCCGCGAGGCGCCCACGCCCAGAGCCGCCTCGCGGATGGAGGGCGGCACCGCTTTCAGTGAAGCGCGGGCCGAAATGATCACCGTGGGCAGCGTCATCAAGGCGAGCACCATGCCGCCCACCAGCGGCGCGGACCGCGGCAGGCCGAACAGGTTTATGAAAACCGCCAGCCCCAACAGCCCGAACACGATGGAGGGCACGGCGGCGAGATTGTTGATGTTCACCTCGATGAAATCGGTCAGCCGGTTCTTGGGCGCGAATTCTTCCAGATAGATCGCCGCGCCCACACCGATCGGCACCGCCAGGAACATGGTGATGATCATGGTCAGCACCGAGCCCGCCAGCGCGCCGGCCACGCCCGCCAGTTCCGGCTCGCGGCTGTCGGCGCTGGTGAACAGGGTGGTGTTGAGCCCGTTCTTGACCAGGCCGCGCTCTTTCAACGCCCGCGCCCAGACGATCTGGCGATCACTGATGCGCCGGGCGATGGCGGGCGTTTCAATGACCCAGAGCGACCAGCGCTCGACGGTGCGCGCCGCGTCGTCCGGCGCGATCAGCCATTCGCCGGTCGCCTGCCGGGCGTCCGCACGGATTTCATTGACCCGCAGCACCCCGCCCTGCGCTCGCAACATCAACGAGGCGGTTTGCGGACCCAGCGTGATCACGTTGTCTGATCGGGCTTCTGCGCTCAGTCGCTCCGCCAGGGCCTCGGCCCGCCGGGCTTCAAAGTCCAGGCTGTCGCGGGCGTCGGAGTCCAGTTCGGCCTGCGCGTCTTCGCGGGCTCGCGCGGCGCGCAGCCGGGCCTCATCGGCAGCGACTTCCAGGCGGGTGCGCACGCTGTTGACGAAGTCCGCGAAGACCGGGTCGGCGCTTGCGGACTGAATCTCGACGGGGCCGTTCGCGCTTTGACTCAATGTGATCGGCGCGTCGCCCGACAGACGGCGTTCATCTGTGGCCAGGCCTTTGAGATACAGGTCGGCGTCATCAGACAGCGGAAAAGAGAAAGATACGCGTTCGCCGATCAATTCAGGTGCGTTGACGACCTGATTGAGCAGGCGTGCGGCGTTGACCGCGCTATAGAGTCCGTACAGTTCGCGCAGCTCGCTGACCGTGTCAGCTTCCGGAAACTGTTCTCGCAGGCTGTTCTGAATCAAGGTGTTATACGCGCCGCGCCTGAGCGAGGCTTCGCTGCGATCGCCGCGCGGATCGGCGATCTCGGCGTGGATTTGCACATCCAGCACCATCCGGTGCGCCGTGAAGGCGGGCAGCGACTGCACGATGATCGAGCCCAGAAGCAGGCACAAAAACAACACGGCTGCGCTGATCGCCGCCAGTCCGTAGAACTGGAAACGTTGCTCGGCGCGATGCCGGCGGGCCAGGCGCGCCTGAACCGCGTCGCGTATGGACGGCGCGTTACTCATAGCGTTCCCGGAAGCGTTGCACCACGCGCAGCGCGATGATGTTCAAGATCAGCGTCATGACAAACAGCACCAGCCCCAGCGCGAAGGCGGAGAGGGTTTTGGGGCTGTCGAATTCCTGGTCGCCGGTCAGCAGCATGACGATCTGAACGGTGATGGTGGTGACCGATTCCAGCGGGTTCGCGGTCAGGTTCGCGCCCTGTCCGGCGGCCATCACCACGATCATGGTTTCGCCCACCGCGCGCGACACCGCCAGCAGCAGCGCGCCGACTATGCCGGGCAGGGCGGCGGGAAACACCACATGCCGGACGGTCTCGGACTTCGTCGCGCCCATGGCGTAGCTGCCGTCGCGCAACGCCTGAGGCACGGCGTTAATGACGTCATCCGACAGCGAGGAGACGAACGGAATGATCATCACGCCCATCACCAGCCCGGCGGACAGGGCGGACTGGGTGACGGCGTCTTCATAGCCCAGCATCAGGGCGAACTGGCGCAGGAACGGGCCCACCGTCAACAGCGCGAAGAAGCCGTAGACCACGGTGGGCACGCCCGCCAGAATCTCGAGCGCAGGCTTGGCCCAGGCGCGCATGCGGGGGCTGGCGTATTCCGACAGATAGATCGCGGAGAGCAAACCGATGGGCGCGGCCACGGTCATGGCGATTAGGGTGATCAAGGCCGTGCCGGCGAACAGCGGCACAGCGCCGAAGGCGCCCGACTGGCCAATCTGGTCCGCGCGAATGGCGATTTGCGGGCTCCAGTGAAGACCGAACAGGAACTCGTGTATGCGCCAGTCGATGGAGGCGAAGAAGCGGATCGATTCAAACAACAGCGAGAAGACAATGCCCAATGTGGTCAGGATCGCGATGGCCGAGGTCATCATCAGCGCCAGGCTGACCATGCCTTCCACACGGTCGCGGGCGCGAAAGTCCGTCTTGATGCGGGTGCGGGCGAAAGCCAGCCCCGCCAGCGCCAGGGACAGGGCGACGCCCGCCGCGCTCCAGCGAAACAGGTCCTCCCAGGGGCGCAGCGCCAGCGCGGCGGCGCGCACATCTTCGGTGTTGCGGCTGGCGAGGCCCTCATTGAAGGCCAGCGCGCGGGCGTCAGCGATGAAAAGCTCGCGCCGCTCTCTGGGCGCCCGCCAGTACTCAAAACCGGCGCGGGCGCGTACGCCTGGAACGGTATGCGGCGCGCGGGCGGCGACGGAGGTTGCGATCATCGTCCGGCGCGCTTCACGCTCGGCGGCGATTTCATTGCGCTCGGCGGTCAACGCCCCGAGGGCCCGCAAATAACGCTCGGCGTCGCCGCCCTCACGTTCGGCGCGGGACATGGCGTCGCGCGCCGATTGCGCCTCGGCTTCAATGCGCAGCGCTTGCTCGGCCAGAGCTTGATAATCCGCGTCGGCGGCGATCTGGGCTTCGTATTCGCGGATCAGCGGCGCGGCTTCGCGCTCAAGCTCGCCAAAGGCCAGCGTGTTGACCAGGCTTGCGCCGAACAGGCCATAAACAGCCAGCAAAATGAAGGCGGGCAGTCCGGTCCACAGCGCCAGATAATAGCCGTAGTAATTGGGCAGGGAATGCAACCAGGACGCACGCCCGTTCGACACCGCGACAGCGCGGCGACGACCGACCAGAAATCCGACAGCTGTCAGCACCAAAAGCGCCAAGACAGCAAAGAGAGACGATTGCATGAACCCACCGGGTGAGGGCTCGGTTCCGCAAGAAACGGATCAGGGCCCTTTCAGACTGATTGAGCCGGGAACATGGTCGGGATCGATCAATCCAATATGAAGGAATGATGACAGTTTCGTGACGCAGACGGTCGGCTTATTGTCCTGCGCTGGTTTCGATCCGTTGCCCTTCAGCCTGCGTTGAGCCTTTTGACTCTGTGGCGACCGGGAAGAAGACCGTGAAAACCGAACCGATATCGGGAGCGCTTTCAACAGTGAAGCCGCCGCGGTGGCGATTGACGATGTGTTTGACGATCGCCAGCCCCAATCCGGTCCCCGAGGTTGGTCCGCTTTTCTGACCGTCCACTCGGAAGAACCGTTCCGCCAGCCGGGGCAGATAGCGCCGCTCGATGCCGCCGCCCTGGTCCTGTACGCGGACAACGCCAAAGCGGGCGTCTGGATCCAGCGCGGGTGCGGTCAGGGTCAACCGTCCTGAATCCGGGGCGATGCGCGCGCCCAGATGCTCGGCGGCGTCGCGCGAAATGCTATGGCTGACGCTGATGTCGATCCGGGAGCCGTCGGGCGAATACTTGATGGCGTTTTGCACCAGGTTCTCGATCACTTCGTAGAGTTGATCACGCTCGCCACGAACCGGCGCGACGCCGTTCTCGGTTTCATCAAGCTTCAAGGTGATGTTCCGGCTCGTCGCCACGGGAGCCAGCGCTTCGGCCACGTCGACGGTCAACGCGTTAAGATCAACCAGCCCGGTGGGCGGCATGTGTTCGTTCATCTCGACGCGGCTCAGCGACAGAAGATCATTGATCAGGCGACGCATGCGCTCGGTCTGGACGGTCATGATGCCCAGGAACCGGTCTCGGGCTTCTTCATCGTCCCGCGCCGGGCCGGACAGGGTTTCGATAAAGCCGGCCAGCGAGGCGAGCGGCGTGCGCAATTCGTGACTGGCGTTGGCCAGAAAATCTGCGCGCATCCGTTCGGCGCGCTTGGAGTTGGTGTCGTCGGCCAGCACCAGCATGGCGCGGAACGGCATGGGTCCGGGCGCAGACAGGCGGATCGGCTCCACAAAAGCGCGCACATGGCTTTCCAGCGGCGCCAGGGTGGAATACTCGACCGTCGCGCCTCGATCGCCGCGCAGGGCCGCGCTCACCGCTTCCAGCACGCGGGGCTGCCGCAGCACGGTCGATAGAAGCCCGCGTTCCGATCCCAAGCCCAGAAACGTCCGCGCAGCAGGGTTGGCGCGCTCGATTCGCCCGCCCGCGCCGATCAGCAGAACCGGGATGGGCAGACGCTCCAGCATGGTGACGCTGGCTTCGCCCTCCAGGTCGCGCGGCGTGTTCACTGTCGCCGGCCGCGGGCGAGGCTCGGCGGTGGTCAGAGCGGTGAGATAATAGATCAATCCCAAGGCGATAAAGGCCAGGCTTCCCCCTAGAAACGCGCCCGCTGACAATTCGCCAGCCAGGGTCAGAACCAGCATGACGCTGAGTCCGATCGAGGCGGTCAGGGCGATGTCGCGCCGACGCGGACGATCACCGGTGAGGCGCTTTGGAGCAGGGGTGCGGTCTTCAGCCATGCCTTTTGGTAGCACGGGAATGTGACACCTCGGAAACCCTTGTTGTTTTATGGATTCAACATGTCTGACGCTAAGTGTGAGCGCCTAAATTTTTTGTAATTCGAGAAACTTTTAGCGTTTTTCGATAATCTTTGATTGACTTTCGAGAGCGCGCTTATAGGGTGCAATTCAGGTTTTGTACTTTTTGTTCGGGGGAGGGCCCGTGTCCCTTTTGCGTATTTCACCGTTTTTTGCGCCTTTGCTGCTGGGCGCTTGCGCCAGCGTCGTCACGCCAGGCGCATCGGACCTTGTCGTTTCTCCTGAAACGTTTTCAGCGATCCCATCGGAGATGGATGCGTCCGCTTCTGACTGGGTGGCGGCGTTTGAGGATCCCATTTTGCAGGCTCTGGTGTCTGAAGCGCTCGACGCCAACCCCACCGTCGCTGCGGCGCTCGCCAACTTTGATGCGGCGCAGGCCGGGGCGCGGGTTTCCGGCGCAGCGCGTTTGCCGTCTCTGGACGCGTCTGGCGGATATACCGACCAGACGCCGGGCAATACGGGCTGGTCCTCAGGTCTTGAAGCCAGCTGGCAGGCGGATGTCTGGGGCCGGTTAAGCGATCAGGCCCGATCCGGCGCGCTGACGGCTGACGCCGCCCGTGCGGACTGGTACGGGGCGCGGCTGTCGATCGCGGCCTCAGTGGCGCGGTCCTGGTACGCCCTGATCGGCGCCAGCCAGCAGGCCGCGCTCGCCCAGGCCGATGTCGAGGCGCGCACCAATCAGCTTGAAATCGTCGAGCGTCGCTTCCAGCGCGGGGTTGTCCGCTCTTCGGACGTGCGCACGGCGCGCTCTGCTCTGGCGTCGTCTGAAGCCACGTTGGCCTCGCGCCAGCGGGCGGTGTCTAACGCAGCGCGCGCTCTGGAGGTCAATCTGGGCCGGTATCCCTCCGCCCAGATCCTGCCGGCCGAAGATCTGCCGACGCTGGGCGCTTTGCCCAATCCGGGGCGTCCTGAAGCCATGCTGGCGCGTCGTCCTGACGTGGTGGCGGCTCAGGCGCGTCTGGCGGCGGCGGGCTATTCCGCCTCTGCGGCGCAAAAAGCGCTCTATCCCGGTCTGAGCCTGCGGGCCAGCCTGGGCGATGGCGGCGCGGATCTGGCCGATGCGCTCGATTTTGACGATCTGGTCCGCACCGTCGCAGGGTCCATCACCGCGCCGATCTTCCAGGGCGGCCGCCTGCGCGCGCAGCGCGATCAGGCTGACGCCCAGGCCGAGCAACTGTCCGCCCGGCTGGTGAGCACGGCGCTGACGGCGCTGCGTGAAGCGGAGGACGCCATCGAGGCGGACCGCCGTCTGGACCAGCGGGTCGCAGCGCTGACCGTTGCGGCGGATGAAGCCCGCGAAGCGCTGGCGCTGGTCGAGCGTCAGTACGCGTCGGGATTGTCCACGATCTTTGAACTGATTGACGCGCAGACACGACAGATCTCCGCGCAGTCGCAGCTGATCACAGCGCGCAATGACCGGGTCGACAACCGGATCGCGCTGCATCTGGCCATTGCGGGCGATTTTCGCGCCGGCGGCGGCGTCACTGCATCCAATATCGATAACTAGGACATCATAAGACCGGCATACCGGTCAGGCATAATAGAGGTTGGTCATGAGCAAGTTTGTTGGTCGTTTGTTGATTATAGGGTTGCCGGTCGCGGTGCTCTTCGCATTCATCGTTCTGTACGTCGTGCTGGCGGCGGCTGCGCCGCAGGCTGAGCGCGCTGAAGTCGTCGCGCGGCCGTCTGCGGTGTTCGTCACCGAAGCCGAGTTGAGCCCGGTGCAATTGTCGGTCACCACCCAGGGCGAGGTCACCCCGCTCACCGAGATCGATTTGACGGCGCAAGTGTCGGGCCGGATCACCTATGTGAACCCCAATTTCGTGGATGGCGGTTTCTTTGAGGCGGGCGAAGTGCTCGTTCGCCTGGAAGACGCCGACTACCGCCTCGCCGTCACCCGTGCGGAAGCCCTTGTCGCCCAGAGCCGCCAGGCGCTGGTGCGTGAACAGGCCGAAGCCGAGCTGGCGCGTGAAGAATGGGCCTCTCTGGGTGAAGGCGAAGCCAGCCCGCTGACTTTGCGTGAACCGCAAATGGCCGAAGCGCGTGCCCAATTGGCGTCTGCTCAGGCCACCCTGGATGAAGCCCGCCTCAATCTGAGCCGCACCCGCATCACCGCCCCGTTTGAAGGCCGGGTGCGCGCCAAGTCCGCTGACTTGGGCCAGTATGTGGGCCCGGGCGCACGACTGGGTCGCGTGTTCGCCACGAACCGGGTGCAGGTGCGTCTGCCGTTGACGAATGCCGAGCTGGCCACCTTGAACCTGCCGCTGGCCTTCCACGCCAATGAAACCAATCCGGGCCGCCCGGCGCATTTGAGCGCGAACGTGGCCGGCCAGGTGCGCAACTGGGAAGGCCTGCTGGTGCGCTCTGAAAGCGCCATCGACCCGCAGACCCGCACCATGAGCGCCATCATCGAGGTTGAAGACCCTTACGGGGAAGCGGCTGAAGCCGCCGGCGCCCCGCTGGCTGTGGGCCTGTTCGTCACGGCTCGCATTGACGGGCGCGAGCTGGAGAACGCCATCGTGCTGCCGCGCAGCGCCTTGCGCGGCGCGGACCAGGTGTTCGTGGCGCAGCTGGACGGCACGTTGGCCATCCATCGCGTGACGGTGATCGACACCAGCGCGGAGCGCGTTGTGGTCACCGCTGGCGTTGAGCCGGGCGACCGCATCGTCACCTCGCCGCTGCGCGGCGCAGCCGACGGCATGCTGGTGCGCGCGCTGGACGCCAATGGCGATCCGCTCGACCCCGAGCCTGAGGCCGAAGACGAGTCCGAAGATGAACCCGCCACGGATGCGATGGTCGAACAGACCACCACCGCGTCGCGGGCCAATTAATCAGGATTGAGGAGAACGATCATGGTTCATAATCCTGAACATGACCAACACACCGGCATCCTGGCCTGGTGGGCCAAGAATTCGGTGGCCGCCAACCTTCTGATGCTGATCGCGCTGATCGGCGGCGTCGTGGGGTATTTCTCCATGCAACGGGAGAACAACCCCGGCGCCGTCTTCCCCGGTGCATCGATCTCGGTCGCCTGGCCGGGCGCGTCGCCCCAGGAGATTGAAGAACAGATCATCGTGCGCATTGAAGAAGCGCTGAGCGATCTGGACGGGGTGGACGAACTCTCCGCCGTCGCCCGTGAAGGCTCAGGCTCGGTCTATGTGTCCGGTCTGCCCAGCCAGGAAGCCTCGGCCTTTATTGACGAGATCAAGCTGCGCGTGGACTCCATCAACAACCTGCCGCGCGAATCCTATCGCCCGCAGGTCTCGCGCTGGCAGAACTCCGACCAGATCGCCGGCTTCGCCTTGCATGGTGAGATTGACCGCCGTGATCTGCAACGGATCGCCCGTGAAATCCGCAACGAGATTTCCTCCACCATCCCCGGCGCCTCTCTGGTCGAGATCATGGGCACGCTGGGCGAGGAAGTCGCGATTGAAGTGTCGGAAGAAGACATGCGCCGCTATGGCGTGGGCTTCGCCGAGATCGCCCAGGCTATCGCCAGCACCTCCATCAACACCTCGGCCGGCTCGGTCCGGACGGATCTGGGCGATGTGCGCATCGCCTCGCGAGAGCTGGCGGACACCGCTTACGACTTTGAAAACATCATCGTGCGTCAGACGCCTGATGGCGGCGTGGTGCGCGTCGGCGATGTGGCGACCGTGATTGACGGTCTGGTGGACGCCAATCTGAACGCCACCTTTGATGGCGAGCAGATGGTGATCATCGCGATCCGCTCCACCGGCAGCTCGGACATTATCGACGTGTCCAACGCCATGAAGGAGTATCTCGAGCGCAAGAACACCGAACTGCCCTCCACCGTTCAGCTGTCGGTGTGGTGGGACGGCGCCGACCAGTTCAATTCGCAATTGCAGGTGATCGGCTCGTCAGCCCTTTTGGGTCTGGTGCTGGTGCTGGGCATTCTGGTGCTCTTCCTGCGGCCCATCGTGGCCTTCTGGGTGACCATCGGTATCGCCACGGCCTTCGCCGGCGCCTTCCTGGTGCTGCCGATGATCGGTCTGACGCTGAACTTCCTGTCGCTGTTCGCCTTCCTGATCGTGATCGGGGTGGTGGTCGATGACGCCATCATCGTGGGTGAGAACATTCACGCCCGTGTGGAACGGGGCGAACAGGGCCTGACGGCCGCGGTCGTGGGCACCCAGATGGTGGCCAAGCCTGTGGTGTTCGCCGTGATCACCACCATGATGGCGTTCGCGCCCTGGATGATGCTGTCGGGACCTGAGGTTCAGTTCACCCGTCAGATCTCGCTGGTGATCATTGCGGCCCTGGGCTTCTCGCTGATTGAATCGCTTTTGATCCTGCCGGCGCACCTGGCGCATATCAAACCGCAGCGCACGGACGGGTTCTTCGGGCCTTTCATCAAGTTCCAGGCGATGATCGCCGATAGCCTGCTCGGGTTCGCGCACGCCGTTTACGGGCCGATCCTGGCGACGGCGATCCGCTTGCGCTACGCCACCTTGATGTTCTTCATCGGCGTGTTCGGCCTGGCCATCGCCCTGCAGGCGAACGGCTATGTGAAGTCCGCCTTCATGCCGGAAATCGAGAGCGATCTGATCCGGGTGAACATCCAGCTGGCCGAAGGCACGCCCTGGTCGCGCACCGACGAAATCCGGGCGCGTCTGGACGAGGCCGAGTTGGAAGTTCAGCAGGCGTATCGCGAGGAGTTTCCGGACGAAGACGACATGATCCGCTCGCGCTCCACCCTCGCCGTGGACGGCGCGGTGCGCGCCTGGATCAACATCGCCCCGCCGGAAAACCGTCCGGGGCGGATCCCGACAGCGGATGTGGCGCAGCGTCTGCGCGATGCGCTCGGCCCTGTGCCGGACGCGGAGGAAATCCGTTTCGAGGCGACGCTGAACGGCAATGGTCCGGCGATCCAGTTCGCCATCAACCATCCCGATCTCGACGTTCTGCGAGCGGCGGCGGCGGAGCTGCGCCAGCATCTGGCGACGTTCGAGACCACCTATGACATCGTGGACAATCTGCAGTCCTCCGCGGACGAGCTGCGTCTGACGCTGCGTCCCGACGCCCGGGCTCTGGGCCTGACGCTGGCGGACGTGACCCGCCAGGTCGGCCAGGCGTTCTACGGTTATGAAGTCCAGCGCTTGCCGCGTGACGGCGAGGATGTGCGGGTGATGGTTCGCTATCCCCGGGAGGCTCGCAACAGCCTGGATGCGGTGAACAATCTACGCATCCGCACCAGTGACGGCCGGGAAGTGCCGCTGGCGGCCGTGGTCGACGCCGAGTTTGCGCCGGGGATCAACCAGATCCGTCGTCGTGAGCGTCAGCGCACCGTGACGGTCAGCGCCGAGCTGACCGACAATGACGCGGCGGCCAGCATCCGCGAGGAATTGCAGGAAGAGTTCTTCCCGCAGTGGGAAGAGCGCTTTCCGGGCATCTCCACCGGCGCTATCGGCGAGGCGGAGGGCGAAGCCCAGTTCCTGGCCGAAGTCATCAAGTATCAGCTGATGATGCTGGTGATGATGTATGTCCTGCTGGCGGTGGCGTTCCGGTCCTACGCCCAGCCCATCATGATCATGACCGCCATCCCCATGGCCTATGCCGGGGCGGTGTTCGGCCACCTGATCCTGGGCGAGCCCTTCGCGCTGTTCTCCATGTTCGGCATCGGGGCGGCGGCCGGGATCGTGATCAACGACAACCTGGTGCTGGTGGACTTTGTGAACCGGCTGCGCGATCGCGGCGTGGGGGCCATGCAGGCCCTGGTGGATGCGGGCGTGCAACGCTTCCGGCCGATCCTGCTGACCACGGTCACCACCTTTATCGGCATCCTGCCGATGATCGCGGAACGCTCCACCGCGGCGCAGTTCCTCAAGCCCATGGTGATCTCGCTGGGCTTCGCGGTGATCTTCGCCCTGTTCCTGACCTTGCTGATGGTGCCGGCGCTCTATGCGATCGGCGCGGATATCGGCCGCTTCTTCAAGGGCATGTGGACCGGCGAGAAACAGCCCCGCGTCGGCGACAGCTATAGTGGTCATGACTCTGGCCTGGACGGCGTTGATGTGGGCCATCCTGAAGAGGGCGCGGCTCCGGCCGAATAAACCCTCCGGATTGTCGCGCGGAGTGCTGCCTCACAGGCTCCGCGCGACAGCTTTTACCTTTGACGCCGATCTTTTTGAGGCGCCTGCAATAAAAATCTCAAAGGGGAAAATGATGAAACATCTTATGACCGGCGCCGCGTTCATCGCGCTCGCCGTCGCCGCGCCCGCCTTCGCCATTCAGGACCCGGTTCTGGGCGATTTCGGCTTTGACGCCACCGGCATGAACGCCGCGCTCGACCCGGGCGACGACTTCTTCCAGTACGCCAACCAGGCTTGGCTTGAGCGTACGGAAATTCCGTCCGACCGCTCCAATTACGGCATGTTCACCAAGCTCGCCATCGAAGCGGACGAGCATGTGCGCGAAATTGTCGACGAAGCCGCCGCCACAGACGCCGCACCGGGCTCCAACGCCCAGCTGGTGGGGGATCTGTTCAAGTCCTGGATGGATGCCGACACGATCAATGCGCGCGGCCTGGCGCCGGCGCAGCCCTATCTCGACGAGATCAACGCCTCCAATAGCTGGGAGGATGTGGCGCGTCTGTTCGCCAGCGTGCATTACGCCTCTCCCTGGGGCGTGGGCGTGATCCCCGACCCTGCCGACACCAGCCGCTACACCCTCTATATGGGGCAGGGCGGTCTGGGGCTGCCCGATCGCGATTACTATCTGGAAGACGATGAGTCCTCCGCCCGCTATCGCGAGGCTTATCTCGCCTATATCGAACGCATTTTCGATCTGGCCGGCATTGACGGCGGCGTCGACAAGGCCCAGGCGATCATGGCGCTGGAAACGGCGCTGGCCGAGGTTCACTGGACCCAGGAGCGCACCCGCGAGATCACCGAGATCTACAATGTGCTGAGCCTGGATGAAGTGGAGGCGCTCGCGCCGCCATTTGATTTCCGCGCCAATCTCGAGCGTTTCGGCCTGGGCGGCCAGGAAAGCTTCATGGTCGCCACGCCGAGCGCCATCGCGGACGCCGGTGAGATTTTCTCCGAAACGGATCTGGACACGCTGAAGGCCTATATGACCTTCCACTTCCTGTCTGACCGGGCCAGCTGGCTGGGCGATGACTTTGATCAGGCCAGTTTCGAGTTCTTCTCGCGCACCCTCAATGGCGTCGAAGAACAGCGCGACCGCGACAAGCGCGGCGTGGATCTGATCGGTGGGGCGCTGGGCCATGCCGTGGGCCAGATCTATGTGGACCGGCACTTCCCGCCGGAATCCAAAACCCAGATGGACGAGCTGGTGCTGGGCCTGCGCGACGCGTTCCGCATTCGCCTTGAAAACCTCAGCTGGATGGATGACGAGACCCGCGAGCAGGCGCTGGAGAAACTCTCCACCTTTGAATCGCGCGTGGGCTATCCGGAAGTCTGGGACACTTATGACGGTCTCGAGATTTCAGCGGACGACTATTTCGGCAACCGGATCCGCATGGCCGAACTCGCCTGGGCGGAACAGCTGGAAGATCTCGCCGGTCCCGTGGATCGTCGCGAATGGAGCTGGCCGCCGCAAATCGTCAACGCCAGCTATAATCCGCTTTTGAACCAGATCACCTTCCCCGCCGGCATCCTGCAGGCGCCGTTCTTTGACCCGAACGCCGATATGGCGGTCAATTTCGGCGGCATCGGCGCGGTGATCGGGCACGAAATCGGCCATGGCTTTGATGATCAGGGTCGCCGCTTTGACGCCCAGGGCCGCATCCGCGACTGGTGGACGGCGGAGACCAATGAGCGCTTTGTCGAACGCTCGGACGCTCTGGTCGCCCAGTATGACCAGTTCGAACCGCTCGAAGGCCACACCGTCAATGGCCGTTTCACCCTGGGTGAAAACATTGGCGATCTGGGCGGGATGGAAATGGCGTACTCCGCCTGGCGCGCCTATGTGGACGAGCATTATGACGGTGAAGCGCCGGTCATTGACGGCTTCACCGGCGATCAGCGCTTCTTCCTCGGCTGGGCTCAGGTCTGGCGTCGCCTGTATCGCGAGGACAATCTGATCAGCCGTCTGCGGACCGACCCCCACAGCCCGTCCGAGTATCGGGTGAACGGCGTGGTGCGCAATATCGACGCCTGGTATGCCGCGTTCGACGTGGATGAGAGCGATGAGCTCTATCTGCCGCCCGAACAACGTGTTTCGATCTGGTAGACCAGCCTCTGATCGGAACCGTTGAAGCCCGGCGCCTCGGCGCCGGGCTTTTTCATGGGGTTAGCCCAGACTTTCAGCAATTTCACTTGCTATCCATCTTGGCGAACGTGAGGGTGCGGCACAATTATGACATCACCCGGCGCGCCGGGCAGACGTCATCTGTGACGATCAAGGGGAAAATCATATGAAACAAATGCTGCTGTCATGCTCGGCGCTCGCCGTGCTCAGCCTTGCGGCGTGCGGCCCGGCCGACGCGCCTGCTGACTCAAACTCTGGCGCGCAAGTCGCCGCCACCGAAACCGCCGCCGCGCCGGTCTATGGCACCTTCGGTTTTGACGTGGACGGCATGGACTCCAGCGTTCACGCCGGTGATGACTTCAACCAGTTCGCCAACGGGACCTGGCTGACGGAAACCGAGATTCCGGGCGAGTTTTCTCGCTACGGCACCTTCTCGATCCTGGCGCTGGAAGCGGAGGAACAGGTTCAGGCGATCATTGACGACGCCGCCGCTGAAGGCGGTGAAGCCGGCTCCAACAGCCAGCTGGTGGGCGATCTGTACGCCTCCTGGATGAACGCCGACGCCATCGAAGCGGCGGGCGTCGCCCCGCTTCAGCCGTATCTGGCTGAAATCGACGCGGTCGAGACGCTGGACGATGCAGCGGCCCTGTTCAACTCGATCCACCATCAGTCGCCTTACGGCTTCGCGGTCTGGGCGGATCCGTCCGATCCCACGGTCAACGCGCTGCGCCTGTTCCAGGGCGGTCTGGGCCTTGGCAATCGCGACTACTATCTCGAAGACACCGAGCGCTTCCAGGAATATCGCGACGGCTATCGCAACTACATCATCCGCCTGCATGAGCTGGCGGGCCTTGAGAACGGCGAAGCCAACGCCGACGCCATCCTGGCGCTGGAAACCCGCATCGCCGAGGCGCATTGGACCCGCGAAGACAGCCGCGACGTGACGCAGACCTATAACGTCATGACCATGGACGAGCTGGATGCGCTGGCGCCGTCCTTCAACTTCGTCGAAGGCGCTCAGGCGCTGGGTCTGGACGTTGAAAACCTGATCGTGGTGCAGCCCACCGCCATCGAGCAGACCTCCGCGATCTTCGCCGAGACCGACATCGACACCATCAAGGCGTGGATGACCTTCCACTTCATCTCCGACCGCGCCTCCTGGCTGCCGGCCGAATTTGATCAGGCGAGCTTTGAGTTCTTCGGCCAGACCCTGCGCGGTCAGACCGAACAGCGTCCGCGCGACCGCCGGGGCGTGAATCTGGTGGGCGGCGCCCTAGGCCACGCCGTGGGCCAGATCTATGTGCAGCGTCACTTCCCGCCGAGTTCGAAAACCCAGATGGAAGACCTGGTCAACCGTCTGACCACCGCCTTCCGCGGCCGCCTCGAGCAGCTGGAATGGATGGATGACGAGACGCGCGAACAGGCGCTGACCAAGCTGTCCACCTTCGAACCGCGCATCGGCTATCCGGAAATCTGGGACACCTATGAGGGCCTTGAGATTTCCGCCGATGACTATTTCGGCAACCGGGTGAGCATGGCCGAACGCGGCTGGGCCGAACAGCTGGAAGACCTGGCCAATCCGGTCGACCCGCGCGAATGGGGCTGGCCGCCGCAGATCGTCAACGCCAGCTACAATCCACTGCAAAACCAGATCACCTTCCCCGCCGGCATCCTGCAGGCGCCGTTCTTTGACCCGAACGCTGACCCGGCGCTGAACTTTGGCGGCATTGGCGGCGTGATCGGTCACGAGATCGGCCACGGCTTTGACGATAACGGCCGCCGGTACGACTCTGAAGGTCGTCTGCGCGACTGGTGGACGGAAGAAACCAACAGCCGCTTTGAAGAGCGCTCCTCCGTGCTCGCCGAGCAGTATGACGGCTTCTGTCCGATCGACGACATGTGCGTCTCCGGCCGGTTGAGCATGGGCGAAAACATCGGCGATCTGGGCGGCCTGCAAATGGCCTACACCGCCTGGCGTGACTATGTGGACGAAGTCTATGGCGGCGAAGCGCCGGTGATCGACGGTCTGACCGGCGATCAGCGTTTCTTCTTGGGCTGGGCGCAAGTCTGGCGCAACCTGTACACCGACGACGCCCTGCGCGCTCAGCTGGTGCAAGGACCTCATAGCCCGCCGCAATACCGCATCAATGGCGTCGTTCGGAACCTGGACGCCTGGTACGAAGCGTTCGGCGTCACCGAAGAGCATGAGCTTTATCTGCCGCCAGAACAGCGCGTGCGCATCTGGTAAGCGCACTTCGTGCATCATTATGACTGACGACCCCGGGTGGCTCGCCGCCCGGGGTTATTTTTTGCCCCGCAACAGGGTGGGGCGCCGGGACCAGGCCTTGAAAGAAGGAAGAGACGAATGCCAAGCATGTTACGCGCCGGACTATCCGCCGTCGCCTTGATGGGCGCGGGCTTCAACGCAGGTTTTGCTCAATCCGATCCCGCGCCGGATTGGGCCGACCAGGCCGACGCCCTGATTGAGGCCCACTGGACGGCGCAAACGCCGGGCGTTTCGGTTCTGGTGCGCCAGAATGGCGATGTCGTTTACGCGCGCGGGGCCGGGCTGGCGAATCTGGAAACGGGGGACGCTGTGACGCCTGACACCGTCTTCCGCCTCGCCTCCATCACCAAACAATTCACCGCCGCCGTGATCTTGCAGCTCGTGGACGAGGGCGCACTCTCCCTCGACGACACCATCGGTGACCTGTTTGAGGGCTTTGATGCGCCGGGCGCCAGCGCAACCGTGCGCCAGCTTCTCAACCACACCTCCGGTATTCAGTCCTATACGAGCATTCCGGGCTGGATGGTCGAGGCCAACACCAACAGGGCGTATACGACCGAGGCGCTGATCGCCGAGTTTTCAGAGCTTCCTGCGCCCAACGCTCCGGGCGAGACCTATGCCTATAACAATTCAGGCTATGTTCTTCTCGGCGCCATCATCGAGATGAAGACCGGGATGGCCTGGCACGAGGCTGTCGAGGCGCGCATCGCTGAACCGCTCGGTCTTGAGACGCTGCGTTATGGCGGGGACAGCGCGTCCATGGCGAACATGGCGTCTGGCTACACCCTCAACGATGACGGTGAGATTGAAGCGTCCACACCCATTCACATGAGCGTGCCCCACGCTGCCGGGGCGCTGATCGCAAACACCCAGGACCTGGCGCTCTGGCTTGAAGCGCTTAATGGCGGCGAGATCGTTTCGCCGGAGCTCTATCAGCAAATGACGGCGCCGACCCAGATGGCGGACGGGACGGAGATTCCCTATGGCTTCGGCCTGTCTGTGGACGATGTGCGCGGGCATCCCGCGATCGGCCATAGCGGCGGGATCTTCGGCTTCAACACTGACAGCGTCTATGTGCCGGACGACAATCTGTACGTCACCGTGCTGGCCAATTCAGACCAACCGCCGCTTGATGCGGGCGTCTTGATGCGGCGCATCGCCAGTTATGCGCTGAACGATCCCTATCCGCTGTTTGAAGCGGTCGAGACCGATCTGACGAGCCTGGAAGATCTGTACGGGGTCTATGCGATTGAAGGCACGGACGACACGCGTCAGTTCTTCGCTCGTGACGGCCAGCTGTACACGCTGCGCTCTGGTGGCAGCGCCAGCGAGGTCTTTCCGGCGGGCGACAATCGGTTCTTTTACGGCCCCAACAGCCTGACCTGGTTTGAGATCGTGTCCTCATCCGATGGGACGTCTCAGATGAATATGTACCAGCAAGGCGCCAGCGAGGCGGAACCCGCGCTCTGGTCCGGCCCCGTGCCAGAACAACCTGACGTCATCGAACTGCCCGCCAGCACGCTTGAAGCCTATGTGGGCGCATATGCGCTGGGCGCTGCGGTGCTTGAGATCCGGTTCACCGAGACCGGCGTTCTGGAAGCCCAGCTCACAGGCCAGGACCCCATCGCCATCAACGCCATCAGCGACGTTGAGTTTCTGGTGTCCGGCGTGGATGCGCGCCTTGTCTTCTCTTCAGGCGATCCGGCTCCGTCTGTCACGCTGCAACAGAGCGGTCAGGAAATCCTGGCGGAGCGCGTCACCGAGTAAGCGTTCGACGCCACTGAAACTGGATCAGCCCCGGGCGCGCCGCGTCCGGGGTTTTTCTTAAGCGCATGGGACGCGCTATCCGTGCAGCGCCTGGGTCTTGATCGGGGCGAAGCGGTTCTCGCCGTCTTGCGCGGCATAGACGGTCAGGCTCAGGCCTTCCAGGGAATGCTCAAACAGGTTGAAGCTGGGCGGTTCGCCGCGTGTGCGGTGAGACAGCGCCGTGCCGGCGCCCACAAACCAGCACGCCTTGCCGTCGGGGCGGCGTTGGGGCAGGGCGAACACCTGATGCAGGTGGCCCGTCACCACCAGGTCGACGCCGCATTGGGCGAAGATCTCTGCAGCTTCGCGACCGCCATGAGTCTTCGCGCGTCCATGCAGGCCGCCCGGGGCCACCAGCGGATGGTGGGCGGCGACGACTTTGAGACCGTTAAAATCAGACAGCATCTGTCCAATTTTGGCGGCGTGCCTGGGATTGGCCCGGCCCAGCGACCAGTCGAGCTGGGCTTGCAGGCCGCGCGCTGTCAGAAAAGATTCCACCGCCGCCAGCGGAGAACGCCAGCTGGGCGTGACGCCCTGGCCGAGCCGTTTTTCAAAGCGCGCCCAGGGCGCGGCGACACGGGCGGCGAGGTTAAGATAGGGCGTATCGTGATTGCCCGGCGCCGCGATGACAGGCGCATCAATGGCGCTGAAGAAATCGCGTGCGGCGTCAAACTCGCGTCGGCGGCCATATTGGGTGAAATCGCCCGATGCGATCACCGCGTCGGGTTTGAGCGCAGCGAGGCTCTCCAGCAAGGCGTCGGGCAGGCCGGGGGATTCCGCGCCGAAATGCAGGTCTGAAATCTGCGCCAGTCGAGTCATGCCTGGGCCTCCGGAGCAGCGAACAGGGCGGCGTTGGGCCTTAAGGTGATGCGCAGCGGAGTCTTCAGGGTCAGGGTTTCGCCATCCAGCATCACCGTGACTTTCGACGGGCCGTCCAGCACAGCGCTCTCATAGGAGCGTTGGGGCGCGAGCTCGCCCATATTCAGCATCTCACCCAGAAATCCGGTCATCGCGCCCAGGGCGTCGCCCAGGTCATCGGTATGGGTGAAAATGTGCTCGAGCACCTCATCGCCCGGACGGGCGCCGTGGATCATTGTCATGGCGCCGCCGGGAATGGTCATCAGCGCGTTGGCGCGGCTGAGCTTGCGCACCTCGTCATCATCCAGCGTCAGCCGCAACCGGGTCTTCAGGAATGCGCGCAGCGCCTGACGCAACCGCGTCAGGGCGCGCAACGGACGGCGGCCGTCTCCGTCGGGGCGCAAGGCCTCGCGCGCCTGACCGACCCGGACGGGAAAGCCCGCCATCAGGGCGCAGAAAAACAGATGCCCCTCCACCTCGCCGGCGTGCAACGGCTCGACGGGATAGTCCGGCGCTTCTTTCAGAATGGTCTCGATGGAGCGCTCGCCATAAAGCCGTTTGGGCAAAAGGTTCGCCGTCCCCAATGGCAGGGGAATGACCGGCGTCTTGCACCGGGTGCGCACCAGCTGGTTGAGCACCGCCGCCGCCGTGCCGTCCCCGCCGGCCACCGCGATATAGTCTGACGGCTCGGCGCAGGCCTGGCTGATGCAGTCTTCAAACCCGTCGCCGCAGTCATGGACGATCACCTTCGCCCAGTCGGCGGACCGCGTGACGGCGTCGAGCACTTTGTCCCGTCCCAGCTCTCGCGTGGTTCCAGAATGGGCGTTGAGCACAAGGGACAAGGTTTTCAAGCGTCTACTCTCCAAGAAGGCGATCACCCTAGGCCACGCGTGCAGGGAAGTCAGGGGAGATGCTTTGATCCGTCACATTCCCGCGCTAAACAACGCCCAAGTTTGAGAAGGGATCCATCATGATCGTCCGCGCCATACTTTTATCCGTCAGCGCCCTGGCGCTCACCGCCTGTCAGTCCGTCAATGTTCAGTCCGATATCGATTGGTCGGGCCGTGATGATGACGCACCCGAGGCCGCCGCCGTCGCTCCCGCCGAATTTGACGGACCGGGCGCAGACTGGCGCACGCTGGCGCAAAGCGAAATTCTGGATCGTCTGGCGCGGCCCGAACGCGAAGGTCGGGCGCGTAACGTCATCGTCTTTATCGGTGATGGTCTGAACCTCAGCACGATCACCGCCGCCCGCATCCTCGACGGCCAGAACCGCGGCATGAGCGGCGAGGAGAATTACCTGCCGTTCGAGCGCTGGGGCCATTCGGCGCTGATCAAGACCTATTCCGACAATGCGCAAGTGCCAGACAGCGCCGCGACCGCGACCGCCATTCATGCCGGTGTGAAAACCCATTCAGGCGCCATCTCGGTCTATGCACGCGACACCATCGAACCCTGTCAGGGCGGCCCGGTGCCGCAGACGCTTGTCGAGATGGCGGAAGCGCGCGGCCTGTCCACGGGCATCGTCTCCTCGGCGCGGCTGACGCACGCCACCCCCGCCACCACCTACGCCCATGTCACGAGCCGCAACTGGGAAACCGACACGGCGCTGCCGGCAGATGCCGCAGCGGCGGGCTGCACCGACATCGCCGCACAGCTGATCGGCACGCGCACAGGGGAGTATGGCGATGGCCTTGATCTGGCGCTGGGGGGCGGCCGGGCGGCCTTTGTCACCCAGGAGCAGGGCGGCCAGCGCGCCGACCGCGATCTCACTGCCGAATGGGCGAATCTGGGCGGCGTCTATATCGAGGATCGCGCCGGGTTTGACGCGCTGGATGCGGATGACGACGCGCCGGTGCTGGGCTTGTTCACCAACTCCCATCTCAGCTTTGAACTGGATCGCGATGCGGCGGTGGAGCCGTCCCTGGCCGAGCTGACCGAGTTCGCCATCGAGCGGCTCTCCAACAATGACGACGGCTATTATTTGCTGGTTGAGGGTGGCCGGATCGATCACGCCCACCATGGCGCCAACGCCGCGCGCGCGCTCAATGACGCGCTGGCGTTCTCTGAAGCCATTGATCGGGCGCAGTCCATGGTCGATCTCGACGAGACGCTGATCCTCGTCACCGCCGACCACGGCCATGTGTTCACCATTGCGGGCTATCCGCGTCGCGGCAATCCGATCCTCGGGCTGGTGCGACCGCCCGCCCCGAACCTCAGTGACGCTGAAACCCCGCCGCTGCCGGCGGGCGACGGTCGTCCCTACACCACGCTGGGCTATCACAATGGCGGACCGCTGCGTCCGCGCGGCGACGATGCCGAGCCCCTGACCGACGAAATCGTCATGGACCCTGATTATCGCCAGCAAGCGGCGGTGCCCATGGGCTCTGAAACCCATTCGGGCGAAGACGTCATCGCCTACGCCGTCGGCCCCTGGGCGCATCTGGTGGACGGCTCGATGGAGCAACACACTCTCCACCACGTCATCACCCACGCTTACGGCTGGAGCGCCACCGCCGCGATGGTGGATGCGGATTATGACGACGATGAAGACGAGGATGATGACGACTAGGTCGCGTCAGTCCTGAAACGACAAAGCCCCGGTCGATGTGACCGGGGCTTTTTTTGTGTGTGAAGAAAGAAATGCTTATACTCCACTTCCGCTTATCATGCGGGCAGTGCCTACTGCATACCGGTCAGTCATTCCCGAAGTGAAATCAGCTAACGCGTGAAGAGCTTCACGTGAATTTGTGATATCTCTGAGATCAATACCGAGGGCTCTAACCATCTTTTCATTGTAATTGCTGAGCTTGCTTGGTTCCCAGTTATTTCTGTAGAGTTCTTCAAATATGGGGAGAATTGATGACATAACAGAATTTATAACTTGTTGCCCAGAAATTTCCAATTTTGTTTTTCTTCTAGCGGTGAATATTCGTTTTATGGCAACTTTTTGAATTTTATCAAATATAGCTTTTTTGGGTCCTGATGCGGCAAGAGAGCTGGAAAAGCCCCCTGACATTATGGCGTCGTAGTTTTGCTGAAATGCTTCGAAGCAACTATCTATAGATTTTCCGATGCTTATGGCTCTCAGGTACGCAATTTGTTCTGGTTCAGTTTGCCCGGTAAAGTCAATATTAGGAAATTCTGCTGCTTCATATAAGAGTTCTTTAACTGATTCAAATGAAAGCTCTCCGGTAGTGAATGCATCTTCAAGATCGACTATATTGTAGCAAATGTCATCAGCGGCTTCCACTATAAATACTAAAGGGTGGCGTTTCCACCAGGTGCCTGCGTCAGAACTGTTACTAATTAGATTGAGGGATTCTGCGATATCTTCAAAGATGTCTAGTTCTGAATGGAATATGCCAAATTTTTTTACGCCAACATATTTTTTGCTGTCTGATTCTAATTTCTTTTGAACCGGAGCCGTGGTTGGGTACTTCGTAAACGACCCTAATACAGCTTTTGATAACTGCATTCCTCCTTCGTTTCTTTTCATTTCTAGGCGAGTTAAAATGCGAAACCCTTGTGCATTTCCTTCGAAATTTTCGAATTCTAAGCGTTCTTTATTGTCTAGGGTAGAAAAAATACCCTTTGATTCTTCAAACTTCTCTGCGAACCAATCACCGATGGCGGTTTCTCCAGAGTGGCCGAAAGGAGGGTTGCCAATATCGTGAGCAGCGCATGCAGCCTGAACAATATCAGCGATATTGCTAGATTCCCCTGTCTTGATCACCTTTCGTTTCTCTAGCCATTTTCCAACCTGGCTCGCGAGTGATCTACCTACGCAACTAACTTCCACCGAATGAATAAGTCGATGGTGAACGTGATCGTTCTCATAAAGTGGTTGGACCTGTGTCTTGTTCGCTAGACGTCGAAATGGGGCTGAAAAGACTATTCTATCATAGTCCTGGATAAATATAGAACGATATGGCGAGTGTTTATAGTTATTATTATTCAATCTTTCGCTGCAAAGAAGCGCATGCCAATCCATAAGGGGCTCCGTGTGAATCTAGCCATGTGTTTCTTAGTTTATGAACTTTCACCAATAAGGGGAAGTATGCATTTGAAACACTTTGATTCATAGACTTAGCCTTGGTTGAGCCCCCTAAATCACCACCTCGTCCGCCGGTTCGCGCAAATTATACCGGCTGGCCATGACCGCGCCATAGGCGCCGGTTTCGGCGATGGCGATGACGTCGCCTTCTTGGGTGTCGGGCATCAGGCGGTCGGCGCCCAGAAGGTCCGCGCTTTCGCAGATGGGGCCGACGATGGAGGCCATGCCCGTGCCGTCTTCATCATAGCGCGTGAGGTTCACGATCTCATGCCGCGCGCCATAGAGCGCCGGGCGGATCAGCGAGTTCATGCCGGTCCCCAGGCCAATAAAGCGCGTGCCGAAGGCATGCTTCACTTGCGTGACGCCCGACAACAGCACGCCCGCTTCGGCCACCGGATAGCGGCCGGGCTCCATCCAGATTTCATAACCGGGCAGGGCCTGTTTGAGCGTGGCGAGTTCGGCGTCCACTTTTGACAGGTCGAGCGCGGGCGCTTCCGCGCTTTCCGGCACGCCCAGGCCTCCGCCTACATTGAGGATGCGGATGTCAGAAAAGCCCTCGGCGGCGCGGGCCAGAATGGCCCCGATCTCGCGCCAATGGTTCGCCTCCACCACGCCAGAGCCCGCATGGGCGTGCAGGCCGATGACGGTCGCGCCCGCTTTGGCCGCGGCCTCGCGCGCAGCGTCGAGCTGGTCGAGCGGAATGCCGAATTTCGCTTTCGGCCCGGCGGTTTGAACATGCTGGTGGTGGCCGCGCGGACGGTCGGGATTGATGCGCAGGATGATCTCCGCGCCCTTGAACATGTCAGGCCAGTGGGTCAGCGGATGCAGGCCGTCAATGGTGAGGTTCGTGCCCAGCTCGATCGCGGCGGCGTATTCATGGCGCGAGGCGAAATTGGGGGTGAACAGCACCTTCCTGGGGTCAAGCCCGGGGAAAGTGTCTTTCAGGCGCATCAGCTCGCCCGGCGACACGCACTCAAAGCCGAGGCCCGCCTCGAAAATGGTCTTGAGGACCTCCGGGTGCGGGTTGGCCTTCATGGCGTAAAAGGCGCGATTGACGCTCTTGATGCCCGCCACCGCGCTGGCGCGGGCCTTGATCGTCTCAAGGTCATAGACATAGCGCCCGCCGGTTTGCGGGGTCAGCTTGATCAGCTGGTCGCGCTTGGTCGCCCACCATGGCGTGGGGCGTGCAGGCTTGGCGGCGGCGGTGTCATTGAGCTCCGCCCAGCTCGGCCCGAAGACGGGGCCGGAGGGGGCGGGGGCGATCAGCTCTTCATGCAGGCGCGCGGCGAGGGTGCGGCCCTCGCTTTCATCCACCACCACGGTGAAGTTGAGATCATTGGCGGCCTGGCTGACCAGCCGGATCGGCTTGTCCTGGAACATTTCCAGCGCCGGGGCGAGCTTGTGCAATATGCGCCGCACGCCATAACCCACGAGCGACACCGCCGCGCCGTCCTCGATGATTTTCACCCGGCAGAACGGCTCGAGCCGCGCGCGCAGGGCGTCGAGTCGCGCCTGGTCCAGGCTCGGGTCGGGGTCCAGGCTGACGGTGATGTTGGTTTCGGAGGTGGAGACCAGATCCACCGACACGCCGCATTCCTTGAAGCAGGCGAAGACATCGGCGAGGAAGCCCGCCTGCCGCCACATGCCCGCGCCTTCCATGGTGACGATGCGCACGCCGGTTTTGACCGACACGGCTTTCAGCTGCGGCGCGTCATCGCCGGGCTCGGACGTGATCAAGGTGCCGGCGAGTTCCGGCCGCAAGGTGGAGCGCACTTCCACTGGGACATTCGCCCGGCGGGCCGGGCCGATGCAGCGCGGATGCAGCACCTTGCCGCCCATGGTCGCGATTTCCTGCGCCTCGTCATAAGACAGCGCCTGCAGCAGGCGCGCGCCCTCGGTCAGGCGCGGATCGGCGCTGAAGAGGCCCGGCACATCGGTCCAGATCTCAAGCTTCGCCGCTTCCAGCTTGTTGGCGAAATACGCCGCCGAGGTGTCTGATCCGCCCCGACCCAGCAAGACGGTTTCGCCGCGGTTATTGCGGGCGATGAAGCCCTGGGTCAGCACCAGATCGGCGTCTTTCAGGCGCGCCTGCAGCGTCTTGTCGACGCCCTCGATGACGGAATTGGACAGATAGCCGCTGGCGTCCGTGCCGTCAGACGAGGCTGTCAGCGCCTCACGGGCGTCCAGGAGGACAGGGTTCAGCCCTTCCTGACGCAGGCGCTCCATACCCAGAACGCTCGCCATCTGTTCGCCCAGCGCCAGCAATTCCGCGCGCACGCGCGGGCTGGCTTCACGCACCAGCGCAATGCCGGCGGCCAGACGATCGAGTGTCTCAAAATGGGACGCCAGCAGGGTGGAGCCGTCGAGCGCGGCGTTTTCGGCGAAATCCAGATGCACCGCCTTGATGGCGGCGATCTCGACGCTGACATCGCCTTTGAGCGCCTTGTCGGGCAGGGCTTCGAGCCGGTTTGAGACGCCGGACAGGGCTGAATGGACGATCAGCACCTTGCCGCCCGGTTTGTCCTGTTTGATCCGGGCCTTCGCAAGCTTTGCGATAACAGCCCAGTTTTCCGGCTTGGCCACCGAGGTGCCGCCGAATTTCAAAACAGTCCAGATACGCGAGGAGGGCAGGGATTGATCAGTCATCGGATCGTCCAGAATTTCAACAGAACGATGGACATAGCCCGCCATGCTGCAGTGCGAAAGTTTCTTGTCGGGACCGTCACTTTACCCCGGCGGCGTCATGGGGTAGGGCGAGCGCAGATTTTACTGTCATCGCATGGGGATGCGTCATGTTCCGGTCATTTTTAAATACCGCCGCCGTTTGCAGTGCGCTGGTGCTGGCGAGCTGCGCCAGCGTCTCCGAGACCGCCTCTGCGCCAGATGTTGCTGCCATCGAGCAGCCTGAGCGCGTCCTGATGATCGGGCTCGACGGCGTCCGAGCCGACTTCCTGGATCTGTATGATGCGCCGACCCTTGAGGCGCTGGCCGAGCGCGGCGTGCGCGCCGAGCGGATGATCCCGGTCATGCCGTCCAAAACCTTCGTGAACTTCTATTCCATCGCCACCGGGCTCTACCCGGAAAACCATGGCATGACAGAAAACGCGCCCTATGACCGCGAGGCGCGCACCGGGTTTGTGAACCCGATGTCGGCGCAGGATCCGTTCTGGTGGCAGGGCGAGCCCATCTGGACCACCGCCGAACGTGAGGGGCTCACCAGCGCCATCATGTTCTGGCTGGGCTCGGAAGTGGAGCATGACGGCGTGCGCCCGACGATCTGGACGCCGTACGAGCATGACAAGCCCTATCAGGAGCGCGTGGACGAGGTTCTGGCCTGGTATGACGCGCCGGCCGAAGACATGCCGCGGCTGGCGGCGGTCTATTTCGACCGCGTGGACAGCGTCGCGCATCGCAACGGGCCCGAGAACGAGGCGGTCGCCGAAGCCGTCGCGGAAGTGGACGGCTATGTGGCCCAGCTGGTGGCCGGGCTTGAAGCGCGCGGCCTTCTGGACACCACCAACATCATCATCGTCTCCGACCATGGCATGGCCCAGCTTTCAGATGAGCGCATCGTCGCGGTGGATGACTGGATCGATTTTGAGCGCGTGTACTCGCCGCACATGGAAGGGCGCTGGGGCGCCGGCGCGCAGCCTTACATCTTCCTGTTCTCCGAAGATGGGGATGACGCCGCCATTGATGAGGCGCATGACGCCATCAACGCCTCGGGCAACGCCCATGTGACCGCCTACAAGGCGGGCGAGATGCCTGATCATTACCATCTCGACCATCCCACCCGCGGCCCTGACCTGCTGGTGGTGGCGGAGGCGGGCTGGTCTCTGGTCGCGCCGAGCCTTGAACAATCGCCGCGACGCATCATTCCTGGCAATCACGGCTATGACAATCTGGACCCGATCATGGGCGCGACGTTCGTCGCCGCCGGCCCCCGCTTTGACGGGGTGGGCGAGGTCGCCCCGTTCGAGAACGTCAACGTCTATCTGATGATCGCTTGCGCTCTGGGGCTGGACCCTGCTGAGACCGACGGCGATCCGTCAGAGGTGGCGCGCGTGACCGGCGGGCGCTGCCCCGCGCAGTAAGTCGCACGCTCTGGGTGGTCATCCCGGCTTGGAAGCGCGCGGAGATAGCGGTACGACTTAGAGACCGCGCTTCGCGCGCACCTGAGTTTTAAGGAGGCCGTCATGGCAGACGAACCGCATCGCATCACTTTCCTGGCCAAGACGTTTTCGGCGGCGGCTCTCGAATTTCATCGCGGCCGCATGGCCGAACGCGGCTATCGCATGGAAGGCCGGATCGAGCCCACCGCCTTTCAGATGATTGACGAAGACGGCAAGACCGAGAAGGTGTTTGACGGCGAGCCGCTGTTCACGGTGACC
Source organism: Oceanicaulis alexandrii DSM 11625 (assembly GCF_000420265.1). Lineage (NCBI taxonomy): Bacteria > Pseudomonadati > Pseudomonadota > Alphaproteobacteria > Maricaulales > Maricaulaceae > Oceanicaulis > Oceanicaulis alexandrii. The sequence continues at coordinate 2,207,259 of NZ_ATUP01000001.1, forward strand.
TTCGTCAAGCGCGAGGACTAGGCCTTGGGCGATACCGACATCGTGTCACACGAGGCTGTCGAGAAGACCTTCAAACGCGCCGCCACCGCCGCCGAGGCGGTGGACCGGCTGTGCGTGATGTTTGAAGCGTCGGTCAAGGCGCTACGCGAAGAGCTGAAAATCTATCTCGAGGGCGGCCCGCCGCCGTCCGAGGCGGACCGGTTCTCGGGCGCCTTCGCCTATCCGGCCCTGCGCATCATCTACCAGCCTGACGGCGCCGTGCCGCCTATCAGCCGCGCCTTCGGCAAGTTTTCCGAAGCGGGCGTCTATGAGCAGACGATCACCCATCCCGAACAGTTCCGCCGCTATCTGACCGAGCAGATTGAACTGTTGTCGGATATGTATCCGGTGAAGATCGAAACCGGCCTGTCGGTGCAGGAGATCCCCTTCTCTTATGTGCTCGACGGCGCGGATGATCTGGACATGGACGCCGCCTCGCCCGCCGAGCTGGTGCGCCATTTCCCCTATGCCGACCTGGCGGGCATCGACGATGCGCTGCCCAATGGCGAGCGGCCCTCGATTCCCGGGCGGTCGCGGCCTCTGAGCCTGTTTGACGCGGTGCGCACCGATTACTCGCTGCAGCGTATCCGGCACTATACCGGCACGCCCTACGAGGATGTGCAGCCCTTCATCCTGTTTACGAACTACCATCGTTACGTGGATGCGTTCGTGGATTGGGCGGTCGAGCAGGTCAAGGACGAGAACACCGAGTACGACTCCCTGTCTGCGGCGGGTTTCGTCCATGTGGACGCCAGCAGCGAAGATCCTGTGGGCGAGATCAGCGCGGCGCCCTGGCGGCGCTTCCAGATGCCGGCCTATCATTTGAAGACCAAGGATGGCCGCGGAATCACCCTGGTGAATATCGGGGTCGGACCGTCGAACGCCAAGAACATCACCGACCATCTGGCCGTGCTGCGGCCTGAATGCTGGATGATGATCGGCCATTGCGGCGGTCTGCGTCATTCCCAGCGTCTGGGCGATTACGTGCTGGCGCACGCCTATCTGCGTTATGACAGCGTGCTGGACCGCGAATTGCCGGTGGAGATCCCGATCCCGCCGATCGCGGAAATTCAGGTCGCCCTGCAAGAAGCTGTGGAGACGGTCAGCGGCGATGATGCGGGCGAGCTCAAGCGCCGTTTGCGCACGGGCACCGTGGTGACCTATGCCGACCGGAACTGGGAGCTGCGCTATACGCAGGAAGCGCGGCGCATCAACCAGTCGCGCTCAATCGCCGTGGATATGGAAAGCGCCACCATCGCGGCCAACGGTTTCCGCTTGCGGGTGCCCTACGGCACGCTGTTGTGCGTGTCCGACAAGCCCTTGCATGGCGAGTTGAAACTGCCCGGCGCGGCCAATCGTTTCTACGCCAAATCGGTGTCTGAGCACCTGGCGGCGGGGATCGAAGCGGTGGAAATCCTCAAGCGTCAGGGCGCGGATGCGCTGCATTCGCGCAAGCTGCGCAGCTTTGACGAGCCGCCCTTCCGATAGGCGGTGCGATCAGGTTCCAGTCTGAGTGGCGGCCGGGTCAGCCGGTCGCCACATCACGTCCTGCACCGCGGGCGGCGCGCCGTTCTCTCCGGGCGCCGGGCGGCCGATCAGATAGCCTTGCGCCTGCTCACAGCCGACCATGTTGAGAAGTTCGAGCTGATCCGCCGTCTCGACGCCTTCAGCCAGCACAGGAACGCCGAGATTGCGCGCCAGCGTCACCACGGCGCTGATCACCGCGCGGGAGCGCCCGCCGTCTGACAGGCCGTCCGTGAATCCCTTGTCGAGCTTGATCTTGTCGAAGGGAAATTGCCGCAAGGTCTCCAGCGCCGAATACCCGGTGCCAAAATCATCGAGCGCCATGGAGACGCCCAGCGCCTTGATCCGCCGCAGGACGCTCAGTGACTGTCGCAAATCATGGATCAGGGCGGTTTCCGTCAGCTCGATTTCGAGCTGACTGGCGCTCAGCCCGGTCGACACCATCGCCTGCAGCACCTTGCCCACCAGATGCGGGTCGTTGAGCTGGATGGCGGACAGGTTGATCGCCACCTTGGGCGAACCCGGCCAGCGCGCCACTTCCTCGCACGTGGTCTCCAGCACCCAGTCGCCCAGGCGTCCGATCAGGCCGTTCGCTTCGGCCAGCGGAATGAATTCGGCGGGCGACACCATGCCCCGGACCGGGTGGGGCCAGCGCACCAGCGCTTCATAGCCGCAGACCTCGCCCGTCTTCAGATTGATCTGCGGCTGGTAATGCATTTTCAGCTGGTCGAGCTCGAGCGCCCGGCGCAAATCCTGCGCCAGCTCGCGCCGTTGTCGGACGGCCTCGCCCAGGGCGTGTTCATAATGCTGGATGCGGTGCAGCGGGTCGGTCTTGGCCTTGTACATGGCCAGATCCGCATTGCGCATCAGGGTTTCGCGATCTTCCCCGTCGTCAGGATAGAGCGCCACGCCCAGGCTGGCGCTGGTGATGATCTCGAAATCAGCGTGGCGCACCGGCGTCTGGAATAGCGAATCGATCAGGTTCAGCTCGTCAATGAGCGCCGCTTCATCCTCCACAGGGATCACAATGCCGAATTCGTCGCCGCCCAGACGCGCCGCGAACCCGCCCGGCCGTTCATGCCCGCGCAATCGGTCGGCGATGTCGCATAACACGGTGTCGCCCGCCTGATGGCCCCAGACATCGTTGATTTCCTTGAACCGGTTGAGGTCGATCATCAGGACGGCGAGGCGCTTGTCTTTACGCGTTTCAATCGCGTGATCGACCATGGCGGAAAAACAGGCCCGGTTGGGAAGATCGGTGACGATGTCATGCAGCGCCAGATGCCGCATGCGCCGGTCCGCGCGTTCGCGCAGCCCCGCTTCGACCGCATAGCCGATGCCCCCGGCGCCCACCACCACAAGCGTGGTGACGGCGGTGGTGAAGGCGAGGATCTGGAAGGTGACCGGGTTCAGGCCTTCTGACACGCCCAGGGGGATCACCATCATCGCCCCCATGCCTGTGAAGTGCAGGCTGACCACGCCCAAGGCCAACATCAGCCCCGGAATGAGCTTTTTCAGGCCTTTGTCGAAACGGCCTGACACTTCAAACGCCAGCGAGGCGAAGAAGACGCCCAGCACGACCGAGGCGATCACATACCGCAAATCCCAGGTCACAATGGCATCCAGGTGATAGGCCGCCATGCCCACATAATGCATGCCGGTGACGGACAGCCCGACCACGGCGCCGGCCAGAGCGCGCGCGAACGACCATGACAGGGTGGCCAGATAACTGCCGACAATCGTGCCGCACATAATGATCAGGGCGGACAGCGCCGTCTGGTCCACATCCAGAGTGACAGTCGCAGAGGGACGATATCCCAGCATGGCGATGAAATGGGTGGACCAGATCCCGGCGCTCAGACAGATGGCCGTGATCACCAGCCACGCCACTTGCACGCCGCCATCGCTCTGTTCGCTTCGCCGCTGCAGACGCATGCTGAGCAAACAGCTCAGCAGACACACCAGCCCCGCCAGCAGGACGCTTGGGAAATGGTGTTCAAGGGCGAGGCAGGTGAGGACGCGCAAAGGATTCTCCTTAAGGTGTAAACTTGCTAGCAGCACACCCTTAACTCGCGCTTATGGTTGGGAACTTTTTGGCGCCCTCTTGCTCATAAACGTATTCAGATTTACCTCATCTGCATGACAGATCGCGTTTTGCCTCTCGCCGGCGTTTATAACTTTCGCCATTTCGGCGCCTACCCGCTCAACGGCGGGGGACAGGTGCGTGACCGCCTTTATCGTTCGGGCCAGTTTTCCCGCGCGACCAAGGAGGATGTGCAGGCCCTGGACGGGCTCAATATCAAGGTCGTGGCCGATTTGCGTCGCCCCAGGGAACGTGAGCTGGAGCCGTCCCATTGGGGCGAGAGCGACGCTGTGACCGTGCTTAGCTCTGACCATGCCGGACATGCCGAGCCGCCGCATCTGGCGTTCTTGCGAGAGAGCGATCTGACCCTCGATAACATCCGCGGCTTCATGCAGAAGACCTATGAGCGTTTGCCTTTTGACCCGGGCAACAAGGCGGTGTTCAAGGCCGGGTTTGAAGCGCTGGCGGACTCTGACCCTGAAGACGGGTTCGTCGTGCACTGCGCAGCGGGCAAGGACCGAACAGGCATTTTCTGCGCCTTCTTGCTGCTGGAGTTGGGCGTCGATGCGGACGCCGTGCGCGAAGATTATCTGATGACCAATACAGCCGTGGATTATGACGAGCTGGCGCCGCGCTTCGCCAAACGCATCCGCGAAGGCATGGGGCGTGATGTCGGCGATCGTGAGATCCGCGCCTTTCTGGGGGTGGAGGAGTCCTATCTCGACACCGCGATGGACGCCGTGGGCGATGTGCCCGGCTATCTGCGCGGCGAGCTGGGCCTAAGTGACGCCGTCATCGCGCAATTGCACGAGCGGCTGAAAACCTCGTGATTGCGGCGCCGGACCGGGCGCAGCCACTGGACTGGATCGAGCCGGTCCAGGCGCTCAAGGCTTTCGAGGCTGAGCCCTATACCCTCTTGCTTCAAGGCGGCGGCGCCCAGCCCTGGGGGCGCAAAAGCTATCTGTGCGCCTATCCTGACTTCATCGTTCAAGACGACGACCCGTCCAGAGGGTTTGACCGCCTCAGAGCGGGCTATCGTTCTGTGAGCCTGTCGCAGGCAGACGGGTTTTCCGGCGGCTATGCGGGTCTGTTCGCTTATGATCTGGGCCAGGCGTTCGAAGACCTGCCGGTCTGCCCCCCGGCGCCCGGCGGGTGTCCCGTCGTGGCCATGGGCTGGTATGAGGCGGTGCTGGAGTTTGATCACGGGACGCGAACTGTCCGGGCGTTAGGGGCGCCGAAGGCGGCGGCCCGGCTGATTGATGCGCTCAAGACGGCTGCATCTGAATTTGAACCGTCCGTCAGCGAAGGGTGCTTGTCTCAGGACTGGCCCGATGCGCGCTATCTGGAGGCCGTCGAGACGGCGCGGGATTATATCCGCGCGGGCGACGTGTTTCAGGTCAACCTCTCCCACGCTTTCACCGGTCATATGACGGGACCGCAAGCGCCGCTGGCGCTCTTTGAGCGTCTGATCGCCGACAGCCCGTCCGCCTTCTCGGCCTGGTTCCGTCTCAGTGAGGACCAGGTCATCGTCACCAATTCTCCCGAGCGTTTCGTGCAGGCGTCAGCAAGCGGTGAGGTGGAGACCCGGCCCATCAAAGGCACAAGGCCACGCCGGGCGGACCCCGATCAGGACCGGGTTGAAGCGGACGCGCTGGCCGCTTCGCTCAAGGATCGCGCGGAAAACCTGATGATCGTGGATCTGATGCGCAATGATCTGGCGCGGGTCTGTGAGCCCGGCAGCGTCAAGACGCCCGAACTGTTCAGCGTGGAAAGCTATGCCAATGTCCATCATCTGGTCTCCACCGTTCGGGGGCGATTGCGGTCCGACCTCAATGTCTTTGACCTGATCGCGGCGACGTTTCCGCCCGGCTCCATCACCGGGGCGCCCAAAGTGCGCGCCATGGAGATTATCGCTGAACTCGAAGAACAAAGCCGCGGGGCCTATTGCGGCGCGCTGGGCTGGCTGGGCGCGGATGGCGCGTGTGATCTCAACGTGATGATCCGCACCGCCAGCCTTCGGAAGGCCGAGACGGGATGGGATGTTCAGGTGCGCTCCGGCGGCGCGATCACGATTGATTCAGTCCCTGAAGACGAGCTGGCGGAAACCCGGGACAAGGCGGCGGCCTTGAAGGCGGCGATTGAGGGGCGTCGATGACAAAGCTCTGGCTGAACGGTGAGATGCTGGATACGGACGCCGCCCGTATTGGTCCGTCCGACCGCGGTTTTCTTCTGGGCGACGGCGCGTTTGAAACCCTGCGGTATGAGACGGGCGAGTTGCGGCGCTGGCCGCGCCACAGCGCCCGCCTTCAAGGCACCCTGCAGCACATCGAGATCCCCTGTCCGGACTGGAATCGCTTGCATGATGCGGCGACAAAACTGTGTCAGGCGAACGCGCTTGAGCGCGCCATGGTGCGGCTGACGGTGTCTCGCGGCCCGTCCGGAGCTGGCCTGGCGCCGCCTGTGGGAACTGAGCCGACGGTGCTGATCACGGCAGCCGCACTGCCGACCGCGCCCGCTGCACTGAGCGCGCGGATCGTTGAAAGCGCGCGGCGCGATGCGCGAAACATGTCCAGCCGCTACAAGCTGACCACTTACGCTGACATGCTGGCGGCGCGGCGCGACGCGGTGCGCCAGGGCGCGGACATGGCGCTGGTCCTGTCAGCCCAGGATCATGTGTCCAGCGCAGACAGCGCCAATCTGTTCTGGGTGAAAGAGGGGCGGCTATTTACCCCGGATCTCTCCTGCGGATGCTTGCCGGGGACCAGCCGCGCGGCGCTGATTGCGGCGTTGAAGGCTGAGGGAGAGGTTGTGATCGAGGGCCGGTTCTCGCCGGACGTCCTGATGCAGGCTGACGCAGTGTTCGTCACCAATGCCGTGCGAGGCGTCGTGCCGCTCTCGCGCGTGGATGATCGCGGCTTTTCAACTGAAGACAGTCAGCTTTCCCGGATGAAGGCGCTCTGTGACGTCGCGCTCTAGCCGCGGCGAACCCAGGGGCCGCGCCGGGGGCGCAAATAGGCGGTGTCAGACAAGGTGATCGGGGTGCGCGTCAGTTCGCCCAGATTGGTGGAAAAGACGTAATCGGCCTCCACCATGATGATCGAGTTCATCGGCGCCAAAAGCCCATCGGGCAGTTCGGGCAGACTGTCTGTGTCCAGCGGGGTCATCCCCTCGCCATCACTCCAGTCGACGAAAATCTCTTCGTCGGCATCCATGCGGATCGAGGTGATGCGCAGGCTCAGCGGCGCGGTGTCGAACGGGTTCAGGATGGCGTCCGCGGCGGCGTAGATGTCGATCAGGTCGGCATCGGTGATAAAATCGTCCTGGGTCACAAGGTCGGCCACGGAATTGGCGACCTGAGAGACCTTGCGATCCGCCGTCAGCCCCAGCGTCAGCTGCACCGAGCCCAGATAGAGCGCGATCATGAAGGGCGCGAGCAGGGCGAACTCCACGGCCGAGACGCCGCGCGTGTCGCGCCGAAAGCTCAGCAACAATTGGATGAATTGGCGCATGGGGCTACTCAAACGGTTCATTGCGGAACACGGCGGTCGCCGTGATCAGGCGCTTGTTGCCGCTCATATTGGACATGCCCGAGATCACGCCCGGCGCCAGCAATTGCCAGTCATAAAACACGCGCACCACCACCACATCGCCGCCGCCCCCCGGGTCGAAGGTGAAGTCGGAACCGTCGATGTCGCCGTCACCGTTCAGGGGCGTATTGGTGGAGCTTGATGAGAAGGAGTCAAAGGTGCGCACATCCACCTGAATGCGGCTGCAATCGGCGACGGCGCTGATGCGTTCACAGATCGCCCCGCGAAAATCCTCAACGGTCTGATTGGATTGTTGCAGCTGGCCGGTGCGGATGGTGCGCGCGGCTTCATGGACGCCATTTTCGATGATGGTGGAGCCCAGAAAGAACAGCGCCACTTCCAGCGTGGCGAAGATCAACAGGAAGAACGGCGCTGCGATCAGCGCGAACTCGACAGCCGCCGCGCCGCGGCGCGCACGGATGAACCGTTGCAAGCTGTGTTTGATCGTCGCCCTCAGCGGCATGATCCGTCCCTCTCAATGAAGGGAGGAGTATGCGGCAAAGCGCTTAATGCCCGATGAAACGGAAGGGTTAATTCGAGGCGGGTCCTGCGCCGTCACGGATCGCGTTGCGCTGGATGTTCATGTCGTTGAACCAGACCTGATCATCACCGATCTGGGGCAGGGCCTGGCAGGTCGGCGCGCAGACATAGGTTTCAGGCCGTCCTGAATTGCGAAAGATCTGAACGGCGTTGCTGTCAGGCTGCGCGACCACCAGGTCGGAGGTGTAAAGGACGCGGCCTGCGTCATCGAGCACGATGAGATTGGTGCGGCCGAACACCTTGCCGGTCACGAACAGGGTGCGCGAGTCATAGAGCGTGGCGTCGGCGATGCCCGGATTGCCCACGATCACACCCGCCGCGTCGCCGGGCAGCCGGATCAGGCCGGCCTGATCAGCGGACACCACAAATTCGCGCGCCTGAGCGGACCCCAGACCCAGAACCAGACACACAGCGATGGCGGCAGCACGAAAACCCATGACAGGCCTCTCTATATATAGCTGACGTCAGTATGGGCTTGGGCCGTGAAGGAAACCTAAACGCCGCTTGTGCGTCGCCGTCTTGCGTTCGGGCTGCGGGGAGGGGTAGAGGAAAGGCCTGTTAGGCGATTGTTTATTTGTATTGAATTTTTAAGTCCGCATTGAATGCTGTTTACTTTTCATTAGTCATGGCGTGAGCTTTTGATATTTACCCAAAATAAAGCATGGATTTTTACTCGCTTTAAATCGTCTTCGGGTTTTACTCCACATGCATTCAGGACGGGGCGGGAACAAGGCTGCGCTCCTGGGGCCACAGAAAAATATCTATGGAGTGGATGGGATGAACAATCTGGTTTCGCGTTTTCTGAAAGATGAGTCTGGCGCTACTGCGATCGAATACGGCCTGATCGCCGCGCTGATCGCTGTCGTGATCATCACGGCCGTGACGACCCTCGGCACCAACCTCAGCACCACCTTCACCAATGTGGGCACGCAGCTCTCGACCGCAAACGGCGGCGCGGCTGGCGGCGGCGGTGAAGGCGGCGGCGAAGGCTAAGCCTCGCAGCGCTGACTACAGCAACGCATGTGAAAAGCCGTCCCGAAAGGGGCGGCTTTTCTGCATTTGCGGGCGTTTTGACCGCGTTTGAGAAGCCTTAAGCATAAGCGCCTAGGCTTTGGACTTCTGTTGCTGTGTCCGGGTCCGGGTCATGATCTCCAATATCGCCCTGTTGGGTTTTGCATTTCTGATGCTGTGCGCCGTCTGGTATGATGTGCGCAGTTTCACCATTCCCAATTGGGTGCCGGGCGCCCTGATCGCCGGCTGGGTTGTCGCCGCGCCCTTTTTGGGGCTGGGCTGGATGGACGCCGGATTATCGTTTCTGACAGGGCTTGGCGTCTTGCTCCTCGGCATTGCGCTCTGGGCGCCGGGCTGGGTCGGCGGCGGCGACGTGAAATTGCTGGCCGCAGGCGCGCTCTGGTTCGGCTGGCCGGACGGGCTGGCCTTTGTGTTGATCGCTGTGGCGGCGGGCGGAGTCCTGGCGGTGATCCTGGTGATCGCGCGTCAGATCGTGAACATGCTGCCGATTTCGTCTGATGTTCTGGGTTCGACGGCGCTCGCTCAGGGCGCGCCGGTCCCCTATGCGGTCGCCATTGCGGCGGGCGCCTTGCTGGTGCTGCCTCAGGCCCAGATGTTCGCGGTCTACACCGGATAGTTAATGCGCTGATCACCCAGCATTAACGCGGCCTTGAGAATTATCGGCTCTGATGCCTGCTGACGCCTTGTGCGCAAAAGGGTTTTGGGGTCCGACATGAACGCTGTCCGCCTGATCGTGCTTGCTGTCGCTGCGCTGGCGGCTGTCTTCGCCGCCGTCTTCGTGCGCGGCGCCATGCAGCCTGCCGCCGCGCCGGCGCCTGTCATTGTAGAGCAGGCGGCCGAGCCTGAAGTGATGCAGGTGCTGGTCGCTGCCCGCGACGTCAGCCCCTCCATGCGCGTCAGCGCCTCTGATTTTCGCTGGGCGGACTGGCCGGTCGAAGCCGTCATGCCGGCCTTCCTCAATCGCAATGACAATCCGGACGCGCTTGAAACCCTGAGCGGCTCGATCGCTCGCGCCGCCTTTGTGGACGGCGAGCCGATCCTGCCGGGCAAGCTGGTGCAGCCGGGCGAGGCGGGCTTCATGGCCGCCGTCATTGATCCGGGCATGCGCGCTGTGGCTGTGCCGATCTCGGCGGAGTCCGGCGCTGGCGGCTTCATCCTGCCCAATGACCGGGTGGATGTTCTGGTCACCACCTCGGCGCGCGACATGGGCTACGTTTCTGAAGTGCTGGTCGAGAATGTGCGCGTGCTCGCTATTGATCAGACCTATGTGGAGGATGGCGAAAGCGTCGTGCTGGGCTCGACCGCCACGCTGGAGCTGACCCCTGAACAGACCCGCGCCGTCGCGCTGGGCGTCGCGGCGGGCGATATCGTTCTGGCCTTGCGCTCGGTCGCGGATCGCGAAGGCGGGCCGCGTTTGCCGGATGGATCGTCTGGCGCGAACAGCGGCAATGGCCGTGAAGTGCGCATCATCCGGTATGGCGCCGAACAGCGCGTCGCCCTGGGAGGGACGCCATGATGATATCCATCTCCAAGGCTGTCTGCGCCGCCGCTCTTCTTGCGGCGGCTTGCGTGTCTCCGGCCCAGGCCCAATTGTCTGGCGGCCGGACCGAAGCCAACAACACCTTGCAAGTGCATATCCGTGAGCCTGGCGCGGGTCCGGCGTCGGAAAGCCTGCAGCTGCCGCTGGGGCAGGCCGCCGTCATCCATTTGCCCGATGACGCCGCCGATGTGGTCATCGCCAATGACGATGTCGCCAGCGCCGTGGTGCGCACAACCCGGCGCGCTTTCGTGCTGGGACAGGCCGTGGGCCGCACCAACATCTTCTTTTTTGACGCCGATGGCGGCTTGATCCTCGACCTCAATGTCCGGGTCGAGCGCGACATCGCCGCGCTTCAGGATGCGCTGGACCGCTTTGTGCCCGAAGGTCGGGTGCAGGCGGAAAGCATGAACGCCAATATTGTGCTGTCCGGCCAGGTCCCCTCCGCCTCCGCCGCTGACACCGCCTTGCAGGTGGCGCGGCGCTGGGTGGACAATCCCGATCAGGTGGTCTCGTTCCTGACCGTGGAAGGGCGCGACCAGGTCACCTTGCAGGTGCGCATCGTCGAGATGGAGCGCACCTTGGTGCGCCAGCTGGGTGTGAATCTGAGCGGTGAACAGGCCTTTGGCGAGTTCACGCCGAACATTCGCACCGCCGCCACCAATGATCGCGGCGATCCGCTGTTTGACCAGAACGGCGCACCCATCTTTGAAGTGTACCAGCCTGGCCGGTTCCAGAATTCGTCGTCCTGGGGCACCTCGAACGCCTTTGGCGTCGCGGGCGCGGCGCTCGGCGGTCTGGCGGGCACGATCGGCACGCGGAACCTGGTGGATGGCGTGCTGCAAAGCTCCATCTCCGCCACGCTGAACGCGCTCGAGCGCGTGGGGCTGGTGCGGACGCTGGCCGAACCCAACATCACCGCCATTTCCGGCGAGCCGGCGCAATTCCTGGCGGGCGGAGAATTCCCTGTGCCGGTCGGACGCGACCGCGACGGCAATGTCACCATCGAATTCAAACCCTTCGGCGTCGGTCTGGGCTTCACCCCGGTCGTATTGTCTGAAGGCCGGATTTCGCTGCGGGTCTCCACGGAAGTCTCCGAGCTGTCCAATGAAGGCGCGATTTCCTTGAATTCGACCGTGCTCACGGACAGCGACGGCAATGTCACCGGCACGGTGCCCGGCGTGACCATTCCGGCCCTGTCGGTGAACCGGGCCGAGACCACCGTCGAGCTGCCCTCAGGCGGTTCCATGGTGATCGCAGGCCTGATCCGCGAAGAGACGCGTCAGGCCATGGACAGTGTTCCGGGGATCGAGCGCATGCCGGTGCTGGGCTCGCTCTTCCGGTCTCGTGATTTCGCCAACAATGAAACCGAGCTTGTGGTCGTGGTCACGCCGTATCTGGTGGACCCGGTCAATTCCAATGATCTGGAAAGCCCGGCGGAAGGGTTCGCCGTGTCCTCGCTCGCCGCCGGCGCCTTTCTGGGGCGTCTGAACCGGGTTTACGCCGCGCCGGGCGCGCAGGTGGAAAATCGCGGCTGGTCGGGTCCGGTCGGCTTTGTGCTGGAGTAGCGTGATGAACCTTGTCTTCAAAAGCCTCATGGTCGCCGGCGCTCTGGTCGTCGCTGGCTGCGCCAGCGCCCCGGACCCGCGTCCGCGCGCCACGGCTGCGGCGGAAACCGTCCGCGTGAGCATGGACGTCAGCGCCATCGACAACGGGCTGACCTGGAACCAGATCGATGTGATCGAAGCCGTCGCCGCCGAGTACAAGGCGCGCGGCCATGGTCCGCTGGTGATCTCCTATCCGCAAAACGCCGGCAACGCCGACGCCGCCATCGGCGCCATCGCCGAGGCGCGCACGCGATTGTATGCGGCCGGGCTCGACTGGCGTCAGATTTCAGGCGGCGCCTACGAGGCGGGCGGTCGGGTCAGCGCGCCGGTGATTTTCTCCTTCACCCGATACGAAGCGATTGCGCCGGAGTGCTCGACCACCTGGACCGATATGGCGCGCGCGCGACCCAATGAGACCTGGCCGCGCTTTGGCTGCGCCACCGCCAACAATCTCGCCAGCATGGTCGCCGATCCGCGCGATCTGGTGGCGCCGCGCACCCTGGATGCGCCTGATTCCGCACGTCGTCAGGGCGTGCTCGACAACTACCGGCGGGGCCAGTCCACCGCCAGTGAACGCTCCGACCGCGAAAGTGGGGCGATCAGCTCCAGTGTCGGCAATTAACTAGGGTATGGCTATGAACCGCACCGCTGACGCCTTTGAAGATGAAGCGTTTGACGCCGCCGACGAGTTCGTCGCCGAGGACGCGTACACCCCGCAGGAGCCGTTGAACGCGGCTCCTGAAGATCCGTTCTATGATGCGGAAAGCATTGAACGCCGGATGCTGGGTGAAGAGGATGGCTTTGGCGATGTGAACACAGCCGCGCAGCCTGCTGCGGATCCCGGCGCCCGCCCGTTTGGCGCGCGTCTGGCCGACGCCAATCAGAACGCTGGCTATGATGATGAGTTTGACGGCTATGAGCCCGCGGCGCCGTTGCGCCCGGCTCCGGCCCCGGCGCGCGACGCCCAAGCCGATCCGTTCGGGGATGCGGATTCCCTGCCGCTGACATCGCCCATCGGATCGGGCGGCATGAGCGGCGAGATCTCGGCGGTGTCCGGCCCTGATGAATCCCTGATCAACCAGCCTGTGCCGCGCATCGCGATCCATGCATTCTGTGAGAGCCCGGAGACCGGGCGTCTGATCCATCACGCCGCGGATGACCGCCGCATGGCGCGCACCCATGTGACCGTCGAGCTGGGCGGTCTGTCCGCCGCCATCGAGCGCTTCCATGACGAAAGCACGCCGGAACTGCTGATCCTTGAGACCGGCATGCGCGGTCGTGAATTGTTCCAGCAGCTTGAAGATCTGGCCGCGGTCTGTGACGGCGACACCAAGGTGATCATCATTGGCGCGGCCAATGACATCACCCTGTATCGCGAGCTGATCAAGCGCGGGGTGAGCGAGTATCTCGTGCCGCCGATGACGCCGCTGCACCTGATCTCGACGATCTCCGGCCTGTTTCTCGACCCTGAAGCGCCGTTCGCCGGCCGCTCCATCGCCTTTATCGGCGCCAAGGGCGGGGTGGGGTCGTCCACCATCGCTCATAATGTGGCCTGGCAATTGACCGAAGGTCTGCGCTCGGACGCGGTTCTGGTGGATCTCGATCTCTCGTTTGGAACCGCCGGTCTCGATTTCAATCAGGACCCGGCCCAGACCATCGCCATGGCGCTTGAGGAGCCGGACCGGCTCGATGATGCGCTGCTGGATCGCCTGCTGGTGCGCTGCACGGAACGGCTCAGCCTGTTCTCCGCGCCGGCGACGCTGGAGCGCGACTGGGATTTCGGATCCGAAGCGTTTGAGACCGTGCTCGACAAGGTGCGCCGTCAGGCGCCGTTCGTGGCGCTCGATCTGCCCCACGCCTGGAGCCCCTGGGTGCGCCAGACCCTGCTCAGCGCCGATCAGGTCGTGGTGACGGTGACGCCCGATCTCGCCAGCCTGCGCAACGCCAAGAACCTGTTTGATCTGGTGCATAACGCCCGCCCCAATGACGAGCCGCCCAAAGTGGTGGTGAACATGGCCGGGTGTCCGAAAAAACCTGACATTCCGCTCAAGGATTTCTCGGATGCGCTGGGCGCGGCGCCGGTTCTGGTCCTGCCGTTCGAGCCCGCGCTGTTCGGCAAGGCCGCCAATAACGGCCAGATGATCCCTGAAGTGGATCCCAAGTCGAAAGCGGCGGACGGGTTCTCTCATCTGGCTGCGCAACTGACTGGTCGCGCGCCGGCCTCGCCGCGTCGCAAATCCCTGTTCGGCTCGCTTCTGGGAAAAGGCTAACGCTCGCTCATGTTCGGTAAGCGCCCCACCGGTTCGCAGACCCCGCCGAAATCGTTCGGCGGCGGCGCTCCGCGTCCGTCCCAGGGCGGCGAGAGCGGCGTTGCGACCCAGTCGCGCCCGCCTGCGCCCCAGTCGGCCCCGGCAAAACCGGCGTCGGCCGCCCCGGCGGCTCAGGCTGCGACCGCTCCGGCCCCTGCCGCTGCGCCCAAACCCAAGCCGAAACCGTCTGCTGCGCTCAAGCCCAAAGCCGCCAACCAGGCCGCCACCATCGGAACCGAGCGGTCGGCGGAGTACTATGCGGTCAAGACCACCATCTTTAACGCCCTGATCGACACCATCGATCTGGGTCAGCTCGCGCGCCTGGACAATGAAACCGCGCGCGATGAAATCCGCGACATCGTCACCGAGATCATCTCGATCAAGAACGTGGCCATGTCCATCGCCGAGCAGGAGCAATTGCTCCAGGACATCTGCAATGATGTGCTTGGCTATGGTCCGCTGGAGCCCTTGCTGGCGCGCGACGACATCGCCGACATTATGGTCAACGGCGCAGGCGACGTGTTCATCGAGGTCAATGGCCGGGTTCAGAAGACCAATATCCGCTTCCGCGATAACGGCCAGCTGATGAATATCTGTCAGCGCATCGTGTCCCAGGTGGGCCGCCGGGTGGATGAAAGCTCGCCGATCTGTGACGCGCGTCTGGCCGATGGCAGCCGGGTGAACGTCATCGCCCCGCCCTTGTCTCTGGACGGCCCGACGCTGACCATCCGGAAATTCAAGAAAGACAAGCTCAAGCTCCAGAACCTTGTGGAGTTCGGCTCGATCTCGCCGGAAGGCGCGCGCATCCTTGAAATCATCGGCGCCTGCCGCGCCAATGTGCTGATCTCGGGCGGCACCGGTTCGGGCAAGACGACGCTTCTGAACTGCCTGACCGGGTTTATTGGCGAAGACGAGCGCATCATCACCTGCGAAGACGCCGCGGAACTTCAGCTCCAGCAGCCTCATGTGGTGCGCCTTGAGACCCGCCCGCCGAACCTTGAGGGTCAGGGCCAGGTCACCATGCGGGATCTGGTGAAGAACTGTCTGCGGATGCGCCCCGAGCGGATCATCGTGGGCGAGGTGCGCGGACCTGAATCCTTTGACCTGCTGCAGGCCATGAACACCGGCCATGACGGCTCCATGGGCACGCTGCACGCCAACTCGCCGCGCGAGGCGCTGAGCCGGATTGAATCCATGATCACCATGGGCGGCTACAACCTGCCCACCAAGACGATCCGTGAGATGATCTCGGGCTCGATCGACGTGATCATCCAGGCCGCGCGCCTGCGCGACGGCTCGCGCAAGATCACCCATGTCACCGAAGTGCTGGGCATGGAGGGCGATGTGATTATCACCCAGGACCTGTTCCTGTATGAAATCACTGGCGAAAACGAAAACGGCGACATTACCGGCCGTCATGTCTCCACCGGCATCGCCCGTCCGAACTTCTGGGAACGCGCGCGGTATTTCGGGCTCGACGCCCAGCTGGCCGCCGCTCTCGACGCGTCGGAGGCCTGAGCCATGCCCCCCGAACTCGCCCTCTATGTCGCCGCTGGATGCGCCTTTATCGCCGTGGCCGGCGTGGGCTTTGCGTTTGTGGGGTCCGGCGAGGAGAAAAACCGCAAGATGCGCCTGGAGGGCGCGGTGGGCGGTCCCTTGCAGACCGGGCGACGCCGTGTCTCGGCGGTGGACAGCGCCAACCAGAAGCGTCGCCAGATTCAGGAAGGCCTCAAGGAGCTCGAAGAACGCCAGAAGGCCGAGCGCAAACAATCGCTCACCCTGCGCGCACGTCTGGACCAGGCAGGCTTGTTGAAAACCGGGCCGATGCAGTTCTGGATCATTTCCGCCATTCTGGGGATCGTCGCGGCTTTCGCTGTCATCGTTGCGGGCCTGAATCCGCTGATCTCGATCGCCGCCGCCGTTATCGCCGGGCTCGGCCTGCCGCGCTGGGTGCTGGGGATGATGCGCAATGCGCGCCAGAAGAAATTCACCGAGAATTTCGCCGACGCGCTCGACATCATCGTGCGCGGCGTCAAATCCGGTCTGCCGCTCAATGAAACCCTGAAGATCATCGCCCAGGAAGGCGAGGCGCCGGTGAGGCAGGAATTCCAGCTTCTGGTGGAAGGCCTCGCCGTCGGGGTGGATGTGGAAGAAGGCATGCGCCGGATGTATCGCCGCATGCCCTTGTCTGAATTGTCGTTTTTCACCACCGTGCTGGCCATTCAGCAAAAGGCGGGCGGCAATCTCGCCGAGGCGCTCAACAACCTCTCCACGGTGTTGCGCGCGCGCAAGATGATGCGCGAGAAAGTCGGCGCGCTGTCGTCTGAAGCCAAGGCTTCCGCCTGGATCATCGGCTCCTTGCCGCCGGGCGTGGGGGTGATGGTGTCGATCATGTCGCCCGATTACATGACGCCGCTTCTGACCACGCCGACCGGGCATTTCCTGCTTCTGGGCGGCGGTGTGTGGATGCTCACCGGGATCCTGGTCATGCGCAGCATGATCAATTTCAAAATGTAGGGGGGCGACATGAGTGATTTCATCAACTGGATCGTCACCCCGGCCAATCTGTTCGCGGTCATCGCCGCCGGGCTTGTCTTTGCGACTGTGTGGACGCTGTCCGCGCCGGCGTTCGGCGGCAATGACCTGAACAAGCGTATGAAAGCGGTCGCCAATCGCCGCGATGAACTGCGGCGCAAGGCGCGCGAGGAGCTTGAGAAGTCCGCCGCTGAGAAAAAGGGCGGTCTGCGCGGCAAGGATACGCGCTCGCTCTATCGCAAGGTGGTGGAGAAGCTCAATCTCGCGACCTTGCTGGAAGACGCCAATCTGAAAACCAAGCTGGTCCAGGCCGGCTACCGGGGTCAGGGCCCGGTCTACGCCTTCTATTTCGCCCGCTTCGCCATTCCGCCCGTGCTGGGGCTGATGGGATTCGTCTATCTCTGGGTGGTCAATGATTTCGGCTTGCCGCTGATGCAGCGCCTGACGGTGGTGATGGGGCTGGCGGTGCTGGGCTATTATGCGCCGGGCATTTACCTGTCCAACAAGGCCGCCAAGCGGCGCGACTCCATTATGCAGGCCTTTCCGGACTCGCTAGACCTGCTGCTGATTTGCGTTGAGGCGGGCATGTCCATCGAAGCGGCCCTGCACAAGGTCGCGGCCGAAATCGGCACGAACTCGATGGAGCTGGCCGAGGAATTGTCCCTGACCAACGCCGAGCTGGCCTATCTTCAGGACCGGCGCATGGCGTTTGAGAATCTGGGCAAACGCACCAATCACGCCGGGGTTAAGGCGGTGGCGACCGCCCTGATCCAGGCGGAGCGTTACGGTACGCCGCTGGGTCAGGCGCTGCGGGTGATGGCCAAGGAAAACCGCGACATGCGCATGAGCAATGCGGAGAAGAAGGCGGCGGCTTTGCCGGCCAAGCTGACTGTGCCGATGATCCTGTTTTTCCTGCCGGTTCTGTTTGTCGTGATCATCGGTCCCGCCGCGATCAGTTTCCAAAACATGTAAGCCCCGCTAGGGTGTGGCTCGCGCTTTGGTCTATGTCGAAGCGTCGCGTTCAGAGGGAGCCGTCAAGGCATGTTTGGTGGTGAAAAGGCTGTAGCCAAGCGTCGGGAGGCGATCCGGATCGCCGATCAGGCGGCGGAGCACGCCCTGGATGCGCTGGCCGAGGGAGACCTCTCCCGCGCTCGTCAGGAATTGTCCGCTGTCCCTCGCAAACTCAAATTCGCTGATGGCGGCTGGAAGCCGGCGTTGGCGGCCGCTGTGGTCGACCTCGCCAGCGGCAAGCGCCGGTCGGGCAACGCCCGTTTGCTGGAAGTTTGCGCCGGGCTTGATGAAACGTCGCTGAGCAAGGACGACAAGGGCTATCTGCGCCTGTACGCGCTCTATCGCGCCATTGAAGCGTCCAAGGATGGCCGCGCGCCGGTCGAGTTGCGGGCTGAAGCGGAGAATTTCCGCTTTGACCAGATCATGGTCAGCCAGTCGCTGAAGACCCGGTTTCCGCTCAAAAAAGTTGAAGACGTGCAGACCGCCCCGCCGCCCATGTCGCCCCCGCCCGATGTGGGCGAGGTCTAGGCGCGCTCAAGGCGGCAGGCTAGCCGCCGAGCGCTTCAGAGCCCCGAAGCTGATCCCAGCTGCGCGGGCTGCTCATCAGGGCGCGGATATATTCAAGATTGGCGTCCGCCATTTCAGGCGTTGAATCAATCAGCGCGATCTCGCGTGCTTCATCAAACCGGCCTTGCAGCGCCAGCGCCATGGCCAGATTCTGCCGCACTTCCGGGCCTGCCGTCACGGTTTGCATGGCTTGACGCAGAACCGTCTCGGCGCGTTCGGGTTCACCGCCCAGCAGATAGGACAGCGCCAGATTGTTCAGGATCGCCGGCTCGCCGGGCGCGAGGCCCAGGGCTTCCTGGAAACGTACGCGGGCCTGGTCAGGCCGCCCACTCTGGTCGAGTGCGACGCCCAGCGTGTTGATCAGGCGCCAGTCCGGTTCGCCCGCATTGAGCGCCCGCATCAGATACTCCACCGCTTGCGCGCCGCGCCCGTCCGCCGTCAGCGCCATGCCGTAGGCGCTCAGAAGCTCTTGATCGGCCGGATAAAGCGCCAAGGCCTGCCGTGCGACTTCCGCCGCGCGCTGACTGGAGCCCAGCTGGCGCAAAACGTCGGACAATTCATAGGCGGCTTCGCGGTCGCCGGGGTTCAGCTCATAGGCTTCCGCCCAGAACGCCGCCTGGGTCAGAAGGTCCTGATTATGGATGGCGTCGCGCTCGGCCGCCGTGGCGGGCGCGATGGAGCGTCCTTGCAGGGTTTCCGTCAGCTCTGCTTCCTGATCGGTGGGTTGCAGCTCGGCATGGGTCGCGCAGCCGGACAGGGCGACCAGACTGGCGGTGATCCACAGCGCGGTGATTGCGGGAGACGGGCGGGCCATGCTCTACCTTTTTGACGTCAGGCTGTACGCATCCAATTGTATGCAGTGAGAGTGCCTGTGAGCCGGTCAAGAAGTCGTTAACGTTTCCACCGTGTTCACCTTTGGCGCCTCATGCCTGCAAGACCCTTGTGTGATTGAAAGAGTTAGCATGACCGACCTTTTCGCCTCGCCTTCAGACTTCGCCCGCACCGCACGCCTCGTCACGGCTTCCGGCCTGGAGGCCGAGCTGTCGCGTCTGAGCGATGCAAGCGCCGCCCATGCGCGCGCCAGCGGGTTCGAGGCGGGACCGGGGCAGGTGGTGATGCTGCCGGGTGAGGCGGGGCTCGATGCGCTGGTCGGCGCAGGCGCGGGTCAGTCGCCTTTTGACGCTGCGGGCGCGGCCTTGGCCCTGCCGGAAGGCGATTGGGCCTATGACGGCCTGCCCGAGGGCTGGGACGCGACCCAGACCGCCATCGCCTTTGCGCTCGGCGGGTATCAGTTCACGCGCTACAAATCCCCCAAGCGCGCCCCGGCGCGTCTGGTGACGGCGCAACATTGCGATGTGGCCGAAGCCGAACGCGTCGCCAAAGGGGTGATGCTGACGCGCGACCTGATCAACACCCCGGCGGGCGACATGCTGCCGTCGCATCTGGAAGACGAGGCGCGCAAACTGGCTGAGGCGCATGGCGCTTCAGTCAGCGTGATCACAGGCGATGACCTGCTGGCGCAGAACTATCCGATGATCCATGCCGTGGGCCGCGCCGCGACGGACGCCCCGCGCCTGATCGAGTTTGAATGGGGCGATGAGAGCCATCCGCGCTTGGCGCTTGTGGGCAAGGGGGTGTGCTTTGACTCCGGCGGCCTCGATATCAAACCCGCTGACGGCATGCTGCTGATGAAAAAGGATATGGGCGGCTCCGCCACGGTGCTGGGCCTCGCCTCCATGATCATGGACGCCAAACTGCCGGTGCGCCTGCATGTGCTGATCCCGGCGGTGGAGAACGCCATTGCGGGCAACGCCTTCCGCCCCGGCGACATCCTGACAAGCCGCAAGGGCCTGACCGTTGAAGTGGGCAATACCGACGCGGAAGGCCGGCTGGTGCTGGCGGACGCCATCACCAGGGCGTGCGAATCCGATCCCGAGCTGCTGATCGACATGGCGACGCTGACCGGCGCCGCGCGTGTGGCGATGGGACCGGATGTGGCGCCGTTCTACACCGATGTGGACGCCATCGCGGAAGGCGTCGCCGAGGCGGGCGCGGCCATTGACGATCCCGTCTGGCGCCTGCCCTTGTGGAACCGCTATGACGATTGGCTCGACAGCCCGATCGCCGATCTAAGCTCCACCGGCTCTGGCCGTTTCGCCGGCTCGATCACCGCGGGATTGTTCCTGCGCCGGTTCGGATCGGACGCGAAAGAGTGGGCGCATTTCGACATTTTCGGCTGGACGCCGACGGCGCGGCCGGGGCGTCCGCAGGGCGGTGAAATGCTCGCGGGCCGAGCCGTCTACGCCTATCTCAAGACCCGTTTCGGAGCCTGATCCATGCGCGCCGCTCCTGTCACCTATCAAGTCACCGCCGGGGTCTCCGCGCTGCGCCGCACGCCGGCCGATGACGGAGCCATGGACACCCAGCTTCTCGCGGGCGAGACCTTTGAGGTGAGTGAGGAGGCGAATGGCTGGGGCCGGGGACGGGCGCCGCTCGACGGCTATGAAGGCTGGGTGGACATGGCGACGCTGTCCGCCCCCGCTCTGATCCCGACCCACACCGTCAAGACGCTGCGCACCTATGTCTATTCAGAGCCGGACCTGAAAAGCGCCCCGGTGTGCCTGATCTCCATGAACGCCAAGATCGTCGGCGCCCGGCGCGAAGGGCGCTTCATCGAGGCGCAGCGCATGGGCTGGGTGTTTGACGGGCATTTGCGCGCGGTGGGCGAAGACGCCGAGCCCGACTGGGTCGCTGTGGCGGAGCGGTTTGTTCACACGCCCTATCTGTGGGGCGGCAAGGAAAGCCTGGGGCTTGATTGCTCCGGTTTGATCCAGACCGCCATGGAGGCGGCGGGACGCTTCATCCCGCGCGATTCCGGACAGCAGGAAGCCTGGGCGAAAGAGCACGGGGAAGCTGTAACGCTGACCGAGGATTTCAGCGGTCTCCAACGCGGCGACCTGGTGTTCTGGCCCGGGCATGTGGGCGTGATGACGGACGCGGACACTTTGCTGCACGCCAATGGCCATCACATGATGACCGTGGCCGAGAACCTGTCTCGCGCCGCTCGAAGGATCGCCTTTCATTATGCGCCGCCGACCGGCGTCTATCGGCTGGGCTAGGCTTCGTTCATCCTGTTGATTAAAGCTTGATCAAATTCCGTCTGTTATCGTTCGCACAGTGCTTCAGGATACTGCGTGGATGAAGGAGACGCCTGTGCTCGGCAGGGTGAAACTTAATGACGAGCCGGGGCGACTGGCCGCGCTTTATCGCTATCAGGTGCTCGACACCGGCCCGGAACGCCCGTTCGAGACTGTGGTTTCCTTGATCGAGGATCTGCTGGAGACGCCAATCTGCGCGGTGAACCTGCTTGACGCCGACCGTCAGTGGTTCAAGGCGCGTCGCGGGCTGGATGTCTGCGAGACGGCTCGCGAGATCGCCTTTTGCAGTCAGGCCATCGAGCAGGCCGAGCCTCTCATCGTACCCGACGCCGCGGCGGACCCGCGCTTCGCCGAGAACTCGATGGTGACGGGCGAGCCGCATATCCGCGCCTATGCCGGCGTGCCGCTTGTCTCTCCCGACGGCTACCAGATTGGTACGTTGTGCGCGATCGACACCAAGCCGCGCGACTTTGCCGAGCATGAAATCAAGCTGCTCACCAAGTGCGCCAAGCTGGTGGTTGATGAGCTGGAGCTGCGATTGCAGGCGGGCACGGATGAGCTGACCGGGGTGATGTCGCGCCGGTACTGGATGATGACGGTCCAGGAAGAGATCCAGCGCGCGGCGCGTAACGCCAACTTGTTGTCGATCGCCATGTTCGACATCGACAAGTTCAAACGCATCAATGACACCTATGGCCATGCGTTCGGCGATCTTGTGATCAAGAGTGTGGTCAACGCCTGTCTGGAGCATGTCCGGGCCGGCTCCAAGCTGGGCCGCCTGGGGGGCGAGGAATTTGTGCTCCTGTTCACCGAATGCGCCCTGGACCAGGCGGTGGTCGCCGCCGAACGGTGTCGCCGCGCCATCGAGGACATTCGTCTGACGGCGCCCAATGGCGACGAGGTGCGCGTCACCGCCAGCTTTGGCGTTGCGCCGCTGTTTTCTTACTCGCTATCGTCTGATGATCTTATCGAACTGGCCGACCGCGCGCTCTACCGGGCCAAGCATGCGGGCCGAAACCGGCTGGAAGTGGGCCAGGTGGCCGCCAACATCTACCCTGACAGCGCCTGATCAGATCAGGGCGTTCGCCAGATAGGGCAGGCTGACATCCATGCGGTAATCAATGGCGGAATGAGTGTCGGGGAACTCTTCATAGCGGTGTTTGACGCCCAGCTCGGTCAGGCGCCGGGTCAGGCGCCGCGCGCCATAGACCAGGTCGTACTGGTCCACGTCGCCGCAATCAATGAACAGCGCTTTCAGGGTGTTGAGCCCGGCATGATGGGTCTCCACCAGGGTCAGCGGATCCCAGGCCAGCCAGTTTGACCACAAGTCCTGGATGCGCTCGCAGGTGTCGAGCGTCACCGGCAGGCGCACGCCGAAGGGCTGACTGGGATCAGGGTCATAGGTCGCCGCCATCGCAAACGTCATCAGGGCGTGAATATCGTCGCCCTTGGGCTTTTCACTGGTCTCAAGCTGATGGATGAACGCCTCCACCGAGCCATGCTTGGCGATGGCGCGCAGGGCTGCGGGAAAATCGCGCGCATAACACAGCTCAAACGCCATATCGCCGGAATGGCACGCCGCAGCCGCCCAGAAATCGTTATGCTTCAGGGCGTGGACGATCGAACCATAGCCGCCCGAGCTTTTGCCGAACACGCCGCGCTTGCCCGCGCCGCCGCAGTTGAACCGGCTTTCCACTGCGGGCACGAACTCGGTGATCAGGATGTCCTCCCACGGCCCCATGGCGGACGAGTTCACATACTGATTGCCGCCCAGGCGCGTGAAGCAGTCGGGAAACGCCACGACCACCGGGGGCAGCACGCCGTCGCCGATCAGCCGATCCAGGCGCTCAGGCACGTTCTCCCCGAAATTCTTCCACGCGGTATGAGACAGGCCGGAGCCGGTATAACCGGTCAGATCCACCAGCAGGGGCAGGTCCGTCCCGTCATGACCATGCGGCGTATAGACGTCGATCTCGCGCGCCGTGGGATCGCCCAGCAGATTGCCTTCAAGCAGCTTGGAGTGGACCGTGATCCGGGTCAGCGTTCCGGCAGGGTGCGTGGTGCGACGGGTCATGGCAGGCTCCTTGGATCAGGCAGGGCGTCGTGAGCGGAAGGCGGCGGTCAGCGTCCCGTCGTCGAGATAATCTAGCTCGCCGCCCACCGGCACGCCGCGCGCCAGCGAGGTGATGTCCACGCTCGCTTCGGCCAACTTGTCGGCGAGGAAATGGGCGGTGGTCTGGCCGTCCACCGTGGCGTTGAGCGCCAGGATGATTTCCTTGACGTCCTCACGGCCCGCCCGCTCGATCAGGCCGGCCACGTTGAGGTCTTCAGGGCCGACGCCGTCGAGCGCGGAGAGCACCCCGCCCAGTACATGATAGCGGCCGCGAAAGGCGCTGGCGCGTTCCAGCGCCCACAGATCGCCCACGGTCTCCACCACGCAGATAACGCTGTCATCGCGGCGGTGATCGCTGCACACCGCGCAAGGATCGGTGACGTCAAGATTGCCGCAGGTCGAGCAGGCGCTGACCTTCTCCGCCGCCTCGGCGAGAGCGTCGGCCAGCGGCATCATCAATTGCTCGCGCTTTTGCAACAGAGACAGCGAGGCGCGCCGCGCCGAGCGCGGCCCCAGGCCGGGCAGCTTGGAGAGGAGCTGGATCAGACGCTCGATTTCAGGACCAGCGGACATGGGCGCCTCGATTGGGAATCACTTTTGTGAGGGTAGGGCGCGAGGCTAGCCAAGGCTATATGGGCGGCCAGCAAGCGACATTGCGAGTGCTCGCGTCCCTGTTTACGCCTTGTCCATGCATCAAGGGAGCTGTTAACTGGATGCAACTCATGAGGGTGGGCTAGTTGCGGGGGGCGAGGGGTGACGGGCGAATCGATAAAACCACAAGAAATCCGCACCTTGACGGTATTAAGAGGTGTTGCTGCCAGTTGGGTCGTTCTTTTTCACTTCGCCGGCCACTTTAACTTGAATCTGAAAAGCGTGACCATCATCGCCAATGGTTTTCTGGCGGTGGACCTGTTCTTCTATTTGAGCGGCTTCATAATTTTCCTTGTATATTTTCAAGGCTTTGAAAGAGGTCGCTTCAGATTTTTCGACTTCATCAAGAAGCGGTTCGCTCGTTTGTATCCCGTCCATTTCGTCACAACAGTGCTGATCGCGGGCCTTTTCCTGGTATCAGCTGCAGCGGGCATCCGTCCCTTGCCGGACACGTTCAACGCTTACCATTTCCTGATCAATATTCTGATGGTGCATGCATGGGGTCTGAGCGGATCCCTCAGCTTCAACTATCCCTCATGGTCTATCTCAGCGGAAATGTTCGCATATGCGCTGTTCCCCATTATGGCTCTGTTTGTGCTCAAGTTCAGGCTTTGGATCGTTGGACTGACCGCCTTTGTGCTCCTGAGCCTGCTGGCGATTTTCGCTCGCGAATGGCTTGGTCGTCCTCTGGTGCACCTGACCTATGACTTCTCGATCCTCAGGATTTTGCCTGAATTCCTGATCGGCGGGTGGACGTACATGGTCGTCCGCTCCCTTTCACGGCCTTCCCCAACCGTAGTGAGGATTGCATGCGCTGGCTCTGTATTGGTCACGCTGGTGCTGTTCTCGGTCTGGGAGGCGTCGGTGTATATGACGCTGATTTTCCCGGTCCTTATCGCAAGCCTTTATCTACTGGAAACAGGTCGTGAAGAGCAGGCGACGCCTAAGGGACCAGCATTCCTGATGCTGCCTTATGAGAGCTTGGTCTATCTGGGGAAAATCTCGTACTCACTTTACATGATCCACGCCTTTTTCGAGATGACGTGCTTCAGTGTGATCGAAAAAGTGTTTGACCATCCGGCCGACGCCGTACCCTTGTTTTGGCTTTTCCCGGTCATGATACTGACCTTTGTCGGCGCCGCGATTGTCTACGAGCTTGTTGAAAAGCCCGGTCGAAAATACACGCTGGGCGTTCTAGTCGGACGTAAGTCCTGAGACCTTAGGCGGGGAGCTAGCCCCTAGAAGGGTCCCGGCTTGGTGCCGAAGGGCAGGTCGATGCCCGGCGGCAGGCCCATGCCTTTGGTGGCGTCGCTCATGGCGTCGGCCTGGGCCTTGTCGGCCTTGCGCTTGGCGTCGTTATGGGCGGCCTTGATCAGGTCTTCCAGGATGGCGGGGTCTTCGGGATCGATGACGGATTTGTCGATCTCAAGCCCGCGCATTTCGCCCTTGGCGGTCAGGGTCAGCTTAACCAGGCCGGCGCCGGCTTCGCCGGTGACTTCCAGCGTCTCCAGACGTTCCTGGGCTTCGGCCATCTTGGCCTGCATTTCCTGGGCTTTCTTCATCAGCCCGCCAAGGTCTTTCATCGCGAGTTCTCCTGCCGCGCAGTGTCTTGATCGTCATCATCAGATGTGGGGAGCGCCGGCGCTTCGTCAACGGTGATGATCTCCGCGCCTGGAAACAGGGTCAGCGCCTTGATCATGGCCGGGTCGCGCCTTATGGCGTCCATGCGTTCTTCATGCTGGCGCGCGCGGCGCTCGGCGATGGTCTCGCCGCCCTTGGTGTTGGGCTTTGAATCCACCAGCCAGCGTTCGCCCGTCTGTTCTTGCAAGAAAGCGGCGATGCGGCCGCCCAGATTGCTGGGGGCGTTCTCGGTGGGCTCAAAGACAATCGCGCCGGGCTTCATCGACACCGGGCGGAAGCAGCGCTCCACATCGAGCTTGAGCCCGATATCGCGCGCAGCGTCGATCATCTCCATCATCGCGTCGAGATCTTTGGGCCCGACGGGTTCGGGCTCCGGCTCAGGAGCGTGAGCGGCGTTCGGTCCGGACGGCGCCTCGCCCCCCGGACCGGACTTAGGGTTTGCGCCACCGCCTGACGGGGCGATCCCGGCGAGCAGGCGGGCGGCGTCTTCGGGGCTCGGCAGGCTGGCCGCCGCCATCAGGCGGATGACCGCCATTTCCGCAGCCGAGACCGGATCGGGCGCATTGCGCACATCATCAAGCCCGGTCAGCGTGGTCTTCCACAGCCGCCCCAGCGAGGCGAGGGAATGGGCCTCGGCCAGTTTCGCCAGCCGGTCCACGGTTTCCTGCGCCTCGCCCAGATCCGCGTCCTTGCCGGCCGCCTTGATGCGGCTGACTGCGTGCAGATGATCCAGAAGATCGCGCATCAGAACCTGCGGGTCGGCGCCTGAGTCATACTGGTGGCGCAGCTCGTCGAGCGCATCCTTGGCGCGGTTTTCCAGCGCCGCCTCCAGAAGGTCCAGCACGCGCGAGCGGTCGGCGAGGCCGAGCATGTCGCGGATCTGCTGGGCGGTGACGGTCTCGCCCCGGTCGGCCTGAACGATGGCCTGATCCAGCAAGGACAGGGCGTCCCGCACCGAGCCTTCGGCGGCGCGGGCGATGGCGGCCAGGCCGTCGCGGTCGACGCTGGTGTTCTCTTTGTCGCAGATGCGCGCCAGATGGTCGGTCAGAACCTCGCGGTCCACGCGCTTGAGATCAAAGCGCTGACAGCGCGACAGCACCGTCACCGGCACTTTTCGGATTTCGGTGGTGGCGAAGATGAACTTCACATGCTCGGGCGGTTCCTCGAGCGTTTTCAGAAGCGCGTTGAAGGCCGAGGTGGACAGCATGTGCACCTCGTCAATGATGTAGACCTTGTAGCGCGCGCTGACGGGCGCATAGCGCACCCCGTCGAGAATCTCGCGGATATCAGAGATGCCGGTGCGGGACGCGGCGTCCATCTCCATCACATCCACATGGGCGGAGCGCGCAATGGCGTCGCAATGTCGGCCCGGCGGGGTGAGGTTGATGGAGGGCTGGTGCACCGTGTCGGTGTCGTAATTGAGCGCGCGGGCGATCAGGCGCGCCGTGGTGGTTTTGCCCACCCCGCGCACCCCGGTCATCATATAGGCGTGGGCGATCCGGCCAGACGCGAACGCATTGGTCAGCGTGCGCACCATCGGCTCCTGGCCGATCAGGTCGTCAAAGGTCTGGGGGCGGTATTTGCGCGCCAGCACCTGATAGCCGGGATCATCCTTGGGCGTCTCGGGCTCAAGACCGGGCAGGGCCGGGCCGTCATAAGCCTCTGTCGCTTCTGACTCAGGCGCGTCGGAGTGGGGATCATCCATCACAGGATCGGGTCCTTCGCGCGGGCCGCGCGCCCAAGGGTCTGGGGGCTGCGGGAGATGAACTGACGCGGAAGACGGCGGAAGACCGGACGGCGACCCGAACCGAAACTCGTTACGGCTGCTTCCTTCCGGACCTGACCGGGTTGGCGAGGGGCTCGTCCGCCGCCGGCCTTCCTGTAGGCAATATCGCGATTGAGGCGGGCAAACGCAAGACGCGCGGGCAGATGTCCACAGCTTGCCGGTTTTTCACTTTTCATCCATGCCCGACTGCGCTCGACTGGAGGTTCTGGCGGGGAACGGGCGCTGAGACCCGTCGCTGACCAGAGCTGGTTGAAAGAAAAAGACACGAAAGACGGTCAAGATGAGCCTGAAAACACTCACTATTGCTTTGGGATTGAGCCTGGGAGCGAGCCTGCCGGCCCTGGCGAAGCAAGACGCTCCCCATAGCCCTCACGTGCAATCGGTGGACGCCCACCGGTTCGCCGCGCTGTTTGACGCCCATGATGGCGCGCTCGATGCCGAGCTTTTGCAGGCTGAGTATCTGGACGGCGCCGGTCGGGGCGTCGAGGTGTTCACGCCTAGTCGAATTCAGAATGCGGACAACCTGGCCCGCGCCGTCGCCGAAGACCCTGAGGCGTATCGTCGGGGGATCGAGGTTTGCCTGCCCATCGCGGACTCGATGAACGCCGAGCTGCAAGAGACTTACGCCGCCATGCAGCCGCTTTTCCCCGGTCGTGACCTCCCCGAGATCCATGTGGTGTTCGGCGCGGGCAATTCAGGCGGCACCGCCGCCTCCGACGCCCTGGTGCTGGGGCTCGAAGTGATTTGCCGTGTTGGACAGAGCGAAGAAGAGATCCGCTCGATCTTCCGGTTCTTTTTCGCCCATGAAGCGGTTCACGCTCTGCAGACCCAGAATATGGACGCCTTCGCGCGCGATCCCCTGCTCTACATGTCGCTTCTGGAAGGGCAGGCGGATTATGTCTCCCTGCTGGTGACGGGGCAGGTCCCCACCCAGAGCCGGCATGACTGGGCGGTCGAGAATGAGGACGGGTTGTGGCCGGAATTCTCCCGGGATCGCCGCATCCTCAAGGCGGCCGCAGAAGCAGGCGCGAGTTATGGAAACCTGCCGCCGGAGGCCGCGACGGCGCTGACGCGCTGGCACGCCAACGCCGGTCGCGCCCCGGATGGTTGGCCCTATGAGCTGGGCTATTGGATGGGACGCCAGATCGTGGCCGATTACGTGACCCGCGCAGACGACCCCGATCAGGCCCTGATCGACCTTCTGAACATCACCGACCCTGTCAGGGTGCTCAGCCAGACCCGATACTATGATCAGGCGGGCGCGGACGCCCGATAGGGAAATGACGCGGAGCGGCTTGGGCGGTTTGCGCCCTTGCCATCTTTGCGTGCGGCATATCATCATGACCACGGGAACGGGGTTTGATGATGGCGGAGACGTTGCTCGATTTCATGGCGGAAAGCGCCGAGGCGACAAGCGTTGACGCGTTGTGCCGCCTGTTTGAGCAGTACGCTGAAACGCTTGGCGTGGAAGCGGTCGGCTATCAGATCCTGCCCAGCCCGTTTGAGGCGTCCGACGCCGATAACCAGTTTGAGTACAATACCTTTCCAGACCTCATGAAGGACGCCTATCTGGGCGAGCGCCTGTTTGAACACGACCCCGTCACCAGCCGGGCGGCGATGGCGCTGCATCCCCAGTTCTGGTTCGAGGTTGAACAGACCACGCCGATCACCCGGTATAGCCAGCGCATCTTTGACTTGTTGCGTGAGAGCGGATTCGTGGACGGGCTGACCACGCCGATTTTCGGCCCGGCCGGTCTCGCCGCCTATGTGGCGTGCGGCCGGTTCAGCGCGCCTTTTGATCTGTCAGCGATGGATTGCCGATGCCTTCAGCATGCCTGCAACGAGCTTTACGCCTGTACGCTCACGCTGCAGAAGCGCAAGGCGCTGACGCCGCCGAACCTGTCGGAGCGCGAGGTGGAGGTGCTGCACTGGCTGGCGCGCGGCAAAAGCAATGCGGTGATCGCCGATATTCTGGGCGTTTCTCCCCACACCGTGGATACGGTCATGCGACGCGCCTTCGGCAAATTGGGGGCTTCAAACCGGGTCGCCGCTGTGCTTAAGTCGCTAAGAGCTGGTTTGATAACGCTCTAACCGCTTTCACCCCACATGGATTGCGCCATTAAGGCGAAAATGTGCATCGAATAGGGCCGCTGCGCCCCTATTGGTCCCTGAATTACGGGACGTGACCTTCAGTCAGATTTAACTATACCCGCGCCTCCGGCGAAAAACCGCCAGCGATCTGCATCGGAGTGTGTGTTTGAACGATCATGAGTTCATCCAATTTGTCTTTGAACAATTCAAGCAAATGAAATTGGACGGTGAAAACCCTGATCTGGCTCATCTTATCCCGGCAGTCAGCGCGCAAAAGGCGTCTGACTGGGACAGCATCGCCATCAAACTGGCGATCTGGCGCTGGGTGCGGATCCGCGGACAAGGCGACGCCGAACGGGAAATGAGTTTGTCCGACCGCCTGATCTATTCCGCCTTCCGCGACGCTGTAAAGCTGAGCGGGCGAGAAGAACTGGCTGCGCAAGCGGACTATGACAATGATTTTTACGCGGAGCTGATCAGCTCCGCCGCCTAGATGCGATCCGTGCTGCGCTCCAGCGCTTCGCGCAGGAATGCGGCGTGTTGATCAAGCACCGCGATCAGACTGACATCTCCGCCTTCCGCCACCAGACGGTCAATCCAGATATCGACGACGCGCGCCTGGCTATCGAGCCAGTCGGTGACGGAGGGCGAGGTCGGGACTCGGCGGGGGGTTGAAAATTCCAGAATGGCGCTGGCCATGGCGACTCTCTTAGTTGCGAACTATTCTCATTCTTAAGAGTGACTCCCGGCTTGTCCAGCCCTGATGTCGCCTTTGCGGAGTTTGTCGCAGTCCTGACCATGGCATGCGGGCGAGGTCCGCTGGCCCCGCCCGTCGTCAGTTATGCATGTGTTTTGCTGCGTTCATAAGCATCAGCGCGCGTCGAGACGGGGCGCTTTGACGGTCCAGGCGATATAAGCCGTCGGCAGGGTGAACGCGTAGAGAATCGCCCCCCATATGATGGCGTTCCAGTGATCAAAACTGCTCGGACGCCACAGGCCGAACCGCCCGCTATCCGCCACATCCAGCGAAATCGCCAAATAAATCAGCCCGATCAGGCAGAGCCCGGTGAAAACCTTGTAGGAAAAGGCGTAGGCGCGTTGACGCAGTTGCAATTCGAATTCGTCCAGCTTGTCCGCTTGTCCGCTTGTTCGCCGACGATGCGTTGCTGATAGGACGGAGCGAGATAGACGAACGCGCCCAGTGAGATCAGGAGCAAGGCGAGCCATGCCAGCGCACCGATCATGCCTGCGGGTCCGGCTGCGGCGTCGGGCGCGAAGAGCAGGCTGAGGCAGCCGGCCGGATAGGCCAGAAGGGCGAGCGATGAGGCGAGCCGGATTGCGAAACCTGAACGCACGGGCGCCGGGCGCTCTTGGGGACTGCGATAAAAGAAGGTCATGACGGATCTGCTCCTGTCTGGCCCGCGCCAGGATCTGCGGGGCGTGCGATCTGGGGCTTGAACGGTTCGAAGGCGAATATCGACTCGATGCTCACCCCGAAATACTCGGCAAGGCGCATCGCCAGTTCGAGCGAGGGGTTGAAATCCCCGCGTTCGAGATATCCCACCGTCTGGTAGTTCACGCCAATCGCTTGCGCGAGATCCTTGCGCGACAGTCCGCGCTCGGCGCGTAGGACGGGAAGGCGGTTATGGATCGGGCGTGTCATCAATCAGTCTGGCTCCTTGCGGTATAAGTCATGGCTAAAAAACATCGTGATGTAAAATAAAATGTTGTACATCTACAATAAATCGTGTGAGTCCTAGCACGGTGCAGATGCAGAAAACCCCCGCGTCCGGGACGCGGGGGTTTCATCTGGCCTGTGTGCCGGGCTGCTAAGACGCAAATCGCTTAGAAGCGGAGCACATAACCGATGGAGAACGCGTCGGCGTCGCCGTCGCCTTCATACTCATAGCGGGTGTAGTCCAGGCGCACGGCGTTGGGGCCGGAGACCGTCCATTCCAGACCGCCGCCGAATGCGAACGCGTCAGAGCTGTCTTCAAACTGAGCGCCCGCGAAAGAGGCGTCGATCTCGTGATAGGCGTAGCCCAGGCGGCCATAGACAGAGACTTGCTCGGCCAGCGGGTATTGCGCCTTGGCGAAGACGCCCAGGCCGTAATCAAGGCCCACATCGCCGGAAACGCCGGCGATGGTCAGGTCTTCGTCTTCAAGGCCGACCAGCAGCTCGCCTTCAACGCCGAAATACTCGGTGATGTCGTAGCCGCCGCGGATGTTGATCACATCAAGCTCGACATCGGAGGCGTCAAAATAGGTGTAGCCGGCGCCCAGATGCCATTTGGAGTCTTGAGCGGAGGCGCCGCCAGCGATCAGCAGGGCGGCGGCGGTGGAGAGGAGAATCGTCTTTTGCATGGTTTTTGTCTTTCTGTGACGCTTTGGATCGCGGTTCTTGGCCCAGCCCGCGCCTATAGCTGCGCCTCGAAACCGGGTCTTACAAGATGCGAGCTGACGCTGAAAATGCGTGAAAATACGCAGTGTTGCACTTAGGCGACGCACTGTGACCAAGCGATGGCGAAGCGTGGCGAGGCCGTGACGAAACCCGGTCGGAATTTCGTCACGGCCTAACCCCGTTAACGCTCCGGCAAGGCTTAGGCGGCGGCCGACTTGGTCCAGGTTTGCGGCTTGAACGCGTCGTCCACCGGAGTTTCGGCGATGTGGTTGGCGTAATTGGAGATCGTCTTCAGCGCGGTGGCGGTGATGACGTCAAAAATGTTCGCCTTGGTGAAGCCGGCGTCCAGGAAGGCCTTGATGTCGGCTTCGCTGGCGTAGCCGCGCTCTTTCACCATCGTACGGGCGAACTGCGCCAGCGCGTCCAGACGCGCATCCGGCAGGGGCGCGCCAGAGCGCAGGGCGTCAAGGGTCGGCGCATCGACGCCGGCGCCGCCGGCCAGCGTGGAGTGGGCCGCCATGCAGTAATGGCAGGTGTTCTCATAGGACACGGCCAGAAGCACGACCTGGCGCTCGGCCGGGGTCAGGCTGGTCTTGTCCACAATACCGGCGAGGGTGAGATAGGCTTCGGCTGTTGCGGGGCTTTCCGCCAGCGTGCCGAGAAGGTTCGGCACGAAGCCGAACGCGCCCTTGGCGGTCTTCAGAACCGGGCGGGCGGCTTCAGGGGCGTTGGTTTCGTCGTACAGGTTAAACTCGGTCATGGGATGCTCCATCGGGGGGACAGCGTCGCGATGTGCGGCGCGGGTCGGTGTGACGATGGGCAGATGGGAGGGGTCGGGGACGAGCGAAAGCCTTTGGTCGATCAACACGTTTTCACAGGAATGCGAGCGATCGGGATTCTGTTTCGGGCTGGCGTCATCGGGGCGATGCGCGGTAGAAACCCGTCATGACGATGACCTTCACCGACGCCGCGCTTGATCACGCGGGATTGCTCCGGTCCAAACCGGACTGGATCGAAAGCCAGCTTGCCGACCGCAAGGCGCAGGCTGTTTTGTTCGCCGGCGGCGATCTGGCGCTGAATGAACAGGGCGGGCCGCTGATCATGCGGGCGAAATACGCCGCGCGTCTGCCGCTGAAAGCGCCGGGCCTGATCTTCATCGGCGTGCTGGACGGCCAGCCTTGGTTCGCCGGGGCGCTGGAGCCTGGCGTCGCCGAGAAGGGGCCGGACTTTCGGCATAGCGCCGCTGACGCGCCCTCAGACCTCGCCAGCGTGCTTGGACGGGCGCGTTCGCTGTTGATGTGGCATCGCGAGCACCTGTTCTGCTCAAACTGCGGCGCGAGCACGGATGTGGCGGACGCCGGTTCGAAACGGGTCTGCCCCAGCTGCGACACCGAGCATTTCCCGAGGGTCAATCCCAGCGTGATCATGCTGGTGCATGCAGGCGATCAATGCGTGCTGGGTCGGCAGCCGAACTGGCCTGAAGGCATGTACTCCACGCTGGCGGGGTTCATGGAGCCCGGCGAGACCATCGAAGCCGCCTGTGCGCGCGAAGTGGCCGAGGAGGTCCATCTGAAGGTGACCTCTGTGGAGTATGTGGCCAGCCAACCCTGGCCCTTTCCCTCCCAGCTCATGATCGGGCTGATGGCGGAAGCGGAGCCGGGAACCCTTGTGCCCGATGATGATCTGGAGGATGCGCGCTGGTTCACACGCGACGAAGTGCGCGCACTTTTCAACACTGAGGTGAGCCGAATGATGCCCCGGCACTTCTCAATCGCGCGCATGCTGATAGAAAGATGGTTGTCGGCCGACTCGGGCTGAGAAGTGCGACGCCCTGTCGCGCTTGTCAAAATGAGCTGGGCAATACCTTTCGAAGCGGTGTGAACTGGTTGCCTCTTTCGACGGAGCATGCCAAACACCGCGCACACTCCATTTGTCTCAATAGGGATCGGTGAGGACGCTCATGGGCTCTCTTTTCTTCAATAAACTGGCTGCCGCTCTCCTGGCGGTCGCCCTGGTCATTCTGGGGCTGACGACGCTGGGCGACAGCCTGTTCCATGCTGAACAGCCCGAGCAATTCGGCTATCCGGTGGATCTCGCCGCCCTCGAGGGCGCCAGCGGTCCCGCCGAGGAAGAAGTGGAAGGTCCGGTTGATTTCGGCGTTCTGCTCGCCAGCGCGGACATCTCCGCCGGGGAACGCGTGGCTCGCCGCTGCGCCAGCTGCCACTCTTTCGACTCCGGCATGGCGGACGGCACCGGCCCGCACCTGTGGGGCGTTCTGGGTCGCGCGGTCGCTGCGGTTGACGGCTTCAATTACTCCGCCGCCATGGAAGAGTATGGTGAGACCACGGCCGACTGGCATTATGAAAACCTCTACAACTTCCTGGAAAGCCCGCGCCGCTACATGCCGGGTACGGCCATGAGCTTCGCCGGTCTGCGCGACCAGGAAGATCGCATCAACCTGATCGCCTACATGCACGAGCAGGGCAGCTCGGACATGCCTTTCCCCGAACCGCTTGCGGTCCCGGCTGAAGAGGGCGACATGGCGGAAGGCGAAGCCGCGGCTGACGCTGAGATCGTCGAGACCCTGGATGAGGCGGAAGCCTCAATCGAGGAAATGGACGATGTCGACATCGAAGTCGACGCGCCCGCCGAGCCGCAGCCTGAAGGCGGCGAAGAGCTCTAGCTCTTACGTTCAAGGCACACAGAACAGGGCGCGTCCGGTCGGACGCGCCCTTTTTGTTGATGGGATTGAGGGCTTAGCCGCCCTGACCGCTGAACCAGGCTTCAAACAGGGGCGCGGCGTGCGCGCTGTAATAGAGCGCTTCAGGCATGTCCTTGCGCACTGCGGCGCGGGCCTCGTACCAGGCGCTGAACTCTGCCGCGCTGGCATCCGCAGGTCCGTAGGCCGCATCAAACTGCGCCTCCAGCGCGTTCAGCTCTGACGCATCGACCAAAATCCAGACATGGGTCAGCGAACCGTCGGCGAAGACGAACTCGGCCAGGCGCGGGGCACCGAGAAACGCATATCCCTGACAGTCGATCTGCACATGGCTTGAGTGCGCCAGCGGCAGCTCAGCCGGATCAAGCGTGCGCCGGGTCTGGCTCTCGCAAATCCTTGAGAGAGCGGGGGCGTTGACCTGTTCGGAGGCGCCCAGGGTGACGTCAGGCTCAAGCGGAAGCGTCAGGGCGAGGGTCAGAAGAGAGATGAGCATTCAGGCGCGCTCCATACGGGGCCTGCGCCCCAGCGGCGCAGTGCGTATGGACAAGATGACGCTGCGGTCGGTTTTGGATGCAGGCGTATGGCGGCCCTAGCCGCCATAGCGCTTCTTGACGCCGAACAGGATGGCGATGGCCCCGAAGTACAAGAAGGGCCGCAGCGCGGCGGACAGGGCGTGCATGTCCATGCGGGCGAAGGCGAGGTCCAGCGCGAAATTGGCCGGCATGTCGCCCGCGCTCATGAATTCCAGCGAGAAGCGCAACAACACATCCACCGCATAGGCGATCAGGGCCGCGCCGGTCAGCTGTCTCCAGCGTCGCATGGCCAGCGCCGCAACAATCCCCGCCATGAGGATGAAGGACAGATCAAAGAATGTGAAACCGGCCCATAACAGGCTCCAGGCGTCATTGCCCGCCATGCGTCCCCCCTTCGCCAGCCTCTGATCGAGGCGTTTGTAGTGTGTTTCGCCCCCCAGGGCGCAGACAGCTTACTTGACGGCGACGCCATGCTCCAGCGCCCGGACGAGCTTGGCGATGTCGGAGGCGGCGTCAGACGCCGGATAGCGCGATTCCAGCATAACCTGGGCGCGAATCGCCTGGGGCACATGTGGGTCGCGGCGCACAATGCCCGCCAGCGGCGGCCGGAAGCCCAGAAAGCTCTCACACGTTTTTGCGAAGCCCAGATAGGCGTGATGGGCGGCGGCGGGATCGGGCGCGTTATTGACCACCACGAACGGGCAGGCGCCTTCATCGCGCATGCGCAGGGTTTTCACGAAGGCGTAGGCGTCGGTCAGCGAGGTCGGCTCGTCATTGATGACGATGAGCACGTCGTCGGCCGCGGCGGCGAGACGGATGGTGGAGCGTTCCGCGCCTGCGGCGAGATCAATCAAGGTGCGGTCATAGGCCATGGAAGCGGCGGTGACGCCGGCGGCCAGCCGGTTGACGTTTTCAAGGTCGAGCCCGGCCAGCGCCGCAGAGCCGGACGGACCGGCGATCAGGTCGAAACTGCCTTCGCCAACAGAATTCACCGCTTCAGCCAGGCTGAGATCGCCTGCCACGACGGACGCCAGATCACTGGCGGCGCTGACGCCCAATTGCACGTCCACATTGGCCATGCCCAGATCCGCATCCACCAGCAGGCTGCGTTGACCGCGACGGGCGAAGGCGTGCGCCATGGCGATGGCCAGCGTGGTCTTGCCCACACCCCCTTTGCCGGACGCGATGGCGAGGAGCGGTCCCGCCTGTCGCGGCGCGCTGAGCGCGAGACTGGCGTCGGTGGCGAAATTGGTCATGCCGGGAGCTCCTCTCCGGGGTCTTCCAGTAGCAATCTGGACAGGCGCAGCGCGGTCGCCGGGGCCAGCCCGTCGCCGATATAGGGCGAGGCGGAGATCTGAGCGTAGGCGAGCCCTGCCTCTCCAAACGCCAGCAATGCGCCCAGTCGGCGTGCAATGTCGAGCTTGGTGGCGATCACCCGGCCAGCCCCGATCGAGCTGAACAGGGCGGCGGCGTCTTCGGCGTCGCCCGGCGTCATGCCCGCATCCAGCACAGCGACGATCTCACCATCGGCCGCGTCGGCGAGCCCGGCCAGATCATCGAGCTGATCAAGATCAAACGGGTTCAGCCCCGCCACATCAATCAGCACGGGCCCGGCGCGGCTTGATTCCAGCAAGGCGCGCAACTCACGCGGTCCCGTCACGCCTTCAAACGGCAAATCGAGCGCGTCGGCATAGGCGGTCATCTGTTCTGCGGAGCCGGCGCGGCTATCGGCGCTGATCAGCATGGGCGCATGGCCTTGGGTGACGGCGCGGGCGGCGAGCTTGGCGAGGGCGGAGGATTTGCCAGAGCCCGGCGGCCCGGCCAGAAGCACAGGGCGTCCGGGGTCCGGCTCAAGCGGATGCACGCCATAGCGTTGATCGAGCGCCCGGGCGAGGGTGGCGGTGGCCTCCCCGTCTTCAAGCGCCATGGCGCTGTCCATCAGCGCTTCGGAGGCGCGTTCAGGCGGCAGGTGCCAGCCCAGGGCGCGGGCGATCCGGGTCAGACCTTCATCAGCTTCGCCCCGCGCCTTGGTGCGCGCCTGATCACGGCGCGCCAGAGCGGTTTCCGGGGTCTCGCCCTTGGCGTGAACCGCGCCGCGTTCGGCGGCTGCGCGCACTTCCACCCCGCCCTCAGGGGCGTCCGTGGTGGAAATGATCACCGCGTCCGGGCCCAGCTCACGGCGCACTTGCTCCATGACGGTGCTCAAGGTCTGTCCTGTGAAAGTGCGCAGGCGCATCGCGCCATGTCTCCTTTAGTCAGCGACTAGATCTGGCCGACGGTTTTGAGCCGGGCGCTGGGGTGAATCTCGTTCTGGCTCATCACCACGGTTTGCGGGCGGAAGCGTTCGGTCAGCGAGCGCACATAGGGGCGCACATGGGGGCTGGTCAGCATCACCGGCACGTCGCCGCTCATGCCGGCCCGGTCAAAGGCGGCGCGCACAACTTCGACGAATTCACGCAGCTTGCTGGGCGCGAGCGCCAGCTGGCGGCGTTCGCCATCCCCGATCAGCGCCTCGGCGAAGGCCTGCTCCCATTGCGGGCTCAGCGACAGGACCGGCAGATTGCCGTCCGGGCCGCGATTGGCGTAGCAGATCTGGCGCGCCAGGCGGCTGCGCACATGCTCGGTGATGGCGTCGAGATTGTTGGTCGCGCCGGACGCTTCGGCCACGCCTTCGACGATGGCGGCGAGATCGCGGATCGAGACCCGCTCTTTCAGGAGGTTTTGCAAAACGCGCTGAATGCCCGCGCGAGTGACCTGGCCGGGCGTGACCTCGTCCAGCAGTTTCTTGTGCTGGGGCGACAGGGCGTCGAGCAGGTTTTCGGTCTCCGCATAGCTCAGAAGCTCTGACATGTTGTCGCGCAGGATCTCGGTCAGATGGGTGACCAGAACGGCGGCGGGATCCACCAGCGTATAGCCGCGGAACGTGGCCTCCTCGCGATTGGCTTCGTCGATCCAGGTGGCGGGCAGGCCGAAGGCCGGCTCCTTGACGTGGGTTCCGGGCAGATCGACCTGGGCGCCGGACGGGTTCATGGCGAGAATCTGGTTGATCTTCAGCTCGCCGACCCCGGCTTCCATCTCCTTGACGCGCAGAACGTATTGTTCGCCCGGCATCTGCATGTTGTCGACAATGCGCACGCTGGGCAGAACGAAGCCGCTGTCCTGGGCGAGGTTGCGGCGCAGCGCCTTGATCTGATCGGTCAGGCGGCGGCCTTCCACATCATTGATCAGCGGCAGCAGGGCATAGCCCAGCTCGATCTTCAGCTCGTCGATATGTAGCGTATCCTCGATCGGCGCATCTTGCGGATCGGGCGCGGCGGCGGCTTCCTGGGCGACCGCTTCTGCGGCTTCATTGACCACCGCCTTGTCGCGTTTCTGCGCGCTTTGCCAGGCCAGCGCGCCTGACCCCGCCGCCATCAAAGCAAACGGGATGAGCGGCATGCCGGGCAGCAGGCCGATGGCGAGCGAGGTGCCCGACACCATGCCCATGGCGGCGGGATTGGCCGACAGCTGGCCGAACACGGCCTCTTCCGCCGCGCCGTCCACCCCAGCCTTGGACACCAGAAGACCGGCGGCCAGCGACACGATCAGCGCCGGGATCTGGGAGACCAGACCGTCGCCGATGGTCAGCGAGGAGAACGTGCTCGCCGCCGAGCCGAAATCCATGCCCGACTGGGCGACGCCGATGATCATGCCGCCGATCAGGTTGATGGAGGTGATCAGGATGCCCGCCATGGCGTCGCCGCGCACGAATTTGCTGGCGCCGTCCATGGCCCCGAAGAAGTTCGATTGTTCTTCAAGTTCCTTGCGGCGCTTCCGCGCCTCGTCTTCATTGATCAGGCCCGAGGACAGATCGGCGTCGATCGCCATCTGCTTGCCGGGCATGGCGTCCAGGGTGAAGCGGGCGGCGACTTCCGCGATCCGGCCCGAACCCTTGGTGATGACGACGAAGTTCACGATCACCAGGATGATGAACACGATGATGCCGATGACGAAATTGCCCTGCATCACGAAGCCGCCAAAGGCCTCGATGATGTCGCCCGCCGCCCCGGTGCCGTTCTGACCTTCTGACAGGATCAGGCGCGTCGAGGCCACGTTCAGCCCCAGCCGCAGCATGGTCGCCACCAGCAGGATCGCCGGGAAGGCGGTGAACTCCAGCGGGGATTTGATGAACAGCGCCGTCATCAGGATGAGCACGGAAAAGCTCACCGACACCGCCAGCATCACGTCCAGCAGCGCTTTCGGAAGCGGCAGGATCAGCATGACCAGAAGGCCCAGAACCCCCAGGCCCATGGCGATATCGCCCCGCGCCAGCCGCTTGGCGAGCTGGCCGAAATCGAAACCGCTTTGGGAGGAGGCGTTGGCGTCAGCCATGGATCAGGCCCGTTCTGGCAGGTTTGGAACGAAGCGCGATTCTGCGTTCGTCAGGGTTCTGATTGCCCGGATTCTCGGCCGCTCAAAAGAGCGTCGCGCGTCGTTCGGACGCGCTGATGAGCGGGCGAGAGCCCGGGCGGGCGTCATCCCGCGAACCGGGATTCGCCGGGGGCGGGGATATCCTCGCCCTGTTCGCCATAGAGCTTGAGCTTGTTGCGCAGCGTGCGGATCGAAATCCCCAGAATGTTCGCGGCGTGGGTGCGGTTGCCCAGACAATGATCGAGCGTGTCGAGGATCAGGTCCTTCTCCACTTCCGCCACGGTCTTGCCGACCAGATTGATCGCTTCGTCAGCCGCTTGCGCCGCCTGGCGCGCCACCGATGATCCGCCCGCGCTGGCGGGCAGGGGCGAGCCGTCGGGCAGGCGGATGGCTTCAGGCTCGATCTGTGAGCCGATGGCCAGAAGCACCGCGCGGTGCATGGCGTTTTCCAGCTCTCGCACATTGCC
Organism: Oceanicaulis alexandrii DSM 11625; assembly: GCF_000420265.1. NCBI lineage: Bacteria > Pseudomonadati > Pseudomonadota > Alphaproteobacteria > Maricaulales > Maricaulaceae > Oceanicaulis > Oceanicaulis alexandrii. Next base: position 2,247,600 of record NZ_ATUP01000001.1, read on the forward strand.
TTTCCAGGCGCGGGCGACGACCTGGGTCTTCGCAGCGTCCGACAGCGGGCGATAATCGACGCCATTGGCCTTGGCGTATTTCTTCAAGAAGTGATCGGCCAGCGCCAGCGTGTCTTCGGGACGGTCGCGCAGCGGCGGAATGGCGAGGTTCACCACGTTCAGGCGGAACAACAGGTCTTCGCGGAAGCTGCCGTCACGCACCGCTTCGCGCAGATCGCGGTTGGACGTGGCCAGAACCCGGATATTGACCTTCACGGGCTTGGAGCCGCCCACCCGGTCGATCTCGCGCTCTTGCAGGGCGCGCAGCAGCTTGGCCTGCAGGCGCACATCCATTTCGCTGATCTCGTCGAGCAGCAGCGTGCCGCCGTCGGCCTCTTCAAACTTGCCGATCCGGCGCGCGAGGGCGCCGGTGAACGCGCCTTTTTCGTGGCCGAACAATTCGGATTCCAGAAGGTTTTCAGGGATCGCGGCGCAGTTCACCGAGACGAAGGCTTTCGAGGCGCGCTTGGATTTCTTGTGGACATAGCGGGCCATGACCTCTTTACCCACGCCGCTTTCGCCGGTGATCAGCACCGAGGCGTCCGACGGGCCGATCTGATCGGCCAGGCGCACCACGTCCAGCATCAGCGGATCGCGCGCGATCAGGGTGCGGTCATCGTCAGAGACGGCCGCCAGCACGGCGGCGATCAGCTCGGGATCGGGCGGCAGATGGATGAATTCCTTGGCCCCGGCCTTGATGGCGCCGGCGGCCGCTTCCGGACGCACATTCACGCCGCAGGCGATGACCGGAACGATGATGCGCTCGGCCTCGTTGGCGGCGATCAGGCTGCCCACATCCAGATTGACGTCGACCATCAGGATGTCGGCGCCCTTGCCGGCGCGCAGATAGCCGGTGGCCTGCTCGATAGTGTCCACATGGGCGACCTTGGCGCCGCGGTCCATGGCGATTTTCGTGGCGGCGGACAACTGGCCGCCCAGGCTTCCAACGATCAGAACGCGCATCGTTCGTTTCCTTTCCTATGGGCGGCCGGGGTCAGCCGGTGTCCCCGTCCTTGATGATTTCAGTCATGGTCACGCCCAGCCGGTCGTCCACGACGACGACCTCGCCGCGCGCCACCAGGCGAGAGTTCACATAGATGTCGATGGCTTCGCCGACCTTGCGATCGAGCTCGAGCACCGAGCCCGAGGTCAGGCGCAGCAGCGAATTCACATCCACTTGCGCCTTGCCCAGCACCGCGGAAATGTTTACCGGCACGTCAAAGACGGGCGCCAGATCCACCGCGGTGCGCACTTCCTCGTCGATCAGCGACTGTGCGGCGCCCGCGGTCGGTTCGCCCATGGGCGTGGGGTCGGGATTCACGCCGGCCGGCTCGTCGGACAGATCGGGAAGGTTCAGATCGTCGTCACTCATGGCTTAGCTCCTTCAGGCCTGGGCTTGACCGCCCAGGGCGGCCTGATCGGGGGTGGCGTCCGCATCGGCGTCCAGAGGCTGGGCGAGCCAGTTCTTCACGGCCTGCTCGATACGGGCTTCAATGTCCTGGGTGGTGCGTTCAATGGCGCCCGAGCGCCATTCCAGCATGCAGTCTGTGCGGGCGACATCGGCGTCGGCGCGCACGATCAGCGCGCCTTCCATGCCGCGCTGGGCGGCTTCGCCTTCCATCACTTCGGCCAGCGCGTCCGACATGGACGGGTTGACCCGGACGGCGATGCGCGGCTCTCCGCGCAGATCAGCCAACGCTTCGGTAATGCAGGCTTTCAGCGTGTCTTCGCCATACTGTTCAAGCGCCGCGCCGGCGATGATGCGGGCCGCCGCCAGCGCCAGCCGCGCCGCGTCTTCGCGCATGGCTTCAGATTCCGCCTTCATGCGGCCCAGAAGCGCGGTGACCTGGTGCACGACCTGGCCGGCGGCCTCGGCGGCGGCTTCCTGGGCTTCAATCTCGGCGACCTGACGGGCGGCTTCGGCGGCCTGTTCGGCCACCATCTGCATTTCCTCTTCGGTATAGACGCGCTTGAACGTGTCGCCTTCTCGCAGAATGCGGCCGTCCGGAGCGAACTCCCGGTCAAAGTCGAATTTTCTGAAGCCGTCAGTCACGAAGCTTCGGCCTCCCTAGTAAATGAGTTCATCTTCGCCGCCGCCTTCTGACAGCAGGATTTCGCCCTTGGCGGCGAGGTCTTTGGCCTGGTTGACCATGGTCTGTTGCGCGGTATCCACGTCCTTGAGGCGCACCGGGCCCATGGAGGCCATGTCCTCGCGCAGGATTTTCGCCGCCCGCTCGGACATGTTGGAGAAGAACAGGTCGCGCAGCGTGTCCGACGCGCCCTTGAGCGCCAGGCCCAGCTGATCTTTCGGCACGCCGCGCAGCAGGGTCTGCACCCCTTGCGGGTCGAGCTTGCCCAGATCCTCGAAGACGAACATCAGCGAGCGGATCTTCTCGGCGGAATCGCGATTGCGCTCTTCCAGCGACGCCAGGAACCGGTTTTCGGTCTGACGGTCGAAATTGTTGAAGATGTCCGCCATCAGTTCATGGCTGTCCTGCTTGGAGGTGCGCGCCAGATTGCTCATGAATTCAGAGCGCAGCGTCTCCTCGATCTTCTCCACGATCTCGCGCTGCACCGGCTCCATGCGCAGCATCCGAGTCACCACTTCCATGGCGAAGTCTTCGGGCAGGGCGGCCAGCACGCGCGAGGCGTGATCGGGGCGCACCTTGGAGAGCACCACCGAGACCGTCTGCGGGTATTCGTTCTTGAGATAGTTGGCCAGAACCACCTCGTTCACATTGGCGAGCTTGTCCCACATGGTCCGGCCGGCGGGACCGCGCAGCTCTTCCATGATCTGGTCGACCTTGTCCTCGGGCAGGAAGGAGGACAACAGGCGCTGCGCCTGATCCACCGAGCCCGTGATCGAGCCGGTCGAGGACATGGAGCCGACAAACTCCATGATCAGTTTTTCGACGGCGCCGGAGGTCACATTGCCCAGATTGACCATGGCCTGGGAGACGACGCGGATTTCCTCGTCATCCATCATCTCCCAGAGCTGACGCTGCTCATCGCCCAGCGCGAGCAGGATCACAGCCGCTTTCTCGGCCCCGGTCATGTCCTTGGGGTCGTCGACTTTACGTCCGCGGAGGGTTGGGGCGTCAGACATCAGATCACTCCCCGTCGTGCATCCAGGTGCGCAGGATGCTCATGGATTCATCGGGGTGCTGCTCCACAAGGGCCGCCACTTTGCGGACCGAGGACTTCTTCACCTGACCTTCGATCTGGGCGACGTCGATATGGTCATCCGGGCCGGGCTCTTCAGGCAGCATCATGCCGCCTTCGGAATTGCCAAGCAGAGCCTGGACATTATCGGGCATCCCGGCGCCGCCGCCCGCGAGCGCAGGCGCTCGGCTGGCGGCGACATTGCCGATCGCGCCCTGCACCAGCGGACGCGCCACCAGCAAGATCACCAGCAGGGCGGTGATGAACAAGACGACGATCTCGGCGATGCGCATGAAGTCCAGGCTGCCCAGATTGAACCCTTCCGGGGCGGGCGTGCCCAGCGACAGGTCGGGCCGGTTAAAGCGCATGGAGGTGACCTGCAGGATCTGATCGCCATCGGTCAGGGTGGTGTCGACAGGAAAGCCCACGGCGGCGGCCACCAGATTGCGGATCTGGGTCAGCTCGGCTTCGCTGCGCGGCTCAAAGGTCAGGGTTCCGTCCTCGCCGACCGTGGCGACTTCATCCACGACCACCGACACCGCCAGACGCTCCAGATCGCCCGCCTGAATGATGGAGACGGTTTCTTCCTGGGTGTTTTGATAGTTGCGTTCGGTGATGGAGCTTTGGCTGTTGGCCATCAGAGGCGTTTCACCGTCTGCGCCCGCTTCACCGTCTGGCGTGTTCTCGCTGACCGATACGCCGCCGGAGGTCACGGGTTCGGAGCGGCTTTGTTCTTCGGCGCGGCGGCTGACTTCCACCTGGCCGTTGGGGTCGTATTCCAGACGGGTGCGGGTCTGGCTCTGACGATTGAGCTCGGCGGTCACCGCGACGCGCACGCCGCCCGAGCCGACCACGCCCTCGACCAGATCGCGGATCTTCTGCTGCAGGTCCCGTTCGATGGCGCTCTGGCGATCATCCAGCATGGCGCCGATCAGGTCGCCCTCTGCGTCACTCGGCGCGGCCAGAAGCCGGCCCTGATCGTCGGCCAGGGTGATGCGGTTGACCTGAAGGCCCGGCACGGCGGTGGCGACCAGATTGCGGATCGTGGCGATCTGGGAGCTGGACATTTCCCCGCGCACGGAGACGACCACGGAGGCGGAGGGCTGTTGCTCGTCGCGTGAAAACAGGCGGCGTTCGGGCAGCACCAGGTGGACGCGGGTTCCGGTGACGGAGTTCAGCGTGTTGATCGACCGGGCCAGCTCGCCTTCCAGGGCGCGCTTGGCGTTGACGTTCTGCACAAAGCTGGTGGTGCCCAGCGCGTCGGTCTCGTCAAAGATCTCATAACCGACCGAGCCAAAGCTCAGCGCGCCGCCAGAGGCGACGCGCATGCGCGCCTCGTCGACCTGGTTGGTGTTGACGTAAACGGCGGACCCGCCCTCTTGCAGCTCATAGGAGATGCCGGCCTGGTCCAGGCGCTCGCTGACCGCGGCGGCGTCCGACGGGGCCAGCCCCGAGAACAATAGCGCCTGGCCATTGGAGTTCATGCTCATGGTGAAAAACACCAGAGCCGCCGCCGCGCCAGCCGTGAGGCCGAACATGGCGATCAATCGGCCAACACCGAATCGGGAAAGCTGTTCCAGTAACGCGTTCACGCCGGGCCGCCCTTGCTCGTTTCCGAATCAGAAAACGCCGCTCCCTGAAGCGGCTAGGCAAGTTTTTCCCACTATCCGCGTAAACGGGGTGTTAACGCGTTGAATCAAAAAACACGATCAGCGCGGCGAGCAGAGGCTCGCCGCGCTGGATTCAGGCCAGAAAAAGAGAGGGGGGCGTACCGCCTACTGGCGGTAATGCTGTATGCGCGTGGTGCGCAATCCGGCCAGGCCATGCCGGTCGATTGAGCGCTGCCAGGAGAGAAACTCCTCCACGGTCAGCCGGTAACGGTCACAGGCCTCATCCAGGCTCAGAAGCCCGCCGCGCACGGCTGCGACCACTTCCGCCTTTCGACGAATAACCCACCGCTTGGTGTCCGGGCTCGGCAAATCGGCCACGGTTAGGGGGCTGCCATCGGGACCGATGACATAGTTTTCCTTCTTCGCTCGACGTTCCATCCGACCCATCCTTGTTAGAAAGCACGTCTTACGCGCGCCCTTAGTGAGGAGGGTTATACGGGAGGGCCTCTTAAGGTGAGCCTAAAGCTCAAGGTAAAAGTACGGTAAATCAATTGTTTAGAAAAAATTCACCCCAGCGCCGAAGCGCCGGGGTGTCAGTCGGCCGGTGGGACGGCGGTGGTTTAACGCTTCATCTGGATCGCTTCGGCGAGCATTTCGTCCGCCGTGGTGATGATCCGGGAGCTGGCTGAATAGGCCCGCTGGGTGATGATGAGGTTGGAGAATTCGGTGGCGATATCCACGTTGGAATTCTCCACTGTCTGGGCGGCGATGGTGCCTGAGGCGCCCGATCCGGGCGCGTTCAGGGTGAAGGCGCCGGAGTCTTCAGTGATCTGGAAGCTCGCGCCGCCGACCGAGGCCAGGCCGTTGGCGTTGAACACGGTGGCGACCGGCATCTGGTAGACCTTGCGGACCACGCCGTTGGTGAAGCGGGCCGACAGGAAGCCGTCCTCGCTCACTTCCACCCCGGCGAAAGCGCCGAAGATCGCGCCGTCCACCACAGTGGAATCAAGGTTGGAGGGCGAGTTGAACTGGGTGATGCCGCCTGGCGCGCCCGCCGTGCCCAGATCGAGCGCCAGGGTTTGCGCGCCCACGCCTGTGGTCGTCGACCAGCGGATCGCGCCTGCGCCGACAGGTCCGGCCGTGTCAGAGCTTTCAAACGCGATCGAGGTCGGAAAAGTGGTCGGCGCGCCGGACAGGATTTCACCATTGGTGTCGAACGCCACGATGCCTGTGGCGATCTGGCCATCGACCAGCGGGGCGCCCGTGGTCACGTCGGCCGCCGGCTGCACATGCATCTCCACATGCCATTGGTTGGCGTTGGTGGCGTGCTTGAGGAAGGACATGGTGACCGAGCGCACGCCGCCCTGGGTGTCATAGATCTGGATGGTGCGCTCAAAGTCCGGTGTCACATTGCCCGACGCCATATTGTTGGCCGTCGTTCCCGCAGCATAGGTCGCGGCTGCGGCGGACGGCGTGGTGCTCGCCTGCAGGTTCGCGTTGATGCGGACGTTGGACGTGGCGTTGGCGGTGCCGCCGATATTGGACAGGTTCACCGCTTCAAGCTGGTCGAGATTGGACGGGTTCTGGTTGACCGAGCCGTCCGCCTGAACCGGCCAGGCGTACAGATACTGGCCCGCATCATTGCGCAGATAGCCCGCGGAATCCGTCTGGAAGCCGCCAGAGCGGGTGAACAGAACGGCGTCAGATCCGGTGCCGGAATTGTTCGGGCTCGGGCGCACGACGAAAAAGCCGTCGCCGTCGATCGCCATGTCGGTCGCCGAGACGCCGGGCGTCAGAAGCCCTGAGGAGTTGACGTCCAGACGCGAGTTCGAGCTCACGCCCGAGGAGGCGTATCGGCTCGCGCCGCCGCCACCGATCTTGTAGTTCGGCGTGAAAATCGTATCGACGCGCTTGTAGCCGATCGTGTTCACGTTCGCGATATTGTCCGAGATCGCCGCCAACGCCGAAGAGTTGGCGATCAGTCCGGACGCGCCGGCGGCCATGGCCGAGTTGATACTCATATCGTGCTTCCCATCGTTTGTGCCCGGGCCCCCGGTCCTTCTGGTCGTGAGCCTCGATTTTGTTGCGGAGCGGTTCGGGCTCCGGATGTCCCCGTTTCGGGGTTATGCAGCGGCCTGAGACTCGTCTTCGTTCTCAGAGCCTGTGTCTGTGGTGTTCGGGGGCGGGGTCTGCGATTCCCGCACGCTGGTCACCAGGCTGGCCGGCAGCACCAGTTCTCCATTGGCGAAGCTGACTTGCGCCTGGCCGCCGCTCATCTCCACGCCGGTCACCCGATGGGTGACGCGCACGGCGTAATCCATGATGACGTCGTCAGCATCCTTGGCCACGACTTCCAGTTGGTAGACGCCCGGGGGCAGGGTGTTGCCGGCTTCATCCTTGCCGTCCCAGACCGCCTCATGGACGCCTTCAGAGGTGTCGCCATCCAGACGGCGGACCTGTTTGCCGGTTTCATCGGTGATGAGCAGCTCCACGCTCTGCGCTTCCTGCGGCAGGCCGTATTCCCATTTCGCCTCGCCATTCTCGAGCAAGGTGTAGGTGGTGTTCACCGTGGCGTCCTTGCCGATGAATTGAAGCGAGGTCAGCTGAGCGTCCGATTGTTGCAGCGCGAGCAGGGCTTCCAGCGATTCATTGGAGGCGATCTGTTGCTCCACCGAGGAGAACTGGACCAGCTGCTGGACGAATTGCTCGGATTTGAGCGGGTCCAGCGGATCCTGGTTCTTCAGCTGCTCGGTGAGCAGGGTCAGAAACGTGTCGAAATTGTTCGCCAGGTCCGCAGTGGCCAGTTTGCTCTGACCTTGCGCTTGCTGGGATTGGGCGGCGGCGGATACTTCTGTCATGATTTCGCTCTTCTTCTCAGGCGATCAGATTGACGCCGGCGCGCTGGCTGACGGCGAAGCCGTAGAGCGCGTCAGCCAAGGGGGCGCCGGGCAGGTCGGCTTCAACCTCCGCGGTGAACCGGTTGCGGGCGGCGATGTCGTTGGCGGAAGCGCCCGCGTCATCGTCGAAATTGGTGAAAGCGCCGCCATCCTCGCTCAGCGAGAAGGACAATCCGTCCTCGCCCAGTTCCAGACCGGCGTCGGTCAGCGCTTTTTCAAGGTCGCGGGCCGAGCGCTGCAGTTCGGACAGGGTGTCGGCGCGTTCCGCGCTCAGCACGGCCGAGACCTTGTTGTCCGGGCCCAGTTCCAGACGCACTTCGACGCGGCCCAGCTCTGGCGGATCCAGGCGAATATCGAACACGCGCGCGCCATCATTGAACTTGCGCGCGATCTGGGCCGCCAGCGTATGGGTGGTGGTAGGGGCGAACCGAGCGGCGGTGTGCGCCTGGGCCTGTCCGGGGCGCTGCGCTTCCGTACGCGCATCGGACCGCACGGCGCCCAGTTCCAGATCCGGGTCGATCGTATCCGCGCTCGGCTCCATCGGCGCCTCGCTCGACAGCGCCGTGTCCTGAAGCAGGAAGGTCAGCGGGTCTGTATAGGCGGTGACGGCCGGGGCGAACGTGTCAGCAGGTTTGGCGGCGGACGCAGTCGGCTCGGCGCCGGTCGGTCTGGCGTTTGCGGCGGCGCGGGTCTGGGCGGCGCTGGCGGCGGGTCTGGCCGCTGAAGCCTCGGTGTTGTCAGCCTGGCGCGCCTTGTTCTGGGCGCCTGGCGCGCGATCAGAGTCTGTGCGGCGTGGCTGAGCAGAGGCGTCTTGCTGGGCGGTCTGCGCTTGAGCTTGCGCCTGAGCTTGAGCCTGAGACTGGGACTGGCCCTGAGCGTTGGCGGCGCCAGCTTGCGCGCTCGCCGACGGGGCCGGATTTGCGGTGTCTGGTTTTGCGCTCTCGGTCGCCGCTGGGGCGTTCGGCTGGGCCTTGTCGCTCAAATCCTGGGGTTTGGCGTTGGTCTGTGCGGCGCTGGACGCGGCGGTTTGATCCTTGGACGCAGCCGCGCTCTCGCCATCGGCCTGAGCTCCAGCCTTCGCCGCCTCAGCCGAACGCGCCGGTCCGGCGGCGTCAGCCTCCGTCTCTTCGGCAGCCTCAGCCGAAGCCCCGCCGGCGCCCGCCTCATTGCGTGGCGCCTGCACGTCCTCTGGCGCTGCGCCAGATGGCGCGGTTTGGCCGTCACCGGATTGAGCGCCCTGGCCCGGCGCCGCCGCCTTATCGCCAGACGGAGTCTGCGCGGGCGCCGCCGGTTGCGATTTATCCCCTGATACAGGTTTGGCGGTCGCATCAGGGCCTGCGGCTTCGGCGCTGGTCCCTCTTGAATCAGCCGCCATGGCGCCGGGCGCAGCGACGGCCGAGGCCGCGGCGCCGGCCTGGGCGGAGTTGGTCGAGATCGCAGCGTCAGGCGAGGCGGCTTTGGCGTTCGCCTCGGCAGAAGCGTCTTTGGGCGTCGCGCCGTCTATGCTCTTGCCCGGGGTTCCGGCTTCAGAGTCTCCGATAGCGGCGCCCGTTTCGCCGGTTTGGGCGGCCTGTGCATCAAGCGCCATGGCGTCATTGAAGCCGACCACGGAGGCGGCGGTTTCAGACTGGGCCGATTGCGCGTCTGTTCCCGATTGTGCGTCTTGCGCTTCACTGGCGGTGCCCCGCTCGGCTTTGTCGGCCTGGGCTTTGTTCGCTTGGGCTTTCTCAGTTCGGGCCTGATCAGCCTGGGCCTTGTCGCGCGCGGTCGCCGCGTCACGTTCGGCTTTGTTCGCAGATGAGGGTGAGGAGACCGGCTTGCGGTCTTGCGACTCAGGCAGAGTGAACGCCTGCGCGCCCGTCTCCGACGCGCGGGCGGCGCGTGGGGCGGACGGGGCTGTCGGCGCAGGGGCCGGGGGCAGGCGGTCGAGCGGCATGAGCGTAAGGCTCCGCAATCATCAATCTGATGCGCCGCGTTTTGCTGCGTCTGGGGCGTCGAGCTTTTTGCCCGACAAGCGTTTAGCCAAGCTTTCAAGGGGCGTGCCAGTTTCATCATTCCAAAAAGCCTATTTAATACAACGGGTAAACCTGTTGTTAGGGTTTGAAATCGGCGCCGGTCGGCAGATTCTCCCCGTTTCTGGATGACGGATTTGCCGAGCGGGCCGGGGTGTTTCCACTTGGCCCGGTGCTTGCGCTGTCTGTCTTGGTCAGTTTCGGAACGCGTCTGAGCGAAAATCCGACGAAGGCATAAAAAGCACATTAAATACATATGCTTGTTGTGATCTTCGCGCAGCGCTCAGAGTTCAGGCTTTACCTTCTGACCGGGAAATTTCTGCCGCCTCATGGGTAAAAACACCCCGGCGGGCGAATGTTGGAGGCGCACATGGCGCTCAATTCTGTGATCGGCAACGCCCTGTCAGGGCTGCAGGCCTCTCAGCTCGGCTTGCGGACGGCGTCCAACAATGTCGCCAACGTCAACACGCCCGGCTATGCGCGGACAGAGCTCGCCATCACCTCACGCAATGTGGCCGGTCAGGGCATGGGCGTTCAGGTACGCGGCGTCGAGCGCATCACTGATGAGTATCTGCTTGCGGCCTCGGTGCGCGCCCAGTCTGATTACTCTGCGGCCATGGCGCGCAATGGCGCGCTGGACCGGTTGCAGGCCCAGTTCGGCGGCACGGATGACGAGACGTCGATCTTTGGCCGGTTGAACGCGGCGTTCAGCTCGCTCAGCGCGGCGGCGGCTGACAGTGCGGAAACCGTGTCTCGTCTCAGCGCAGCCTCTGAATTGCAGAGTTTCTTTGATGAAACCCAGCGTTTGTCTGTGGAGATGCGCACGCTGCGCAACGAAGCGGATACGCGGATCGGCGCCGGGGTCGGCCGGATCAACGAGATTCTCCAGGAGATGCAGGATCTCAACATTCAGGCGCAATCGCTGAACGCCAGCGCGTCCGACACCAGCGGCGCAGCCAACCGTCAGGTTGAATTGCTGGACGAATTGTCGAGCCTGATTGATGTGCGCACACAACGCCAGCCTGACGGGCGGGTCTTTGTCTCCACCGCCGACGGCGTCGCGCTGCTCGATAATTCGCGGCTCAATCTGGAATACACCCCGTCCGGCACGGGCAGTTACGGGCTGGATTATGGCGAGATCACCGCGGTGGTCTCCGCGTCCGGCGCGCGGGTCAGTCTGACCCATAACATCACCTCCGGTGAAATCCGCGGCCTGATTGATCTGCGCGATCAGGACCTGCCGCAGCTCGCGGCGGCCCTGGGCGAGTTCACTGCCGGGGCGGCGGACGCGATGAATGCGGCCCATAACGACGCCACAGCCTATCCGCCGCCCAACACGCTGACGGGCCGCGACACCAGCTTGGTGGGCGGGGATGTGTTGCAAGGCTCGGGCGCCGCGACGCTGGCGATCGTCAATAATGACGGCACGCTGGTGCAGCAGGTCGCCATTACGGTCACCGGCGCCGGGTTTACGGTGGACGGCAACGCTGCGAACTCGATCACGGATCTGGTCAATGAGCTGAATACGGCGCTGGGCGCCAACGGTACGGCGAGCTTCACCAATGGCCGGCTGAGCATTGACGCGACCAACGCCAATCACGGCGTGGCCACGGTGCAGGACGAGACCACGCCGTCCTCCATCGGCGGACGGGGCTTCGCGCATTTCTTCGGCCTTAACGACATCGTGGATTCAGATCGTCCCGCCTTTTTCGAGACGGGCCTGACCGCGACCAGCGCGCATGGCCTGGCGCCGGGCGGGGTGATGAGCTTCAAGGTGCTCGGCCCGAACGGCGCGCGCACGGCCGATATCGACGTGACGGTCGCCGGCGCGACCATCCAGGATCAGCTCAACGCCTTGAACGCGGCGGGAACGGGGCTGGGCGCCTACGGCTCATTCGGCATGGACGCCAATGGCGAGGTCAGTTTCACGCCCAGCGCCGGGTTTGAGCAGTATGAAGTGGTGGTCACTGGCGACACCAGCATTCGCACCGGCACGGGAAAATCCTTCACCACGATTTTCGGGGTGTCGGAAAATTCACGGATGAGCCGGTCTGAGGGCTTTGAAGTGCGGCCTGCGATCCGGTCGGATTCCATGCTGCTCGCCATGGCCAAGCTGGATGTGACGGGCGCGTCCGCGCCAGGGGATCTGGTGGTCAGCGCGGGCGATAATCGCGGCGGTCAGGAACTGGCCGCAGCCGGGCAGGTCAAGCGCACCTTTGATGATGCGGGCGATATGCGCGGGGGTCAGTCCACCTTGATCGAATATGGCTCGCGGGTTGCGGGCAAGGTCGGCTCGGTCGCCGCGTCCGCCCAGCGCCAGGAATCGGCCGCCGCCGCGGTCAAGGAAGCCGCCGACATTAAGCGGTCGGACGTAGAAGGGGTGAGCCTTGATGAAGAGCTCGCCCGGATGATCCAGTTCCAGCAATCGTACAACGCCGCGGCGCGCCTTCTGCAGGCCGCGCGCGAGATGTCAGACACATTGCTGCGTATCGTTTAGGTCGGGAAGGGAGCTTAGAATGAGAATTTCCACCCAAGCCGCATCCCAGGCGGCGCTCATGGATCTGATGCGCGCCCAGCGCGAAGCCTATGATGCGCGCGACCAGCTCGCCAGCGGCAAGAAGGCGCCGGACCTCAAGGGCTACGCCAACACCGCCGAGACGATCATCTCCGCGCGCGCCGCCCAGCAGCGCAGCGAATCCTTCGCGACCTCCAATAGCCGCATCATGAACCGGCTGGAGATCCAGGACCTCGCCTATCAGGAATTGTCTCAAGCCGCGACGGACCTGCGCACGGCGCTGACCACCAATGACGGCTCCTTCATGATGGACAAGGTGCAGGAGGTCTTTGATCAGGCGTCGGCGGCGCTCAACATGCGCTTCAACGGCTCTTACGTCTTCGGCGGCGTGCGCACGGACGCCTTGCCCTTCACTGCGGACACGATCGCAGACCTTCAGGCGGCGGCCCCGGACGTCTCGGCCATGTTTGACAACGCCCCGCGGCGCCAGACCACCATGATCGAAGAGACGATCACCATCGACATCAACTCGACCGCCTCGGAAGTCGGCACGGATCTGATGGCGTCCATCGAGCGGATCGCCGATTTCAACGCCGGGCCGGACGGTCCGTTTGATGGCCAGATCACCGAAAACCAGCAGGCGTTCCTGGAGACCGAGCTGGCCAACATCATCGCCGCCTTTGACACGATCAATGTGGCGATGGCGGAGAACGGCTCACGCCAGAAACAGGTGGAGAACGCCACCACCGGCCATGAAAAGCGGTCCGATTACCTCACCATCATGGTGGCGGGGATCGAGGATGCGGACATGGCCGAGGCCGCGACCCGCTTCCAGCAGGCGCAAACCGCCGTGCAGGTGTCCGCCCAGACCTTCTCCACGCTCAGCCAGATCAGCCTGCTGAATTATCTCTAGAGCCTTTTCAGCGAAAGTGGGGACCGGTTTCGCGGTTCGAAAACACGTCCAGCAAAGGCGCGCCCGGGTCTAGTCGCCCGCGCTCTGGCTGCCCATCTTGCGGCCCCGACGCTCGGCGGCGGCGACGGCGTTGCGGACAAGTCCGGGCAGCCCGCCCCCGTTCATCAGCGCATCGAGACCGGCCTGGGTGGCGCCGCCGGGACTGGTCACAGCCCGGCGCAGCTCGTCCGGTTCGCCCTGGCCCGCCTTCATCAACGCGCCGGCGCCGGCGACGGTCTGTTTGGCGAGAGTCAGGGCGAGCGCGCGCGGCAGGCCTTCCGCTTCCGCCGCTGCGGCCAGCGCCTCGGTAAACAAGAACACATAGGCGGGGCCGGAGCCCGAGACCGCCGTCACCGCATCCATCAGCCGCTCATCGGAAATCCACTCCACCAGCCCGGCGGGCTTGAGCAATCTCTCCACGCGTTTTTCATACAGCTTGGTGTCGGCGATCGGGTTGGCCACGCACACGGTCATCCCTTCGCCGATCGCGGCGGGCGTGTTGGGCATGGCGCGCACGATGGGACGGTCCGGCAAGGCTTTCGACAAGGTGCGCAAGGGCACGCCTGCGGCGATCGAAATCACCAGCGCGTCCAGCGGCAGGTCGTCATTGAGAGCGCTGAGCACTGGGCGCACCTGATCGGGCTTGATCGCCACCACCAGCGTGCCGAGCGTGCGCGCCAGCTCGGGCGTCAGGGCGTCCGCCTGCGCCACGCCGCGCGTCTCGATCAGCGCCTGGGCGCCGACGCCGGGCCGGGGGTCGATCAGAATAATGTCATCGGCGCTAATGCCGCCGCGCGCTTTGCGCAGCCAGCCCTGTGCCAGTGCAGACCCCATTCGGCCCGCGCCCAGCAGGCCGATCCGGCCCTCAATGTCTGACATAAGTGCGTTCGGGTCCTTTTAGGCCTCTCCGGCCGTGTCGAACATGGCGGCGGCCACGGCTTCGAGCGGAGTCTTACCGCTCCAGAGCAGATAGTGGAACGCCGGATACAGTCGTTCGCCCGCTTCTTTCGCCGCTTCGATCAGCGCGGCCCCTTGCGCGACGGAGACATTTTCCGCTTCCGGCAAGGTCAGCGCGTGGCGAAAGACGACCGAGCCGTCTTCATGCCAGATCTCGAAATGACCGATCCAGAGGCGCTCGTTCAGCCGCGCCACCAGCTCGCAGACATCCTTGTAGCGGCTGTCGGGCGCCTTCAGGTCGAGCGCGGAAAAGACGTGGATCACATCCAGATCGGGCCGATAGGCGAACCAGATCTGATGGTCACGCCAGGAGCCCGGCACCGCCATATGCAGTTCCAGATCGTCGCGCTCATAGGCGTATTGCGCCGTCAGGACGGCTTGTTCGATGCTTTCCAGCGGATCCATCGCAATGATGGTTTCCTGGGTGGTGAGATCCATGATGGTCCTCTAGCCCCTCGCTGCGCCTGGCGACTCAGTTCGCCGCCCATAAGGAACGGTATGCGCCCCGATCCCCGGGGTGCAAGCGCTCAGCGTTAGGGAAATTGTAAGTGGTTTATTCAGCGGATTTTTTTGCTGTGGAAGTCTTGGCGGCCGGTTTCGCCCGGCTCGGCTTTTTCGCCGATTGGGCTTCCAGGTCCGCCAGACGGGCCTCCAGCGATTGAAGCCGGGCGGCGCTGGCGTCCGCTTCGGCCCGCAGAGCCTCAAACTCGTCACGGCTGACAAGGTCCAGTTCGGACGCCATGCGCTCGGCCTGGGCGCGAAACACCGCGCGCGCTTCGTCGCCTGCAGCTTGCGCCGCGCTGAAAGCGTCGGTCATCAGATCGGCCAGATCTGCGAACATTGGGTTGCGGGACTGCATGACATCACCGTGTGCTCTGCTATGAAGACCCATATAGGCGTCTGTGGCCCCGCTAGGCAATGCGGCGCCGCGTTGTCTAACAGTTAACAATCGGGCTTTACGGCCGAATTATTTTTCTGGAGCCTTTCATGATAGGCGCATGCCCCGCCAGCTTCGACCTGATCGACCCGGTTCTGTTTTCGATACCGGAGATCGCCGGCCTCGGCCCGTTTCCCATCCGCTGGTATGCGATCGCCTATATCGCCGGGCTCTTCCTGGGTCTGTACTGGGTGTTGCGTCTGGTGTCCCAGGGGCGCCTCTGGGGGCTGACGCCCAAAACCCAGACCGCGCCATACAGCCGCGCCTTCGTGGACGATCTGGTGCTGTGGATCATGATCGGCATCATCGGCGGCGGACGGCTGGGCTATGTGCTCTTCTACAACACCTCGATGATCTGGGAGGAGCCGGTGCGCGTGGTCACCGGCATCACAGACGGCGGCATGAGCTTTCATGGCGGGCTTCTGGGCGTGACTCTGGCGATGGTGTTCACCGCGCGCGCTTACAAAGCGCCCTTGCTGCGGGTTTCGGACGCGGTGGCGGCGGCGACGCCTATCGGCTTGTTGTTCGGGCGTCTGGCCAATTTCATCAATGGCGAGCTGTGGGGGCGTCCGGCGCCGGACCTGCCCTGGGCCATGCGATTCTCCGCCGATCCCACCTGTCAGCTGCGCCACCCCAGCCAGCTGTATGAAGCGGCGCTTGAGGGCGTGGTGCTGTTCGTGATCCTGACGGTGCTGATCTACCGGTTCCGGGCGCTCAGCCGTCCGGGGCTTCTGACGGGCGCTTTCCTGGCGGGCTATGGCGTGTTCCGCGCCTTCGTCGAGGTGTTCCGGGAGCCTGACCGGCAAATGCCCGAAGCGCTGCAGGGCTATGTGACCATGGGCATGGTGCTGTGCATTCCCATGATCGCCGCGGGCGCCTATCTGGTCTGGCGGGCCCGCCGGAATCCGGCCGTGGGCGCGCGCAAAGCCTGAACCTATACGAGGACGCCTCTTTCATGAGCGATGATGACTTTCGCCCGGCGCAGATGATCAAAGAGCGCCTGCAGGACCGTTTGCGCAGCGAGGGCGCGCTGTCGGTTGCGGCCTATATGGCCGAGGCGCTGTTTCATCCCATGGCGGGGTTTTACGCCACGAAAGACCCGCTGGGCGCGGCGAACGACTTCATCACCGCGCCTGAGATCAGCCAGATGTTCGGCGAGCTTCTGGGCCTGTGGGCGGCGGAATGCTGGATGCAGATGGGCGCGCCGTCGCGCTTCGAGCTGATCGAGCTGGGTCCGGGCACAGGCCGGATGATGAGCGACATGCTGCGCGCGGGCCGCGCCGCGCCGGGCTTTCTGGATGCGGTGCATGTGACGCTGGTCGAAGCCTCGCCGGCCTTGAAAATGGTGCAGGGGCAGACGCTGGCGAACGCGCCGGTTCCGGTCCACTGGGCGAAGGATTTCGAGAAAACCCCGTCCGGCCCCGCGGTGGTGATCGGCAATGAGTTTCTGGACTGTCTGCCGATCCGCCAGGCGGTCCGGCATCAGGGCCAGTGGCGCGAGCGCGTGGTGACCCTGCACCCCGAAGATCAGGACCGCTTCGTCTTCGGTCTTGGCCCGATGCTGAGCGATTCGGATATCGGCTATATCGCCCCCGCCTTGCGCAAGTCCGAAGACGGCGCGCTGGTGGAGCTGCGTCCCGGCGATCAGCAGCAGATGGAGCAATTGGCCAATCGCTTCAAACGCGATCCCGGCTACGCCCTGTTTGTGGATTACGGCTCGGCAAAACCTGAAACCGGCGACACGCTGCAAGCGATCCGCGCCCATCAGAAAGTGGACCCGCTGGACGCGCCCGGCACGGCGGACCTGACGGCCTGGGTGGATTTTGACCGCTTGTTGCGTCTGGGGCTTGATGCGGGCCTTGCGGCGTTCGGGCCCATGACCCAGGGCGAGTTCCTGACCGAGCTGGGGATCGAGCAACGCGCGGCGGTGCTGTCGAAATCCGTGGATGAGGCGGGCCAGGCCCGGCTGAAGCGCCAGATGCACCGGCTGGTTTCGCCTGAGGATATGGGCGAGCTGTTCAAGCTGGCGGCGTTCAGCTCCGACGGTCTGCCGCCCGCGCCGGGGATCGCGCCGTTCAGCCGTTAGCTCTCAGACAGATGCGCCTCGATGATGCGGGCGATGACGCGCTCATATTCCTCAAGATCTGACGGTTTGACGAAATAGCCGTCAGCGCCTGCTGCGAGCGCGATGCGGATTTCATCTTTCAGATTGGAGGTGGACAGGCTGATGCACGGCACGCCCGTCATCTTCTGACAGGCCTTGACCAGCTTGATGAAGTCTGTGCCGGACATGCCGGGCAACCGGCTGTCCACCAGGCAAAAGTCGGGCTTGGCGGCGTCGCTGCGGATATAGTCCAGCGCATCTTCGGCCCGCTCAAAGACCTTGAAATCAGAAAAGCCGCGCGCCGTCAGGGCGTCGGTGATCAAGGTCGCGTCAATCAGGCTGTCTTCAATGATCAGGCTCGTCATCACTCAACTCCTTAATCACGGGAAAGGTCAGGATGAACCGCGCCCCGTCCTCATAGTCAGGATCGACCAGGATCGTACCATCATGAGCCTCCATGATCCGGGCGCAGAAAGCCAGCCCTACGCCCGACCCTGGCACATCGCTGCGATAGCGTTGCATCATCTTGAACACGCCTGTCCTTTGAGTCTCGGGAATCCCGGGGCCGTTATCGGCGAAGCGGATCACGAGCCCCTGTGCGCTGTCATGGCTGTCTACCGTCAGGATGACCTGCGGCGTGTCAGCGTATTTGACCGCGTTATCGATCAGATTGCGAAACAGGTGCGCCAGCAAGGTCTCGTCGCCTTGCACCAACGGCTCTCCCTCGATGCGCAGCGAGATCGGCGCCTCTGGGTAATAGTCGTGCAACAAGGCTTCCAGCATCGGTTTGATCGCGGTCGCGTTTGCTGCCGCCTTGGTTTCCACCAGATCGGAATAGCTCAGCAATGTGTCGATCAGCACCAGCATGTCGCGGGACTTGGACTTCACGTCCTTGAGATAGCCGACCGCTTTTTCGTTGGCTGTGTCATCCAGCTCACGCTGGGCGAGATCGGCCAGCAATGAGATTTGCCGCGCCGGCGCCTTGAGGTCATGAGACGCGCCGGCGGCGAAATCGCGCAGCGTGCCGTTGGAGCGTTCCAGCTCGGAAGTCCGTCGTTGCACCTGACGCTCCAGCGAGTTGGTCAATTGCTTGAGCTGGCGTTCGGCGCCTGTGCGTAGAAGCACTTCGTCTTGAAGGCTTTTATTGCTTTGCGCCAATTGCTCGCTGCTCGGCATGGCCAGCGCTTTGGGCAAGAGCGGCCAGAGCACGACAGCGGTCGCTACAGACACAATGGCGGTGGCGAGTTTCAGCCCGCCTTCAATGAAATAGGCCGGCGTCCAGACCGTGTAGATCGAGAATAAATGGGTGACGCCGCAGAGAATGATGAAAAGAATGAACAGATACGCGACCGGTCGGAACAGGATGTCGGGGCGCTTTACGGAGATCCACCAGATCACCACCGGTATGGACAGATAGGACAGACCGATCAGCACATCCGCCATGACATGCATGATCAGGATGTCCAGACGCCATAAATAGCACATGCCATGCGGCATGAATCCGTGGAGCGATTGCATGGGACCCCTGAAAGCTTTTGCAGAACATGATGATTTTGAGGTTAGCGCTCTTAAGACAATGTTCCAGTAAAAGGCGAGCTGTTCCCCCAAAAGGGGAAAATCGTCCGTTTACGTCATGTGAGCCTTGTCGGCAGACCGGGCGCCGCGCCGCTTTGCCAGCCGCGCTTATCCTGCTATGAGCGCGCCGCGGCTCAGAACACGGGAGAGGGCGGATCATGAAACTGATGTGCGGCAACGCCAACCGGCCATTGGCGAAGGCCATTGCAGATTATCTTGACGCCCCTCTGTCGGATGTTGAGATCGAACGCTTCGCCGACGGCGAGTTGTTCGTGCGCATTGACGAGAACATGCGCGGCCAGGATGTCTTCATCATCCAGCCGACCTCAGAGCCGGCCAATGACCATCTGATGGAGCTGTTGATCTGCATGGACGCGCTGGCGCGCGCCAGCGCCAACCGGATCACCGCCGTCATCCCGTATTTCGGCTATGCCCGGCAGGACCGCAAAACCGGCGGCCGCACCCCGATCACGGCCAAGCTGGTGGCCAATCTGGTCGCGGAAGCCGGCGCGCACCGGGTTCTGACCATTGATCTGCATGCGGGCCAGATCCAGGGCTTTTTCGATATTCCGACCGACAACCTGTTCGCCACACCGGTGATCGAAGATGACATCCGCAAGCATTACGATGTGGAAGACCTTCTGATCGTCTCGCCGGATGTGGGCGGGGTGGTGCGCGCACGCTCGCTGGCCGGGCGACTGGGCGCAGACATCGCCATTGTCGACAAACGCCGGCCGAAGGCGGGCGAGTCAGAAGTGATGAACATTATCGGCGATGTTGAAGGTCGCCGTTGCATCATCTTTGACGACATCATCGATTCGGGCGGCACGCTGTGCAACGCCGCGGCGGCATTGAAGGATCAAGGCGCCAAGGAAGTCTCCGCCTACATCACCCATGGCGTGTTGTCAGGCAAGGCGGTGGAGCGGATCTCCGGTTCGGTGCTGAAAGAGCTGGTGGTGACCGATTCCATTGATGTCACCGCCAAGGTCAAGGCGAGCAAGAATATCCGCTCGCTGTCCGTGGCGCCGCTTCTGGGCGAGGCGATCCGCCGGATCGCCAATGACGAGTCCGTCTCCAAACTGTTTGACTAGCCGTTTTCGCCTCGCGCCGCGGCGAAGAGTCAGCGGATCGCTTGCGCTCATCGCAAGCATCCGCTATACGCCGCGGCTCGAAAGTTCTTACTCAGTCACTGATGGCTGAACGAAGCGCGCGCCGCCAAAACCGGCGGCGCTTGCGTTTAAACCGATTTCGTATGGGACCGGATCATGAGCGATATTGTTCTCTCCGTCGAAGTGCGCGAGCGCACAGGTACTGGCGGCTCGCGTGAGACCCGCCGCAACGGCTATGTGCCGGGCGTTCTCTATGGCGGTGACAAAGGTCCCGTCGCGATCGCGCTGAAAAACAACGAAGTGGTCAAGGCGATCAATTCGGGCCACTTCCTGGCCTCGATGATCACCATCGATCACAAGGGTGAAAAGCAGACCGTGCTGACGCGCGACGTGCAATTCCACCCGGTGCGTGACGAGCCGGTTCACATCGACTTCCAGCGCGTTGACGAAACCACCGTCATCACCGTCGAAGTGGCTGTTCAGTACCACAATGAAGAAAAGTCTCCGGGCCTGAAGCGCGGCGGCATTCTCAACGTGGTGCGTCACGCGATTGAAGTGAACGTGCCGGCGGGCTCGATCCCTGATCAGATCGACGTGGATCTGTCTGGTTATGACATCGGCGACTCCATTCACATCTCCGCAGTGACCCTGCCGGAAGGCGTGAAGCCGGCGATCACCGATCGTGACTTCACCATCGCCACCATCCAGAACTCGCGCGCTGCTCGTGACAGCGACGAGGCCGAGGCTGAAGGCGACGAAGCCGAGACCGAGGCCGAGGGCGGCGAGGAGTAATCCTCTTCCCTTCGCCGGAAACGGACTTAAAAGGCGGCTGGCGGACTTCGGGTCCCGGCCGCCTTTTTCATTTGTGGAGCGCGCCATGCATTTGATCGTGGGCCTGGGTAATCCGGGCGGCCAGTACGCCGGCAACCGTCACAATGTCGGTTTCATGGCGCTGGACGCCATCGCCGAGGACTGGCGGCTGGGGCCGTGGAAGAAACGCTTCCAGGGCCAGACCGCCGAAGGGATGGTGGAGACCGCCAAAGGCCCGCGCAAAGTGCTCCTGCTCAAGCCTGAGACCTATTACAACGAAGCGGGGCGCGCGGTGGCCGAGGCGGCGCGGTTCTACAAGATCGAGCCTGAGAACATCCTTGTCTTCCATGACGAGCTGGATCTGGCGCCGGGCAAGTTCCGCCTCAAGACGGGCGGCGGCCATGCCGGCAATAACGGTTTGCGGTCCACCAAGGCGCATATCCAGGGCGATTTCAAACGCGGGCGCATCGGCATCGGCCATCCCGGCGACAAGAATCAGGTCACCAACTGGGTGCTGGGTAATTTCTCCAAGGCGGAGGCTGAATGGCTCGGGCCCTTGCTGGACGCCATAGCGCGCGCCTTTCCACTGATCGTGGAAGATAATGACGACGCCTTTCAGACCAAGGTGACCCACCTCGCGCCGGCGCCCTGAATGAACAGACGTTCACATTTCCGCCTGCTTGCGGGCGGGAATACGCCGTCAAATCCACTCCAGAATATCATTGTTTCGGCCATCTGCGGCCACATGCGCCCATCAATCTCGATCCTGCCAGACGACGGGGCGACCCTCAGACGCCGCGTCAGAGTCTGGCTTTAGAGCAAGGAGAGAGACTGATGAAACGCCAAGTTCTGATTTCGACGATCGCCGCCGCCGCGTTCGCGGGGACCGCCTTCGCCCAAGCCCCGATGTTTGACACAATTGATGTGGATGGCGACGGCCTGGTCACCCTGTCGGAAGCGCAAGCGGTCGCGCCCGAGCTGACCGAAGACGAGTTCGCAGCGTTTGACGTGAACGCCGATGGCGGTCTGGATGAAGGCGAGTTTGAAGCCTGGGCCGCGACCGTCCCGGCTGAAGACCACGGCGACCACCAGTAAACGCCACGCTTCACACCCTCGCACGTCCCCCAGCGTGCACGGCCAGGGCCGGTTGCGACAGCAACCGGCCCTGTGTCTTTGCGGTCTTGTGGTCGGGCAGATGAACGCTCTGACAGGCTTGCGGCGAAGCGGCCTTAATGACGCCCCGAGCTTTCCTTGTTGCAGCCCTTATGGCGTCACACCACGCGCAGAGAGTGACTGTGCTCCTCCCCGAGCGCCCGCCGCAAGGCGGATGAACCTTCCCATCTGGCCGGCTGCCTTCGTGCAGCCGGTCATTTTTTTGTCGGTGGGCCTAGAGGGGAAGGCTGGGGGGATTCAGAAGCAGAAGGATGGCGATATAGCCAACATAGGCCAAACTCATGGCCACGCCGGACATGCGCCCGATCGGACGGCGCAGGACTGCGTAAGCAAGGACCGCCAGGGCTGCGGCCGCCATGATCCAGAAGTCAAACTGGAGAAACTCCGCCTCAACGGGGGCGGGCGCGCCTGTGGCGACGCTGGCCGCGACGCCGGTTATGCCGCCCACGGCGCAAATATTGAAGATGTTGGAGCCCACGACATTGCCGATCGCCATGCCGCCCTGTTTGCGCATGGCGGCGACAAAGGCGGTGGCCAGCTCCGGCAATGAGGTGCCGAAGGCGAGAATTGTCAGGCCGATCACGGCGTCAGACACATTGAACAGCTCGGCGATCCCGACGCCGCCATCCACGATCAGCTTCGCGCCGACGGGCAGCATGACGAGGCCGCCCAACAAGAACAGCGCCACCATCGGGGCCTTGCTGGGCAGACCTTCCATCTGATCAATGTCGGTCAGCTCGGCGATCATGGGGTCATCGCGATGGGTTTTCGCCGTCAGGGCCAGAAAACCGATATAGCTGACAATGCCGACGGAGAGGATCACGCCATCTGTCAGCCCCAGTCCGCCATCCCAGCACAAGGCGATGAACAGCCCGGTAAAGGCGAGCGCGATCAGCGCATTACGGCGAATCCCGGTGGAGGTCGAAGCGATAGGCGCGATGATCGCAGGCAGACCCAGCACCAGCAGGACATTGGCGATGTTGGAGCCGACGATATTGCCGATGGCGAGGCCCGGCGCGCCTTCCACGGCTGCGGCGGCGCTGACCATCATTTCAGGCGCGCTGGTGCCAAAGGCGACAATGGTCAGACCCACCAGCAGCGGCGGCACGCCCATCTTGCTGGCGAGCGCAGTCGCGCCGCGCACCAGGATGTCGCCGCCCGTCAAAAGGACGACGATGCCGCCAAGCACCATCAGGCTGAACAGAAGGATATCAGGCATGGATATGTCCGGCGCGCGGCGGGGTCGCCCCGCCAGACGCCTTAATCCAGGCGCTTGTTGTCGATCAGGTTCAGGATCGCGAAGATGCCGAAAGCGAGGCCAAGGGCGACAAGAGCTGCCATGAAACCGGTCCTTCTGATGAGTCGGGTTTGCGCGATGCGCAGGTTCACCCGCGCATATAGCGCGCCTCAGCGATGAGAGGAAGAGTCCGCGCTTGAAGTTCACCAGTCATTGACACCGCTCAGCCATGATACGCTTGTAAATTATGCAACCCGGGCGGAGAGTTCGTTCATGTCGAACGACACCACATCAGATTTCAAGAGCCGCCGTCTTCTGGAAGCCATCTCCGAGGTCCAGGCGATTTACATAGGCGGCGATGAGGACGCGCACGCCTTTTTCCAGCGCTTGCTGGATATTCTGCTCGACATCACGGATTCCGAGTACGGTTTCGTCGGCGAGGTTGTGGGGTCAGGCGACGGGGTGAATCCCTGGCTGCGCACCTGGGCCATGACCGATATCAGCTGGGATGACGCTTCGCGTGCGCGTTATGGTCCGTCCGGCGTCATGGAGTTCAGCAATACCGATTTGTTGTTCGCTTCGGTGTTGAAAAACCGCAAGGCCGTCATCGCCAACGCCGGTCCGGATGACACGCTGGATGTGCGCCTCCCGCACGGTCACCCGCCCATGAGCGCCTTTCTGGGCTTGCCGATGATGAGCGGCGACGAATTGCTGGGGGTTGCGGGCGTCGCGAACCGCGCCGGCGGATATGAGGCGGACTTTCCAGACTTCCTCAAGCCGCTGACCAACACCATGGGCGCGTTCATCAAGGCGCGCCGGTCCGAGGACGCGGCGCGGCGCGCTCAGTCGCAACTGGCGCATTCGGAATCGCGCTACGCTCTGGCGATCCGGGGAACGGGCGCGGGGATATGGGAATGGAATGCGGAAGACCAGACTCAGTACTGGTCCCCGCGATTGAAGGAAATCCTTGGCTTTCCCGCTCATTACACGCCGCCGACTTCAAGACTCGGGGCGGATTTTGTGCACCCTGACGACCTGCTGCGATACCAGTCGACGATCAAGCGCCACATGCTCAGCGGCGAGCCCTTTCAGCTGCGTATCCGGCTGAAACGGGCGGACGGCGCCTGGGTCGCTGTGGACTGTCATGGCCAGGCGGAACAAGGCGAAGACGGCGCCGTCCGGCGCATGGTCGGCACCATGGTGGATGTCAGCGCCCTGGCGGATGCAGAGTCGAATGCGCTGAAAGCGCGTTTGACGGCCGAGGTTGCGATCGGAAGCGCGAATATGGGCCGGTGGTGGTATTCGGTGGATGACGAGATGCTCAATCTGGATGCGCGTTTCGCAGCCTTGCTGGGGCGTCCCGAGCTGGAGGGCCGGTCTTTTCCGATCTCCGAGATGTTGTCGCTGACCATCCCTGAAGACCGCGACAAGGTTATGTCCGCCATCTCTGAAGCGCTTGATTCCAGGGACGGCCGTTTGAGCTTGTCGCATCGCATCGTCCGGGCGGACGGGGACGTCATCTGGTTGCAGGTGGACGGCGCGACCATCCGGCGCGATGAGCAAGGGCGCGCCCGGGAGCTGACGGGGATCGCCGCTGACCACACCCCGCTGCGCAAAGCGGAAGAGGATGCCAATGAGTTGCGCCGCCTCTATGAACTGGCCATAGCGGGCTCGGACCAGGCGGTGTTCGACATCGACTTCGAGGTGGATCGCGTGTTCGCGTCACCCGGCTATTACGAGATGTTGCGCCATCCCCAGCCGACATCCGTGAGGCGCATAACGGACTTGCTGGAAGCGGTGCACCCGGATGATTTGCCGGCGGTCCAGCGCATCATGCGTGAGCCGGACCTCAACGGAGGCGAGACCGGACCGCACAAGCAACACCTGATCTTTCGCCTGCGCCGGTCAGATGGCGGTTACCTCTGGATTGAAGGCGCCGGAGAGGTCATCTGCGACCCTGAGGGGCGGCCTTTGCGGATGTCCGGCACGTTGCGCGACATCACAGAACGGCGGCGCATTGAACAGGAAGCGCGTCAGGCGGGCCTTCGGGCGCAAATGGCGTTGCGGGTCGCGGGATTGGGCGTGTGGGAGCTGGACGCCACCCAGGCCAAGGTCCGCGTCGATGAGACGCTTGCAGGCATTCTGGGCGCACCCTGGCTGGCGGAAGGGCAAAGGGACCCAGAAGAGCTGTTTGATCTGGCGCATCCGGACGATGTGGCTGAAGCCCAGAACAGGTTTGAAGCGCTGTTGAACGGTCATGCGGATCAGCTGGTCATGGAACACAGGGTTATCACGCCGTCAGGCGCGGTGGTCTGGATCAAGGCGCATATTCGCGTCACGGATCGGGACGAAGCTGGAGCGCCTTTGAGCATAGTGGGCATCGTCGAGGATCTGTCTCAGCAAAAAGCGGCCGAAGATGCCTTGAGGAATGCGCTGGCTCGCGCAGAGGCTGCGAGCGACGCCAAATCCCTGTTCCTCGCCAATATGAGTCATGAAATCAGGACCCCGCTCAACGGCGTTATGGGCATTGCGCAATTGCTGGCCCTGACCGAGCTGAATGACCGTCAGAAAGAGTTCGTGCAGACGATCCGCTCTTCTGGCAGGGCGCTATTGTCGATCATCGAGGATATTCTGGACCTCTCAAAGATCGAGGCGGGCAAGTTGAGCCTGGTTAAACGGCCCAGCCGACCGTCCGATGTCATTGCGGAGACGTGTCAGGCGCACAGCCCTGAAGCAGCCCGCAAGGGGCTGGATCTGACGGTGACTTTGCAATCCGAGCTGTCGCGCATTGCGATGATTGACGCCAACCGGTTGCGGCAGGTGATCAGCAATCTTCTCAGCAACGCCGTGAAATTCACCGATGCCGGTTCCGTTGGCGTGGAGGCGATGCTGCTGGATGATGATTTGTTGCGAGTGGTAGTACGCGATACGGGGCCGGGGCTGAGCGAGTCGGTGCAGCAGCGAGTCTTTGGCCGGTTCGAACAAGCCGACATGTCCCATAGTCGCAGCCATGAGGGGTCGGGTCTGGGGCTTGCCATAGCACGTGAGCTTGTGACCCTGATGGGCGGCCGGATCGGAGTCAGCTCCCGTGTGGGAGAGGGGGCCTGTTTCTGGTTCGAGATTCCAGCGCCGCTCGCCAACGTTGACGATGCTCCGGTCGAAACCACAGCGCCGGCCGCTTCACTGGGTTTGATGACGGACGCCGGGGATATGCGCGTTCTGGTGGTGGACGATCAGCCCGTCAATCTGGACGTGACGGCGGAAATGGTGCGGCAAGGGGGCTGCCAACCCGTTATTGCGGCCAGCGGGCGTGAGGCGCTCGATCTGTTGCAATCCGAACGGTTTGACGCCGTGCTGATGGATCTGCACATGCCGGGTATGGGCGGAGAAGAGGCCATTCGGCGCATTCGCGCCGGAGAGGCGGGGGCGGCCGAGGTGCCGGTGTATGTGGTCAGCGCGGACGCCACCACGGAGACCCGCACCCGTGTCAACGCCCTGGATGTAGACGGATATTTCACAAAACCCGTTGAGATGCGGGCGCTGGTCGAGGCGCTGAATGGGCTGAAGGGGCGTCCGGCATCAGAGGTTCCAGACCCCGCTGTGTCTTCGTCCTGAACTTGAGAGGCGATCATATCATCCTATATATTGGTCTCCACAGACTGCAAGGGAGACAATATGGCCACCCGAATTGAAAAGAACGAAGCGCGCCAAGCTGTGCGCAAAGGCTGGCAGGAAAAAGTTCTTTATGCATCCTTGGCGGGGGCTGCTCTTGTCCTGGCTCTTGTCGCAATCATTTTCATCAGCTGATTCTTTACTAAAATTTCCAGCCTGGTTTTTTTGACGTTCTGATGATGTGGCGAAGCTCGATTCGCCTGTTCCGACGCGAATTCGAGCTTTCCCCTTGCCCCCGTGGCGTGTGTGGCGTTTCTTATCGTCCGCGGGGGGATAAGCGATGACACTATTTTACAGGGTGATCCGACAGAGCGGTCGAGCGTGCGCCTGGGCTCTGGCGTCAGCGTGTCTGATGCTCGCATGCAACGCAGCTCAGGCGCAGATGACGGGGCCGGAAGGGCGGGTCTATGACGTTCGGACGGAGCAGGAGCGCTATACGGCGAGGTTTCAACCCGGCGGCGCATATCTTGACGACAGGCCGCGAACGGGGCGTTGGCAGTTTGACGGGCGCACCTTGTGCATGCTGATCGCCGCGGCGGGTCCGCAAGCGCCCGAGTATGAAGTGTGTACGCCCTGGCGCGACCTTGAGATCGGTGAAAGCTATGAAAGCCGATACTGGACGGCGCAGGGCGGACCGGCCCACATCACTCGCATTCAATAGAGCCGGCGTCGCTGGGTGGGGTTAAAGCCGCCTTAATTAAAGCTGCATCCTGACTGCAAGCAGTGCTAGGGTCGGCTCGCGTCGCCCGTGGGGAGGTTGACGCCACGGTT
Source organism: Oceanicaulis alexandrii DSM 11625 (assembly GCF_000420265.1). Classification (NCBI taxonomy): domain Bacteria; kingdom Pseudomonadati; phylum Pseudomonadota; class Alphaproteobacteria; order Maricaulales; family Maricaulaceae; genus Oceanicaulis; species Oceanicaulis alexandrii. The sequence continues at coordinate 2,275,132 of NZ_ATUP01000001.1, forward strand.
TTGAGGGAGGCCGATATGGGGCTGATCTTCGCACGCGCGACCAATGCGACATTCACGATTTTTCTGTCGTTCGTCCTGTCCTACATCATGCTGATCGCCATGGGCATTTTATGGCCCGAAGGGCTCGACTGGCTGGTGCAGCGCGCCAAGGACGTGGAGGCCATGGTGGTGCGTCCCGGCATTCCGGTCCGCTACAAGGTCTGGCTCGATCTGTTGATTGAAGAAGGCGCGATCCTGCTGCTGTTCTTCACCATGGTGGCGCGCATTCTGGTGGCGATCGTCGGCACCGCGCTCAGCTCTCCGTTCAAGAAGCATTAGCGGACGTTTCAGGCGCAGAAACGCAACTGGTCAATCGCGGCGGATTTGGGCACTCTCGCCCTCATGACGGAACTGCGCCCCGCCCATATTCTGGTCGTTGATGACGATGATCGCATTCGCGATCTTCTGACGAAATTCCTGCGCGCGCGGGGCTTGCGCGTGACGGCGGCGCGCGATGGCGCGAAAGCGTTGTCGCTGCTGGCGCAGATGCGCTTCGACCTGATCATCCTGGACGTGATGATGCCCGGCGTGGACGGGTTTGAGGTGACCGAGACGGTGCGCCGTACCGACGCCACGCCGATCCTTCTGCTGACCGCGCGCGGCGAGCCCGAGGACCGCATCAAGGGCCTCAGCCTGGGGGCGGATGATTATCTGGGCAAACCGTTCGAGCCTGAAGAGCTGGTGCTGCGCGTGCAGGCCATCCTGCGCCGCGCCCTGCCGCAGACGCGCGGGCCGTCGGCGGTGGCGTTCGGGCCGTGGCGGTTCGAGATCGAGGCGGGGCAGCTGAGCCAGGACGGCGCGTCGGTGCGCCTGACGGGCGGCGAGACGGCGCTGCTGGCCGCGCTTGCGCGGTCCAATGGCGAGGCGGTGTCGCGCCAGTCGCTGTCCGAGCAGGCCGCCAATGGCGCCGGCGAGCGGGCGGTGGACGTGCAGATCACCCGCCTGAGGCGCAAGATCGAGACCGATCCCAAATCCCCGCTCTATATCCAGACCGTCCGCGGCTCGGGCTACAAGCTGGTCGCCGACCCGGTCTATGACGGCGTCGAGCCCTAGGCCCGATGCGCTTTTCCCTCAAACCCTACCTGCCCAAGGGCCTGTTTGAGCGCTCGCTGCTGATCATCGTGCTGCCCGTCGCGCTGATGCAGGGGGCGGTGACCTGGGCGTTTTTTGAACAGCACTGGCAGACCACCACCGCGCGCCTGAGTGAGAGCGTCGCCGGCGAGGTGGCGCTGGTGGTCCGGCTGTACGAGCGCGACGGCCCCGAAGACTTCGACGCGCTGGCCAATCTCGCCTTCGCCACCACCGATCTCAGCGTCGAGTATCGCGAGGGGGATGTGCTGCCCACCACGCGGCGGACGGCGTTCTTCCGTGCGCTCGACCGCACGCTGCGCAGCGCGCTGGGGGCGGAGCTCGATCACGCCTTCTGGTTCGACACCACGCGCTATCCCTCCTACGTGGACATCCGGGTGCAGGTGGAGGGCGGCGTGCTGCGCTTCATCGCCGTGCGCGACCGGGTGTTCGCCACCACCGGGCATATCTTCCTGATCTGGCTGTTTCTGGCCACGGGCTTGCTGCTGACCGTCGCCATCCTGTTCATCCGCAATCAGGTCAAACCCATCCGCCAGCTGGCGGAGGCCGCCGAAGCCTTTGGCCGCGGCCAGGATGTGGAGCGGTTCAAGCCCGCCGGCGCCCGCGAGGTCCGCCGCGCCAGCGCGGCCTTTCTCGACATGCGCGCGCGCCTCAAACGTCATATCGAACAGCGCACGCAATTGCTCGCGGGCGTCAGCCATGACCTGCGCACGCCGCTGACGCGCCTGCGCCTGCAGCTCGCCCTGATGCCGCAAAGCGAGGAGCGCGACGCCGCTCGCCGCGATCTGGCGGACATGGAGGCGGCGCTTGAGGAATATCTCGCCTTCGCCCGCGGCCAGGCGGGGGAGGAGGCGGACGCGCTCGACCTCACCGCCCTGTGCGAAACCCTGGCTGATGACGCGGCCCGCGAAGGCGTCGATCTGGAGCTGGAGCTGGAAGACGGGCTGACCGCGCCGGCGCGCGAAAGCGCGCTCAAGCGCGCCCTCGCCAATCTGGTGTCCAACGCCGCCGCCCATGCGCAGACCGTGCGCCTGAGCGCCCGCCGCAACGGCTCGCGCATTGAAATCCTGATTGATGATGACGGCCCCGGCATTCCCGGCGATCAGCGCGAGGAGGCGTTCAAACCCTTCTCTCGCCTCGATGAAAGCCGCAACGCCAACCGCAAGGGCGTGGGCCTCGGCCTCGCCATCGCCCGCGACACCCTGCGCGCCCATGGCGGCGAACTGCGGCTTGAAGACTCACCCTTGGGCGGGTTGCGCGCGCGGGTCAGTCTGCCGGCGTGATTGCTCCACAGCTCCGTCCTCGGGCTTGACCCGGGGACCCATGGGCCTCCGGATCAAGTCCGAAGGCCGAGAGGTTGGGTACTGGCTTTCCCATAACCCCCAATCGTCATCCCGGCTACACAAACACTCTCTTTCCCGGCGAATGCCGGGACCCAGAGATCATCAAGCGCCACGTATTCGGCCCTGGGCCCCCGCCTACGCAGGGGAAGAGAAGAGGAGATTGCTCCCAAACCGTCATCTTCCCATCTCCCCCCGCCTCATCCGCCATACTCGGGCGGCAGGGGCTTGATGCCCAGGGCGGCGCGGTGGGCGTCGGTGAAGTCCTCGCCCTCTTTCAGCCCGGCCTTCTCGCGCAAGTGCTCGTGCAGCCGGGTCAGCTTGGCTTCCAGCAGGGCGTGATAATCCACGCCGTCATCCTTTGCCGGCGCCGGCGCGGCGCTGGCCTGCATCCGCTCATAGCGTTCGGCCAGCCGCAAAGCCTGCTCGGCCTGGCGCAGGCGCCCGGCTTCAGTCAGGCGCAAGGCGCGCTGTTTCAACCCCCGCGCCATCGCCGCCCATTGCTCAGCCGTGATCTCGGCGTCGTCGGTCTCTTCAATCTCTTTCCCGGCCTGAAACCCCGGACTTGATCCGGGGCCTCCCTCCGCGTGAGGCGCTGTATCCTGAGGGAGATCCCGGCTCGCGCTGCGCGCGTCCGGGACTTCAGGAGGGGAGACACGCTCTCCCCCGCTCGGTCCTCGGACTTGATCCGGGGACCCAGGCCCCGCGGCGGCGTTTGCATGGGCCTCCGGGTCAAGCCCGAAGGCCGAGACGTTTGAGCTGCATCCCCGCCCCGACGCGGCCCAGGCTGCCGCCTCCAGATCACAGACGCGAAAGCCATGGGCCTCGGCCCAGCGATAAATCGTGCTCACCCCCACGCCGCAGGCGCGCGCGATCTCGGCGGTCTCCGCCCCCGCCTTCCGCATCGCCCGCGCCCGGGCGATCCTCGGATCATTGATGTCAGGGCTCTCAGCGCTCATGGCGGTGAGAATAGGGGATGAGGGCGGGGTGGGGGATAGGGGTGGCGCTCTCCGCCTTGGACGCCCCCTCTTTCCCGGCGAAGGCCGGGATCCAGAGATATGCAGGCGCCACGCATCCGGCTCTGGATTTAGTACGCTCTGTTATGGAGAATTTTTGGTACATGCTTCCCCTGTAGCAAAAATATCTTGCTACCTTTGATGCATCTTGGCTTACTTAAGCAAAACAACGTCTAGGGGGGGCGAGCATGAAAATGCATAAACATCTACTGGCGATACTTGGAGCGCTTGCTGCAACGGCCTGCGTATCGCCGCAGTACAATTATGTAGCTCCATCAGACCAATTCAGTAGGCCGCCACTCAATGAGACCGTGACTGTTTCTGTTGGCGAGGAAATGCTCTCGCAAGGCAATATGGTTTATCAAGATGGTATCGCCATCGATGAGCGTACAGCGATCAGTGGTTATACCCTCCATGGCGGATTTTATCCGCAAGTGGGCCAAGATTCTGAAACGACGTTTCATAGCTTTCTTATGGGGAATGCTCCCGGCGAAGTGGGAACGCTTAGCCAAAATGTTTTTATGGACCCGCCACAGACAATCCAAGCGGAACTGGGTGGTTCTCAAATTTGTGTTGTGACGGCCTTCAATATGCGCACGTGCCGTGATCGTCCGTTTGAACGAACTCAGCGCATCGTTGCCAATACAAATTCATTCCAACAGACCTTGCTGTACAGCGGTCGCGTTGGAGACAAGGTCAACATTTCCTATCGTGAGTTTTCCGGCAACGTTGCGCGTCCGGCTTTCTCGAATGATGTTGAATACGATCTAAGTTCTTCGAGTGAACTTGCCTATCGCGGAGCCAGGATTGAGGTGATTGAGGCGACGAATTCGTCGATCACATATCGTGTCCTGAGTAATTTCAATACGCGCTAGCGCTTAATCTGATCAGCTTGTCAGTCGCGTATGGTTACCACGACTCCGGCTCTGGGCCCCGGCATTCGCCGGGGAAGAGAAGGGGGATGCATCGCCACCCGTCATCCCGGCCTTGAGCCGGGATTTACTGCAGGCGTCGTAGAGATCAGATAGGAGCGTTTCCGGTTGATCCCGGATCGCTGCGCGTCCGGGCTGTCTGAAGCTGTTGAGTTATTAGAAAGCGATCTCTGGGCTATTCGTCTGGAAGTGACTCTAGATCGTCAAAGAGGTCAGCTGTATCGCTGCTTGGGACAACGCCGAAACCTTTGCCTTGGGTTATGCAAGGATGTTTGGGCCATGGATGTCCAAGAGCGCTAAACCACGTCGAACCGCCTTTATTCGATCGGTAGTAGTAACAAGTCTGGCCGCAGTCTGGGCAGCTCGTTTGATAGCAGGTGCCGTTCTTGTATTTTTTGGGCTCTGATGCGGCAGACCGAATTAGGGCTGAGCGTACGTAAACTCTCTTACCGTTTACATAGCGAAAGTGAGCCTTCCTAACGTGCAATTTTTTTATCCACTAATTGTTGGTCAATCTACGAGAGAGAGTGCGATGATAAGGTTAGTTACTCCCGCTTGGATCAACCAGTGATAAAATTTAGTTTGACAAATGTTCTGGATTTGTTCCTAGTGAGGGCATGATGAGCCGTATCGGATATGTCATAATCGTTATTTCATTTTTGTGGCCAATGTTGATTGTTGCCACCGCTGCCCTGTGGGGAGATTGGAGTAAATTTGTAATATCTTCTATTCTTGTAATAGTTTCTACAATTTGCTCTATATCTATAATATCATTCCTTTCTAATAGAAAGGGTGGAAATTCAACTAAAATTAGGAATATCAATGGAATTGATAAGGACGTAATGTCGTTTGTTATATCGTTTCTACCAGCATTTTTTATAAACGAGATAACGGATACTAAAGGGCTGGTTATATTTGTTACATTTTCTTCATTGTTTGTAATGGCTTTAATTGCTACTCGTTCATATTTTACCAATCTTTTCCTTTTGTTTTGGGGGTGGAGAGTTTATTCTGCGGAAATCCAGTCTGGCGGCAAGGAGGTAATTCATGCCTACCTTATTGTGCCCCGTGAGAATAAATTAACAAATGATATTGTGAAGCTAGTGAGAATCGCTAGTACTAACTTTTACGTTGTTCCTAGGCTGGGTTAATTTTTCTATGTCTGACAATCTGAACGTTGAAGAGGATCTGCTAAAGAAAGCGGAAGCGGAGCTTAGCGACCTGATTCAAATTTTGGGAGCCGCAGGCGGCCCCTCAGATGCAAGCATCTTTCTTGGCACCCTGAAGCCCAACCAGCCAGATGGGGGGTGGGCTAGGCTAAATGCTAGGGATGACCTCAGAATTCAGTTAGCTGGTGGAATAAAGAGGCGGCTCCTGAGCTTGGCAGAGCGTGATGTTGTGCCGCTAGAATATGATGCTGTAACTGACTCATCCATTGGTATATTGCCATCTGATTTTGAAGGTGGCCCTAGGACTTTTCTGGATAACCTTCCTGGCATTGAGATTGACGGCACTATTAAGCCTACTTCGGAAAATGTTTCTGACCAAAAGATAAGGTTGACACGGTTTGTAACTAATGACGCGAGTGAGTGCATTGATGTTTTCACCAAGAGTGGGAATATAAAAACTGTACGCGCCGCTCATGTAGCTCTTTTTGAGAAGGACCTTTTGATTCCAAGCGATAGTGATATATTCACGCTTTCTGATGACATTGATTTTTTCTTATTCCGTGGATTTTATTATATATTCAACGCGAATGCCTTTCAGGTGGCCACTAATTTTAATAAAGCAATTGAAGACAAGGCCAAGGAGGGGCTGAGTGTTCTGTCTTCGATTGATAGCATTGAAATAACAAATATGGATGATTTTTCCTCTGCTGTGACGGGAAGTAAGCTATTTGCGCGAAAGCTCGCAGCTCTTCAGTATGGAAACTATCTTAAACAGTGTACTGGGCCTAGAATTCGATCATACATTTCCACCCATGGCCTTAATGTCCATATAGAAATGGAAGGTGATAAGGCTATTTTGACGCCAGACCTTTCCAGTCATGCAAAGCGTAGTCTGTTTCTAAGTGTTCTGGCGGAAGATATTTTCGAAGGGGGAATTACTGGTCAGAAGCACCGCGCAGTGAAAAAAGTTCCACATAAAAATTAACCCCCTAAGCCCCCTCCAGCTTCTTGATCTCATCGCGTAGCCGCGCCGCTTCCTCAAACTCCAGATCGGCCGCCGCCACACGCATCCGCTTCTCCAGATCGGCGATCGTGGCCTTGAGATTGTTGGGTTCGAAGCGGGCCTGATCCTCGGCGACGGCGCGCTCGCGTTTCTTGTCGCGGGATTTGCCGCGGCCCTTGGCGGTTTGCTCCATCACGCCTTGCAGAATGTCGCTGACGCCGCGGACCACCGTGCGCGGGGTGATGCCGTGCTCGAGATTGTGGGCGATCTGTTTCTCGCGGCGGCGTTCGGTCTCCTCCATCGCCCGCTCCATGGAGCCGGTGATGCGGTCGGCATAGAGGATCACCTTGGCGTCGGCGTTCCTTGCCGCGCGGCCAATGGTCTGAACGAGCGAGGTTTCAGAGCGCAGGAAGCCTTCCTTGTCCGCATCGAGAATGCCGACGAGGCCGCATTCGGGGATGTCGAGGCCCTCGCGCAGCAGGTTGATGCCGACGAGGACGTCGTATTCGCCCAGGCGCAGATCGCGGATCAGCTCGATCCGCTCCACCGTGTCGATGTCCGAGTGCATGTAGCGGACCTTCAGCCCCTGCTCATGCATGTATTCGGTGAGGTCCTCGGCCATTTTCTTGGTCAGGGTGGTGATGAGGGTGCGAAAGCCCTTTTCGGCGGCCTTGCGGGCCTCTTCGATGATGTCGTCGACCTGGCTGGAGGTTTCGGTCTGCACCGGGCGCACTTCCACGGGCGGGTCGATCAGGCCGGTGGGGCGGATGACCTGTTCGGTGAACACGCCGCCGGTCTGGTTCAGCTCCCACTTTCCCGGAGTCGCGGAGACGTGCAGGGTTTGCGGGCGCATGGCCTCCCATTCCTCGAATTTGAGGGGGCGGTTATCCAGGCAGGAGGGCAGGCGGAAGCCGTGCTCGGCCAGGGTGCGCTTGCGGCTGAAGTCGCCTTTGTACATGGCGCCGAGCTGGGGCACGGTGACATGGCTTTCGTCGATGAAGACCAGCGCGTTGTCGGGCATGTATTCAAACATGGTGGGGGGCGGCTCGCCGGGCTTGCGGCCGGTGAGATAGCGCGAATAGTTCTCGATCCCCATGCACGAGCCGGTGGCCTCGAGCATTTCAAGGTCGAACTCGGTGCGCTGTTGCAGGCGCTGGGCCTCCAAGAGCTTGCCGTTGGCCTCCATCCATTCCAGGCGCTCGGTGAGCTCTTTTTTGATGCTGACAATGGCCTGGTTCAGCGTCGGGCGCGGGGTGACATAGTGCGAGTTCGCGTAGACGCGGACCTTCTCAAGCTCGCTGATCGGCTGGCCGGTGAGGGCGTCGAATTCCTTGATGGACTCGATCTCGTCGCCGAAAAAGCTGATGCGCCAGGCGCGGGCGTCATAGTGGGCGGGGAAGATCTCCAGCACGTCGCCGCGCAGGCGGAAGGTGCCGCGCTGGAAGGCGGCGTCGTTTCTTGTGTACTGCAGCGAGACGAGGTCGCGCATGACCTGGCGGGGGTCTTTCTCCGCCCCCACCTCCAGATCGAATACCATGGCGGTGTAGGTCTCAACCGAGCCGATGCCGTAAATGCAGGACACCGAGGCGACGATGATGACGTCGTCGCGCTCCAGGATCGCGCGGGTGGCGGCGTGGCGCATCCGGTCGATGGCCTCGTTGATGGTGGACTCCTTCTCGATGAAGGTGTCCGTGCGCGGCACATAGGCTTCGGGCTGGTAGTAGTCGTAGTAGGAGACGAAATACTCCACCGCATTATGGGGAAAATACGCCTTGAACTCGCCGTATAACTGCGCCGCCAGGGTTTTGTTCGGCGCCAGGATCAAAGCGGGACGCTGAACGTTTTCAATCACTTTCGCCATGGTGAAAGTCTTGCCGGAGCCGGTGACTCCGAGGAGAACCTGGTCCTTCTCCGACTGATTAACCCCCTCCACCAGCTCCGCGATCGCATGGGGCTGGTCGCCGGCGGGTTCGTAGTCGGAGACCATCTGGAATTTCTGCCCCCCCTCCGATTTGTCGTGACGGTCGGGGCGGTGCGGGGTCCAGTTCGCAGGCAGGCTCAGCGGATCCTTGATGGATCCGGACACGGCCTGGTCCTGAACAAAATCGGCCTGGGCCATGTCCTCGACGCCTTGCGGGGCGAGGGCGCTATCATCACGGGTCAGCTTGGGCATGGGGGCAATATGGGGGCGCTGCAACGGCTTGAACAGGGGGTGCGGAGCTGCAAGTCTTGTTTAACCGTTTGTGAGGCAATGTGCGGGTCACGGACGTCAATCAGCAGGGTCGCTAAAGCGCCATGTCTCAAGGCAGTTTTGAACGAATTCGGGTGCTTATCGTTGAGGATAACGCCCACATGTCCTCGATCCTGCGCACGATTTTGCAGGGCTTCGGGGTGCGCTCGGTGATCGAGACCCGCGACGCAGCGGATGCTTTCGAGTTGATGCGCAACGCCAATCCGGATTTGGCGCTGGTCGATTACATGCTCGGCGATGTGGACGGGCTGGAATTCACCCGGCTGATCCGCACCGCGTCCGACAGCCCGAACAAGTATCTGCCGATCGTGATGGTGTCGGGCCACACTGACCGCTCGAAAGTCTTTGAGGCGATCAATGCGGGGGTGAACGAATACCTCGCCAAGCCGGTCCGGCCGGTGGATCTGTACAATCGCCTGGTGACCCTGATCGAGAAGCCGCGACGCTTTGTGAAGACGCCGGGCTATTTCGGTCCCGACCGTCGTCGCCGTCAGGATCCGCGCTATGCGGGTCCCTTCCGCCGCATCGGCGACAAGGAAGAAGGCAAGGGCTAGGCCTCAGCCTCAGCCTCAGCCGCGTCCAGAACGGCGCTGATTTCGGCGTCGGTCGTGCACCAGCTGGCCACGAAGCGCGCCGAGCCGTCCGGCCAGCTGTAAAATCCGGCCCCGGCCTCGCGCAGGCGCGCGGCCAGCGTCTCATCAAGCCGGATGAACACCTCATTGCCTTCAGTGGGATGCACAAGCTCCGCCCCTGGCAGCGCCGCCAGCCCGTCTGACAGGCGCTTGGCGGCGGCGTTGGCTTTGCGCGCCAGATCCAGCCAGAGATTTTGCTCCAGCCAGGCGCCCATCTGGGCGGAGACATAGCGCATCTTGGGCAGCATAAGCCCGGCGCGTTTCTGATTGGCGAGCAGTTGGGGCAGGCGGTCCTTGACCGACGGGAACAGGATGATCGCTTCGCTTGCCATGACGCCGTTTTTTGTGGCGCCCAGGCTCAGCGCGTCGACGCCGCGTTTCCAGGTCATCTCGGCGGGCGTGCAGCTCAGCGAGACCAACGCGTTGGAAAAGCGCGCCCCGTCCATGTGCACGAACAGATCGCGCGCTTTCGCCTGGCTGATCAAGGCGTCCAGCTCGTCCAGCGTATAGGCGCAGCCTGACTCGTTGAGCTGGGACAGGCTCAGAACGGCGGGCGGCGTGGCGTGGACAAAGTCACTCGGCCATTGCTTCAGCGTGTCAGCCAGCGCTTCGGGATGGATTTTGGCGTGTTCGCCCGCCAGCGGCAGCAGCTTGGCGCCGCGGGTGAAAAACTCCGGCGCGCCGCGTTCATCGCGATGGATGTGCGCTTCGTCATGACACAACACCATGGCGTCTGGCGGGCACAGCACGGAAAGGGCCAATGCGTTGGAGGCTGTCCCGGACACCGTGAAGACCACCTCCAGCTCTGTTTCAAACAGCTCGCAGAGCTGGCGTTTCACCCCGGCGCTGACGGGGTCAGCGCCATAGCTGGGCGCGAAGCCGTCATTGGCGCGAGCCAAAGCATCCAGAAGGGCCGGGTGGGCGGGGGCGGTGGTGTCGGACAGAAAATTCATGGCCGCATGCAAGCGGCATTTCCCCCTCGCGGTCAATGCCGCAACCCGTCAACGGCTGATCAGGCTGCAATCGCCCGGGCGCCCGCGTCTAACAGCACTTTCAGCGCGTTTTCGCTTAGGGGCTCTGCGAAACTTAGTCCGGCCTCTCCCCCGCTGGCCCAGATCACCGTCGCCAGATCATCCAGCGGCGGGCTGGTCAGCTTGACGATCTGGCCTTCCGTGAGGTCATTGCAAGCGATCCGAACGCCCTGTTTTGAAGCATCAATCAGCGTGATGGTCATCCGCTTGTCGCCGACCATCAGCTCGGCATTGTGTTGCACGGACTGGCGTTGTTCTCGCCGGCTCTCGGCTGCGGCCACGGCTTGCTGAACGATCTCGGGAATCGCTGTGCTGGCCTCGCTTGCTGTGGTCGCCATGGTTTGCACCAGGCCCGCCATGCCTTCTGCATCCTTGGCGGAACGCGTGGTCATCTCGACCAGTTCACTGATATCGCTGCTCACGCGCGTCAGCGCTTCGCGATTCTGGTCGACAAAGCTTGAGAGAGACCCTGTGGACGCGGATTGCTCTTCCATCGCGGCGGCCACAGACGCTGTCACTTCGCCAATATTTTCAATGGACTGGCTGATGGCGTTCATGGCCTCCACCGTGGATTGGGTGCGGTTCTGGATCTGGGCGACGCGTTCGGCGATCTGGGTGGTCGACTGATTGGTCTGGGCGGCCAGCGCCTTCACCTCGCTTGCGACCACCGCGAAGCCCTTGCCTGCGTCTCCGGCCCGCGCGGCTTCTATGGTGGCGTTCAAGGCCAGCAGATTGGTCTGCTCGGCGATGTCGGTGATCATTCCGATGAAGTCGCTGATCTGCTGGGCGGCTTCATTGAGCTCCTCAACGCTCTGCCGGGACCGGTCCGCCTCACCCATGGCGTTTCGCGCCAGGGCGTCGCCGCGTGTGATCTGCTGGGTGACTTCGCCGATGGCGGCTGACAGTTCAGACGCCAGTTCTGCGGCGCGACCGGTATGCTTGACGTTCTGCTCTGTCGCCTGGGTGACCTGATCCGCCGTGCGACCAGCTGATTCCAGCGTGCTGCGGATCGTGTCGCTGTTGGATTTCAGCGATTGAGCAGCGTCGGCGACGGACCCGACAGATTCCAGTGTCGCCGCCTCCACGCGGGTCGCCATCTCGCTCAGGACCTTGCGGCGCTCTCTCATGGCCGCCTGTTCCATCCCCGCCCGTTCCTGGACCGCCTGCTCTCGCTCATGCGTCGCTTTGCGGAAGGATTCCGCGGTGCGCGCCAAAACGCCGATCTCGTCGCCTCGCTCCGCTCCGGTGATCACAACACTGGTGTCCCCGCCCGCCAGCTTGCCCAGGCATGCCGTGATCGCTGCGAGAGGGCGCACGACCGACCACATCAACGCTGCGGTCCCGAAAAGGGCAATCAGGGCGATCACGATGGTCAAGGCCAGGGTTGTCAGAGCTGTATTCCGGGCTTGCAGTCGCAAGGTGGCGGCGTTGCTGATGATGTCCTGAGCAAGAACCTCTTCGAGCTGCATCAGCAGCTCGATACGCTGGGTGGTCAGCTCGAACCAGTCGCTGCCGGTCAGGTTTGACAACGCGTCGCCATATCCTGCGGCAATCAGGTTTTCGCGGGCAGTGTCGACGGCGAGTGCTTCGGGTTGTTCCAGAAGGGTGTCGAGCCTTTGCGCCCAGTCAGCGCCCATCAATTCGCGAAACTCTGTAAAAAAGGCGGTCTGACGCGCCATCAGATTCAATGCCAGCTGGTGCCTGTCCGGCGTTACGCTGCGTGAGGCGAAAATGTTGGATCCGACAGCCCGTTCAATGCCGGCGCTTTCCTTGGCCGACATGAGATTGAGCAGGCCGATCATCTGACTCGACAGGTCACTGGATTTGCCCAGATGGGACAGTTCGGCGACGGATTCCAGCATCGCCGAAATGGTTTGCGTGTAAGGGCCGACCGCTTGGCCCAGGTTGAGGTTCAATCCGTCTATGCGCTGGCGATGGGTGACCAGCTGCGCAAGATGCTCGTCTACCTGATGCAGAACATCTTCGAGATGGGGTTGGTTCAGGCTTGCGGCGGCAGTGGTTCGAGCTGTGCGGTACTGACTCAGGACGCTGTCGGTTTCATCGCGCTGCGTTTGCAAAGCCCGACGATAGGTATCGCCGCCCTGGCTGCCGACAAACCCCGCTGAGCGTCCGCGCTCTCGCTGGAGTTGGTGAACCAGTTCGCTGATGCTCCGCGTGAAGCGTGTGGCGTCCTCCACAGCCGCCATATCACGCGCGACGCTCCATTGATTGATCACAAGACTGGCGGCAAAGAACACCAGTGCGAGCGTGGGCAACAAGGCGGAAACAATCATTCGCCAGGTCACGGGTATATTGGACAGCATTGCTTGATCTCCCGAAGCACACTCTTGAAGCGTTGCCTGCTTGGGTTGATCGGTGATTAAGCACTCGCGTGGATGGCGTGTCGTGCAAGGCGGTCAATCGGGGTCTGGAAGCCGGTTTCCCAGATTGTCCGTTCGGGCGTCTTGATCGCGCTGCATGGCGCGGGTCACGCCGGGGGTGGCGATCGCTTCACGGCGCGCCTCGCTGAGCGCCAGCATGATGCGTTCGACTTGTGATGGGTTTGCGCCCAGCTGACGCAGTTGGAACGCCATGCGGTCCATGTCTTCGATAAATTCCGGCGACGCCTCGCCCAGGGCCTGAAGACCGAAGCGGGCCAGCTCGGCGGATCTCGGATTGGGCCCGTCCGGACACGCTCCTGCTTCCAGATTGGCTTGGGATGAGGAGAGGCAAAAACTCTCACGGACTGTTCCCACGACGCCGTTCAGGGACAGGGCGACCTGAAAATCGGCCGGGTCCAGCCGGGTTTCAGCCCGCGTCAGGATATCAGCGAAGCTGGGCCGCCGGGCGGCGGCGCGCGGGGGCGCCGGATTGATCTGGGTTGTGGCGACAGGGCCATTTGCAGCCGGCGGTGCAGATGAAGAGAGCTGGCCGCGGCCCGAGCCGCGTGAACTGTTCTGAGTCGCGGGGCTATCCTGTGGAAGGGCGACATCGGGGCTCAGACTGATCGCAGTGTCGTCAATTGGCGGCGTGTCGTCCTCAGGGGAGTCCGCTGGCGTGTCTTCGGCGGCGACGGGGTCAGGCGCGGCTGTCTCGGTCTCATTCACGGGCGACGGTTCAGCGTCCGCCGGGTCCGCTTCGACCTCCGCCAGGGGCGGTTCGATCAGACGGGCGTCGCTTTCGGCGTCCGTCGCGCTAATGGTGTAAAAGCGCACATCCAGGACATCGCTGACAGCGCTGATCCGCAAGAGTTCGGCCGGCGGCGTCCGGATCAGAAGCGCGAGCATCGCCACATGCAAGAGGATCGCCAGCCCCAAGGGCAGGCTGCGCCGTATCGCGTCGCGCAACCGGTCAGGGCTGAGGGCGGGGAGCGGAGAAGCGGAGACACTCACAGCGCAACAGATGAGGCCATTGCGCCGGGGTTTCAATCACTGATCAGTCGCTTAGCGTCCGAGATGTGTCGCGCCGGACGCCTCGACGGCGATAAACAGGGACTCCGCGCCGCTGGCCGATCCGGTGTAGAGCGTCCAGGCGGCGGCGATCAGGCACAGGGCTGCGAGCCCGAGGCCCAGAAGGCCCATGCTGGATGTGTTCTGCTTCATCGTCTCGCCCTCCCTTGGCCTGCCTCGTCTGCGGCGTGTGAACCGGACATGAATTAGCCTTAGCCTGTCCCGAGGCGGCTCCGGGGCCGAAATCGGGCGAAGGCGAGGTCAAATGTGTTGATTTCTGGGCGGAACAGTTGTGCGCAAAGCCGCGCCGATTAGGCTGGCGACGGATCACGGGAGGATGTCGCCATGTTGACCGCGTTTCTGGGGCCTGAAGGCAGTTTCACCCATCAGGCCGCCGAGCAGCTGGTCCCGCAAACCAGTCTGCTGGATCCCCATGACACCTTGGACTCTGTTCTGAGCGCCCTGCGCGGTGGCGCCGCACGATATGCCGTCGCTGCGATCGATAGCGCCGCAGGGCCGATCGGTGAAACGGTCGCCGCGGTTGAAGAGGGCTGGGCGCAGGTGCTGGCCGAGCATTCTATCGAGATCCGCTTTGATCTGTATCGACGGATTGTGGACGAGGCCCCGCTCATCGGAGTTGTGGGCCATGAAAAAGCGCTGGCTCAGCTGGCGCCCTATATCGATAACAAGCGCTTGCGCACACGCGCTTTTGCTTCAAATACTGCTGGCCTGGCGGCGATCCGCACTGAGTCCGATCCCGGATGGGGCGCTGTGGGGCCGTCGGGCCTGGCCCGCGCCTATGGGTTGAGGGTGGCCGAGCGCGCCATTGAGGCGCCGGCGCAGCTGGTGACCCGCTTTGTTTTGTTGCAGCGTAGACCTGATTGATGCGCTGCAGCGAAATTTATTCTTGAGGAGTATGTCCATGTCCGAGTCTGCATCCGCCGCGCAGGATTTGCTGCGCGTCTCCGAGGCGCTGTCCCGCGTCAAGCCGTCGGCCACCATCGCGGTCAGCCAGAAGGCGCGTCAGCTCAAGGCGGAAGGCAAGGACGTGATCGGTCTGGGCGCGGGCGAGCCCGATTTTGATACGCCTGACCACATCAAGGAAGCGGCGATCAACGCGATTCGATCCGGTCAGACCAAATACACCAATGTGGACGGCCTGCCGGAGCTGAAGGAGGCGATCTGCGCCAAATTCAAGCGCGATAACGGTCTTGAGTACACGCCGGCCCAGGTGAACGTGTCGCCGGGCGGCAAGCCGGTCATCTACAACGCCTTCCTCGCGACGCTGAACCCCGGCGACGAGGTGGTGATCCCCGCGCCCTACTGGGTCAGCTATCCCGAAATGGCGCTGTTGTGCGGCGCGGAGCCGGTGTTCGCCTCCGCCGGCGTTGAAGACGGCTTCAAGCTGACGCCTGAAGCGCTGGAAGCGGCGATCACGCCCCGCACGCGGTGGGTGATCCTGAACTCGCCCTCTAACCCGACCGGCGTCGCGTATACGGCTGAAGACCTCAAGGGTCTCGCCGCGGTGCTCGAGCGCCATCCCCAGGTGCTCATCCTGACTGACGACATGTACGAGCACCTCGTCTATGACGATTTTGAATTCGCCACCCTCGCCCAGGTCGCGCCCAATCTGTATGATCGCACGCTGACCATGAACGGCGTGTCCAAGGCTTACGCCATGACAGGCTGGCGGATCGGCTACGCCGCCGGGCCGGAGAAGCTGATCAAGGCCATGGCCAAGGTGATGAGCCAGACCACCTCCAACCCCTGTTCGATCAGCCAGTGGGCGTCGGTGGCGGCGCTCAACGGCGATCACGGCTTCCTCAAGCCGCGCAACGCCGCCTTCAAGGCGCGCCGGGACTCCATGCTCGACAAGCTAGAAGATGCGCCGGGCCTGATCGCGCCCACGCCGGAAGGGGCGTTCTACATTTTCGCCGATTGCGGCGGGCTGATCGGCAAGACCTCTCAGGGCGGTCAGTTCCTGAAGACCGATCTGGACGTGTGTGAGGCCTTGCTCACCGAAGAAGGCGTGGCGGTTGTGCCTGGCACCGCGTTCGGCGCGTCCGCCGGCTTCCGCCTGTCATACGCCACCGATGACGCCGCGCTGGAAGAGGCGGGGAAACGTATCGTCCGGTTCTGTCAGGCCGCCGCCGAGTCATAGAGAAACTCTATAGCTTTCTTTCAAAAACTCAGTTGGCGTCCGAAGGCGTTCATCCCCACATTGTAAGTATGGATTTCACCGCAAAGGAGGCGGCAATGGACATCAATATGGGTCTGAGCAAAGAGCAACGCGAAACCATGGCCAAGGCGGTCACGGCGCTGCTGGCCGACACGTATGCGCTCTATTTCAAAACGCACGCCTATCACTGGAACGTGACCGGTCCGCGCTTTCACGACCTGCACACCATGTTCGAGGAACAATACACCGAGCTGTGGACGGCCACTGACGACATCGCCGAACGCATCCGGGCGCTGGGCGTGCTGGCGCCGATTTCATACGAAGAGATGGGCGCGTCAGCCAAGATCAAGCACGACAGCGCCACGCCTGACGCCAACACCATGGTCGCCAATCTGGTGGCGGGTCACGAGCAAGTGGTGCGCACGGCGCGCGACGCGCTCAAGCTGGCGGAAGAACATGGCGATGAGGCGACGTCAGACCTGATCGCTCCGCGCATCACCCTGCACGAGAAGACGGCCTGGATGTTGCGGGCGACGCTGGGCTAGGTCTTCAAGCACCGCCAGAGCATGAAAAACCCCGCCAGCGAAGACGCTGGCGGGGTTTTCTGTACGTGCGCTCGAGGGGGAGGGTGCGCACGTCCATGACGTCAATAGCGGCTGACTAAGCCTTCTATAATAAGAAAAGAGCCGGCCCCGCATCGGCGGTGACCGGCTCAGTTTAGCATACCTAATCGGGGAGGAGACGGTATGCGCTCAAAGGGGAAAGCAGACAAAGCATCCGCTGTCGGGGGGTATATGCCCCTCTCCCTCAATCGAGACAACAGCCCGTTCGCCATAGCCGTTATGCGTTTTTGCGGGGCTGCAACAATTGTGTCAGAGGGCTGCCGCAATGGTGTCGCAATTGGATCCAAACCGGCCCAAATCGGGTCGAAACGGCTATTCGCGCCAGAGTTTGACCTCTTCCATGATGAAATCACGGAAGGCTTTCACCCGGCGCGACGCGCGCAATTCCTCAGGGAAGATCAGATACACTTCGAAGGGCGGTCCCTCGACGGTCTCAAACAGGCGTTTGAGCCTGTCATTTTCGCGCGCCACGTAATCGGGCAGGCCCACCAGGCCCAGGCCGGCCTCGGCCAGACGCATCATGCCGTGAATCGTGCTCGCTTCGGCCAGCGCCTCACGCGGCTTGTCGCCCGGCTCGCGGCCCAGATCCAGATGCCAGTTGAGATTGGGGATGGGCGCCAGATTGCGCGGGCCGTAGCCGACAAAGTCATGACGGTCGAGATCGTCATAGCTCGAAGGCGCGCCCTTGCGTTCCAGATAGGCTTCAGACGCATACAGATGCTGGTCCACCACCATAAGCTTGCGCTGGATGAGATCGTTCTGGGTCGCCGCCCAGGGTCTCAGCGCCACATCGGCTTCAAGGTTGGCGATATCCAGTTCATGGTCGACCAGCAGCAAGCGCACCCGGATTTGCGGGTAGAGCGCATGAAAGCGCGCCAGGCGCGGCGCGAGCCATGTGGCGCCCATGGCGGTGGGCGCGGTCACCCGTAACAGGCCGCTCGGTTCATCCCGGCAGTCCAGCACATTGGCTTCAGCGAGCGCGATCTTGCCCGCCACATCCTTGCTGGCTTCAAACAGGACGCGCCCCGGCTCGGTCAGCAGCAGGCCGCGGGTATGGCGATGAAACAGTTTCACCCCCAGCTCGCCTTCGAGCGCCGAGATTTGTCGGCTGACGGCGGATTGCGACAGGGCCAGGGCTTCCGCGGCGCCGGTCAGCGATCCCACTTCGGCGGCCGCGTGGAAGGTTTTGAGCTTGTCCCAATCCATCAGGGGGCGCCTTTACAGTTTGATCGTCATGCCGTCAGCGAGCGAATTGCGATAGGCGCGCCAGGCCGGAAACAGGCCGAGAAGAGCGGCGGCTCCGGTAACGGCGCCGACAATGGTCAGATCGTATAGCCCCGGCGCCAAGCCCGGCAAGAGAATGCCGAAGCGCGCCTCCAGCAGCGGAGCGAGCGCGTTGAGCGCGCCATACGTGGCGATCGCCCCCAGGACAGCGCCGGCGAGCGCGACCAGGGCCGCTTCCGCCACCAGCAGCACGAAGACATGGCCGGGGCGGGCGCCCAGGGCGCGCAGGATCGCCATTTCGCGCCGCCGCTCATTCAGGCTGGTCAGAATGGCTGTCAGGATCGACACAAGGCCTGTCAGCACTACAAACGCCGCCACGGCGGCCAGAGTGCGTTCGGCGACGCCCACAATGCTCCACAGCTGAGCCAGCGCCACGCCCGGGATCACGGCTTGCAGCGGTTCTTCGGGATAGGTGTTGATGGCGCGCTGCAGCCGAAGCGCGGCCACCGGGCTGTCGAGCCCCACGAAAAAGGCCGTGAGCTGGTCCGGCGTCAGATCCATGGCGCGCAGCTCATCAGCGGAGACAGTCGCGCCC